>NZ_JBITIB010000035.1:0-92812 GCF_044458565.1 Streptomyces sp. NPDC050433 | reverse complement strand
CGACCGCTCGACATCGGTCAGATCCAACGGCACAAGCTTCGGTCCCGGACGCGTCATGAGACAACTCTACGGAAACTTAAGACTCACAACACTAGTACTCCAGCCGTAGATCGTGATCTTCATGTCGGACTCGCGGCTTGCCTCCGGTAATGGCTGGCCTTAGCTCGGGCCTGGTGGCGACGTCGCCAGATGGACCAGGCGAGCCGGTGGGCCACGTTGTGCACGGGCTGGACGACCAGAGTCGTGAACAGTCGCTGGATCTCGTTGCAGGTGAGCGGGATGAGCCCGTCCCCGTCGGGTGAGGAATAACGCGTGTGTTCGTCGGCGCGGACGACAGCGAGGAAGGCGTGGGCGAGCATGGCCAGGGTGACCCAGCGGGACCACGAGTTGTAGCGGCGGAGTTGGTGCTCGTCCAGTCCGGCCAGGCCCTTTCCGGCCTGGAAGGTCTCCTCCACCCGCCATCTCGACCCGGCGACGCGAACCAGTGTGGCCAGGGGCACCGGGCCGGGCGACCAGCAGCGGTAGTAGGTGAGTTCACCGGTGGCGCGATTGCGGCGGATCAGCAGCTGGTGGCGGCCGATCCGGGGTTCGGCCTGGTCGATGACGGCCCAGTCGTAGAAGCGGTGTCCCTTGGCGCCGGCCCCTGCCGACAGCTTCTGCCAGGCCCGCTTCGGCACCTTCGCGGCCAAGGTATCCGCGCGGAACTTCTTGGCGCCAGCGGTGACTGCGTAAGAGCAGGCGACGGCAAGCACGTAGCCGGTGCCGCACTCTTCCAGCGCAGACCGCAGCTTCGGGTTTCCTCCGTAGACCTCGTCCCCCGCGACCCAGCCCACGCGGTGCCCGGCGTCGAGGAACCGGCCGATCATCCGGGCGGCCAGTTCTGGCTTGGTCGCGAAGACGGTGTCCTCGCCCAGGCCGGCCGCCCGGCAGCGGTCCGGGTCGCACGTCCACGAGCGCGGAAGGTACAGCTCCCGGTCCACCGCCGCGTGCCCGCGGCGGCCCGCGTAGACGAGGTAGACCGCGACCTGCGCGTTTTCGATCCTCCCGGCGGTGCCGGTGTACTGGCGCTGGACACCGACGGTGTGCGTGCCCTTCTTCACGTCCCCGGTCTCGTCCACCACCAGCACCCCATCCTCGTCGCCCAGATGCTCCAGCACATACTCACGCACGTCATCACGCACGCGGTCGGCGTCCCACCTGGCCCGGCCGAGCAGGTGCTGCATGCCGTCCGGACTCGCCTCCCCGGCCCACTCGGCGATCGACCAGCAGTTCTTGCGCGGCAGGTCCGATAGCAGTCCCAACACCAAGTCCCTTACCCGCCGCCGGGGTTCAACCCGCGCGAAACGGCCCGCTATCTGGCTCATCAGGGCCTCGAACGCCTCCTGCCAGCGGGCAGGGTCTACGCTGCGGCTCGCGGCCACCGCACTATCTTGAAGAGTCCTCACACCTCACCAAGATCACGCAGTGGCCGTCCTGTTCCCCGACGAACGACGAGATCAGGGAGTCCTGCTGGTACTGGCGCTTGGACCCGCTGGATCCCGAGCCGAAGATTGCCGGACACCGGCAATGCGCAGAGATCCGCCGCGCACGCATGCTGATGTCTGCTGGCAGAAACGGGGGGCGTCAATGGAAGCAACCACAACCCGCAGCGTGGCGCGTGCACGCATGGGATCGGCCCTGGCGGTGACGGTCCTTCTGCTGCCTTTCGGCGGCTACGGGCTGGCCAGGGCGGGGGCAATCCCCGAGGGCGCACCGATCGTGCTCGGCCTGCTGTCCGTGATCGCCAGCTCCGTCCTGCTACCGGCACTGTGCGAGGAGCGAGCCCCGTTCCGGCACTCATCGTCGCACCTGGCTGCGCACACCTTGACCGGCGAACGGTCCGTCGACCTCAACCGGATCACTACCGTTCGGCTGCTGACGACCTTCTCGTACGGCAGCACGTACCGGACCCTGCTGGTGCTCGATGCCCACGGTGTGCGACTGGGTATCACGACCGAGAGAAGCCGCAGAAAGCTACACCGGGCGATCGAGAAGGCGGACGCGAACGCCGCGCGAGGTGTCTCCAGGCCCCGCGTGAGCCGTGCGGCCCGGGCACATCTGGGCCTTGCCCCAGGGCGAGGGCTCGTCGTCCACACGGTTCTCGCCTTTCTGCTTCCGACGGTGTCCGTGAGCCTGTACATGGTTGCTGTACTCCGACTCGGCGGGCAGTATGCCTTCCCCTGTAAGAACTCATAAGCCCACATGGCCAACTACCGCGACGACTCAAATCGTGATCACGATCTGCGGCTGGAGTACTAGGCATGCGGCAGAAGCGGTCAGTTCTGTCTCCGAACCCACCAGCGGCGGCGATCGGTCACACTGGAGGTATGTGCCGCAGTATCAAGACTCTCCGTCCGCCCGTCATCCCCGAGGAAGCCACCGAGGAGGAGATCAGGGCCGCCGCCCTCCAGTACGTACGCAAGGTCTCCGGGTTCCGCGCCCCTGCGGCCCACAACCGCGAGGTGTTCGACCGGGCCGTCGACGAGATCGCCGCCTCGACGATGCGGCTGCTCGACGGCATCGAGGTACGAGGCGCGGCAGCCCGCGCCTGAGGCCGTAGGGGTCGTGGGGGTCGTGGGGGTCGTGAGGGTTCTGGCCTCGTCGTCTCAGACGGCCGGCGCCGGGACCCGTGCGCGCGGGCGGCGCACGATGTACGCGGCCACCACCCCCGCCGCGAACAGCGCCAGCACCGACACCGCCGCGCCGAACCAGCTCGCGCCGAGCCACTGGCCGCCGAAGTAGCCGAGGCCCACGCTGTAACCCGTCCAGGCCACGGCCGCGAGCGCCGACCAGGGCAGGAACTCCTTCATCTTGCGGTGCGCGGCGCCCGCGCTCAGCGAGACCACCGAGCGGCCCGCCGGGACGAAGCGCGCGATCACGACGAGGATCCCGCCGCCGGTGAGGGACGCGCCGAGGCGTTCCTGCGCGGTGGTCAGCCGGCGTGAGCGCGCGATCGCGCGGGCCAGCCGGTCGCCGCCGCGCCAGGCGAGGCGGTACGCGACGAAGTCGCCGATCACGGAGGCGACGGCCGCGCACACCATCAGCACCAGCAGCGAAGGCACTTCCTGAGGCACATGCGCCACGTGCGACACCTTGCCGGCGGCGTCGGCGACCGCCGAGGTACCCGCTGCCGCCGCCGTGGCGGTCGTGATCACCAGCACACCGCTGGGCAGGACGGGCAGGAACACGTCCAGAAGCACGGAGAGCGCCACAACAGCGTAGATCCATGGGCTGCCGGTCAGCGCGCCCAGACTCTCCAGCACCTTTGCATCCCCGTTTCCGTAACGAAGCCGAAGTCCCCCGGCCTCGTATCCCCCTGACCGTCAACCTCCTCTCGCGCGAAGCGAATGGAGGGTGGCTGTCAGCCATACAGCGTACGCCCGTGTGGTGGACCACCTTCCCACGGGGCGGGTGTTGTCCACCTCCTGTTTGCGTGTTGGCTGAGATCAGGGAATGGCCGAATGTGAGTGTCGGGCCGAGTCTGCCGGACAGGAGGGCGCCCGGACCCCGTCGAAACGGGATCCGGGCGCCTGTACTGCTGTTGGGGTTATACGAGCCGTTCGAACTGTTCGTGCTGTTCGAGTTGTTCGGCCTTTCCGGCTGTCTCGCCGCCGGGCCGACCGCCGGGCTGACTGTCTGTCAGGCCGCCACCGCCGTGGGCTCGTCCCGGCGCTCCGGCTCGCGTGTGCCGCGCGCGCCGATGAGCCGGTCCAGCGAGAGTGCGCCGGGGCCGTTGAAGACGATCAGCAGGAAGGCCCAGCAGAAGATCGCCGAGGCTTCGCCGCCGTTCTCCAGGGGGAACAGCCCGTCGGGCTGGTGGACGTTGAAGTACGCGTACGCCATCGAGCCCGAGGCCACGAACGCGGCGATCCGGGTTCCCAGGCCGAGGAGGACCAGGCTGCCTCCGACGAGCTGGATGACGGCGGCGTACCAGCCGGGCCATGTGCCGGCTTCCAGGGTGTCCTTGCCGAGGACGCCGAAGAGTGTCGCGGCGCCGTGGCAGGCGAAGAGCAGTCCGATCACCATGCGGAAGAGTCCGAGGGCGTACGGCTGCGCATGGTTGAGGCGTGTGGACATGGGGGTGGGGCTCCTTCGGTTCGGGACGTAACCGACGAGAGCCTTCACGTTAGGCCACCCTCAGTAATGCTTGCAAGTTCAACATTCTGATGACGGGTGTTTCTCGGCCGAACGTCCGTTCTCCGGAGCGAATTCGAGGCGTGTCGTCTGACCTGCTTCTTTCGGCGCACTTGTCGCGACTGCGACGGACGTCCCGTTCGGCAGGGCATGCGAAGGCCAATGTCCGGTACGGAGGAACCAGTCATAGAGGAATGAGTGCGGATGAAAGGGCGTCAAACGGTGTGTATGTACGGCTCCGAGGCCACCCCGGTGTCCTTACGGGGCCAACTCCCGTTCATCGACGGTCACGAGGCGCGTCCCCCCGTTCTGCTCTCCGCCGACCGCCTGCGCCTGGGCCAGGCTCAGCCGCGCGGTACGTCCCCGCAACGAAAGCGTCATCAGCTGATTGCCGAACCAGGGCCCGCCGGTCCTGCCCCAGGTGACGGACGGCGCGGCCACCCGGCCGTGCCGGGCGAACGCGCGGCCCAGCCGCCGGCCCACCCTGCTCCAGCCGAACCGGAATCCGAGGCGGATCGAGAGCGGGATCGAGTTGTGCACGGGCGAGCAGGTGAGCTGGACGACGCGCGACGTCGGCTGCCCCGTGCGCCAGGCAGGCTCGGCGACGTACGCGTGGTGCACGTCGCCCGACAGCACGCAGATCGTCGCCGGTGCGTCGGGCCCGCTGCCCACCTCGGCGATCAGCCGCGCCAGCTTGTCGAACGACGTCGGGAACGCCGCCCAGTGCTCCAGGTCCGCCGCGCGGCGCAGGGCCTCGCCGAAGCGCGCCCACCGCTTGCCGCGCTCGCCACGGGCAAGCGCGGCGTTCCAGCTCTCCGCGTCGTGGACCAGCGGCGGCAGCAGCCAGGGCAGGGAGGTGCCGATGAGGAGATGATCACGGTCGCCCGGATCGGTCAGCGCCTGGTGGCGCACCCATCGGGCCTCCTCCTCGTCGAGCATTTCCCGGTGCCCCTCCTCCAGGACACGGGCCGCCCGTGAGTCGACCATCAGCAGGCGCGTCCGGCCGAAGTCGCGGCGGTAACTCCAGCGCACACAGGCCGGATCGGCGTCCGCCTCGGCGGCGAACTCCCGCAGCCGGTCGGTGCCGTCCTGCTCCGCGCGCACGGCGGCGTACAGCTTGTCCGAGGCCAGTTCGGCGGGGGAGAGATTGCCGAGGTGCTGATAGACCCAGTACGACATCAGGCCGCTCAGGATGCGCTCCCGCCACCACGGCTCGGTGCGCATCTCGGCCACCCACGACGCGCTGGTGTTCCAGTCGTCGATCACGTCGTGGTCGTCGAAGATCATGCAGCTCGGGACGGTGGAGAGGAGCCAGCGGACCTGGGGGTCGCTCCACGACTCGTCGTAGAGGTGCGTGTACTCCTCGTAGTCCGCGACCTCCGCGCCCGGCGGTACGGCCAGATCACGGCGCTCGGCCAGCCATCGGCGCGTGGTCTTCGACGTCTCGTCGGCGTACACCTGATCGCCGAGGAGGAGCAGGACGTCGGGGCGTACGGCTCCGGGGTCGGCCGTCAGGGTCGCGGCGAGGGTGTGCAGGGCGTCGGGTCCGACCGGGTCGGGCTCACCGACCGGCGCGGAGGCCCAGCGGCAGGAGCCGAAGGAGACGTGGAGGTCGGGGGCGCCGGGCGTGTCCGGCCCGTCGGGTGCGCCGGGCCCGGCGGGCGCCGGCGTACGGATCACGCTCGGCGGGAACGGGGAGTCCTCGGGCGGCCAGACCCGTACCTCGTCCAGCAGCACCTCGTAAGAGACCGTCGTGCCGGGCGTCAGCCCGGTCACCGGGATCAGCGCGTAGTGGTGCCCGGCGATCAGGAACGTGCGCGACGAGCCGTACGCGCCGCCCTCGCAGCGGACCTCGGCCGTGCACGGCCGGTCCGTCTCGACCCAGATCGTGGCCGTGCCGGCGGATTCCCCGTCGACATAGCGCAGCAGTGGTCCCAGGCGCAGCCCGGTCATGGTGCCTCCTCCGTCGCCCCGTACGGTACGGAACGACGGAGGGGGCCGACCAGGTTCCGGTCTGTGAAAGGCGGCACCGAGCGGTTCCGGGCCGGCCGTCCAGTGGGTGTCAGCAGCCGTTGAGGACGCTCTGTAGCTTGCTCTTCTCGGCAGAGTCGACGGACAGGCCGTAGGCGTGCTTCACGTCCACCCACATACGGGCGTACATGCAGTGGTACGCGGCGCGCGGCGGCATCCACTCGGCCGGGTCGCGGTCGCTCTTGGACTGGTTGACGTTGTCCGTGACCGCGATCAGCTGCGGATTGCCGAGGTCGTTGGCGAAGGCCTGCCGCTGCGCGGTCGACCAGCTGCTGGCGCCCGAGGTCCACGCCTCGGCGAGCGGCACCATGTGGTCGATGTCCACGTCGCTGGCGGCGGTCCAGGTGGCGCCGTCGTACTCGGAGTACCAACTGCCGCTGGTCGCCTGGCAGCTGGAGTTCGTCACGACGTTGCTGCCGTCACGCTTGAGCACGGTCTCGCGGGTGTCGCAGGCGCCCGACTGGGTGATCCAGTGCGGGAACAGGTCGCGGCTGTAACCGCTGGTGGAGCCCTCGGTGCGCACGGTCAGCTGGCCGAGGTAGGTGCGCGCGGTGGAGGCGGCGATGGGGGTGGGCGGGGATGCCTGGGCGGGCGTGGGGGCGACGAGCAGCGCGGTGGCCGAGACAAGCGCGGCGGAGGCGGCGATGAGGGCTATTCGTCCGGCGGAACGGCCTTGACGCGCGTAGATACCTGACATGCGAACTCCCTTGTCGTGGGGGGAAGCTGACCGTCCGAACCGTTCTGGACCGGACCTGGGGGCCATCGTTGCGGCGCCGGGTTGCTGAGAGATGGGCACCAGGTAACAGAGTGACGACATGAGCACGTCACATCAAGAGTTTCGGGGCGACTGTCGTCAGGTTGTGAGGGGCGTCAAGGGGCGCCAACAGCGCGCGGACGGGGGTTATTTGACGTACAGGCGCAAATGTCGCGGGAGGGCCGGCCGGGGGCGATGCCGGTGACAGTCGCGTACGGGCGACGACGGGCGGACACTGGAAGGGAGGAGGTGCGTCATGCGCAAGGTAGCTGATTGCCGGGATTTCCCGAGCGAGAGCAATTGCACGCTCACGATCTCCGGTGAGGAAGAAGAAGTAGTGCGTGCCGCAGGTGATCACGCGGTGTCCGTGCATGGACACGAGGACACTCCGGAGTTGCGGGAGCAGGTCCGGACCATGCTCAAGGACGAGGTCCCGCAGCACGCGTGAGACCGAATTCGGGGATGGCCCTGGAGGGTGGATTCATGGAGGCGAACAAGGGCGACCGGCTGGTGGTGCACGGGCGGGTTGTTGGCGAGCAGGACCGGGTGGTCGAGGTCGTCGAGATTCTGGGGCCGCCTCATACGCCGCCCTTCAGGGTGCGTGACGAGCGTGGCCATGAATCGATCATGGTGCCGGGTCCTGATTCACAGGTGAAGCACCGAGGAGACGCGTGAACAGGACGCGTGAACAGCACGTGTAAGAGGCGCGTAGGGGAGACGGGCGTGCCGTAGCGCGAGCGGGTCAGGCGCCGACGTGGACCTGGATCGTGCCGTCCGGCTGTGAGGTCACACGCACGTCGGTGAGGTCGTGGGTGTGGGCGGTCGGGGAGAGGGACGCCGCCCGCGGCCCTACGCCCAGCACCCGCATACCCGCCGCGCGGGCCGCTGTGATGCCCGCGTCGGAGTCCTCCAGGGCCAGGCAGTCCGCGGGGTCGACGCCCAGTTGCGCGGCGGCCTTCAGGAAGCCCTCCGGGTCGGGCTTGCTCGCGGATACGTGTTCCGCCGTGACGCGGGCCAGCGGGATCGGGAGGCCGGACGCCGTCAGGCGGGCCGTGGCGAGGGCTTCGTCCGCCGAGGTCACGAGCGCGTGCGGCAGGGCGGCGATCGCCTCCATGAACGCGGGCGCGCCCGCGATGGGGACAACGCCGTCCAGGTCCGCCGTCTCCTGCGCAAGCATCACGCGGTTGTCCTCAAGGTTCAGTTCCATGGGCCGGTCCGGCAGCAGTACCGCCATCGTCAGGTAGCCCTGGCGGCCGTGCACGACCTTCAGCGCCTCCTCCGGGTCCAGGCCGTGGTCGATCGCCCATTGGCGCCAGCAGCGTTCCACGACGGCGTCGGAGTTGACGAGGGTCCCGTCCATGTCGAGCAGGAGCGCGCGGACGGACAGGACGGTTGTCGTCGTGGTCGGGGCGTTGGCCGGCATCGGCGGACTCCAAGCGGGGGGAAGCGCAGGCAAGAGCGGCTCTCGCCCGCCGGTCAGGGACACGGACGAGAACCGCTTTGTTCAACGACTATACAAAGTGGGTGGGTGATCGCGCCACCCCGACCCTCTCGGCGGCCCCTCTGTTCTTGGGTTCTTGGCCGGCTGTTCTCGGGTTCTTGGCCGGTCAGTTTCGCCAGCCCTCCCCCCGGCCCGACGCGCCGTTGCCCGGACCTCCGCCACCCGGCCCGCCACCGCCCTGCTCCCGGCCGTTCCCGCTGGTCTCCGCCTCCAGCGCGCGGCGGGTGTTCGAGCCGTACACACCACTTGGGTCGCCCTCGATGCTCTTGTACGACTGGTAGACGCGGACCGCCGCCTCCACGCTCTCGTTGAACTGGCCGTCGTATCCGTCGTTGTACAGCCAGACCTCCGACAGCCTGCGCTGAAGCTCCTCGACCTCCGCCCCGCTGTCCCCGCGCCGCAGACTGTCTTCCGCCCCCGGCGTCGCCTCCGGCCGCGGCGCCTTCGTCGGGGCCTTGCTCGGCGTGGTGGGCTCCGGCTTCGGTGACGGCGGGCCGCTCGTCGCCGACTTCGACCCGGACGCACTCGCGGACGCGCTCGCCGAAGCCGACGCCGACCCCGGCGTCGAGGCGGAATCCGACGGATCCGTCCGCACACTCGCCGTCGGCAGCCCCGAATTCAGATCGGACGTCGCCCCGTCACCGTCGTCCCCGGTGAACAGCCCCCCGGCGAACGACGCCGTACCGATCACCGCCACGGCCGCCGCCGCCAGCGCCACCATCGCGTACGTCCTGCGCCCGCCGGTCCGCTCCGGATCGGCCCCCGCGCCCGGAGCGGCTCCCGGCGCCATCGTCCGCAGGCCCGGCAGCGACAGCTGCATCGTCTCGGCCGGGTCGGTGCCCTCCGACCGGTCGCCGCCGTGCAGCGGTGGCGGTGGGGGAATGGACGGTACGGCCCCGTCCGGGTCCTCCAGCGCCACGTACGGCCGTATCCGCAGTGGGTCGAAGTCCTCGGCCGCCGCTGTCGCCGCCCGCTCCGAGCAGTCGCAGCCGGCGCCCGATCGGCCGTACATGTCCCGCGGCGTACCGCATCCGGGACAGTGCTGTCCGGTCAATGTGGGTCCCCTCCCTTGGGCTGTGAGCGATTATGCAGCCCGGCCCGATGCCGTCGGGAGGCAAGTCCGCGTCCTGGCCGTTGAGGAGCCGTTGCGCGGCGGTTGAGTGGCCGCCGGGCGAGCCCTGAGCGGCCGTTCGGCAGGACATAACAGGCCATACATCAGCAGAACAATCAGGATGGGGGCAGGCGCAGACCCGAGGAGATACCGATGGCTCAGGAAGTGAGCACCCCGCCCTCGGCTCCCGGACCCGGCGAGGGCCAGAGCCCGCGGTCCGTTTACGTGTCGATCGGCGCCCTGCTGCTCGGCCTGCTGCTCGCCGCGCTCGACCAGACCATCGTCTCCACCGCGCTGCCCACCATCGCCAGCGACCTCGGCGGCCTCGACCATCTGTCCTGGGTCGTCACCGCGTATCTGCTCGCCTCGACCGCCGCCACCCCCCTGTGGGGCAAACTCGGCGACCAGTACGGCCGCAAGAGGCTGTTCCAGACGGCGATCGTCATCTTCCTCATCGGCTCGGCGCTCTGCGGCATCTCCCAGAGCATGGCCGAGCTGATCATCTTCCGTGCCCTCCAGGGCCTCGGCGGCGGCGGGCTCATCGTGCTGTCCATGGCGATCGTCGGCGACATCGTCTCGCCGCGCGAACGAGGCAAGTACCAGGGCCTGTTCGGCGCCGTCTTCGGCGCCACCAGCGTCCTGGGACCGCTGCTCGGCGGACTGTTCACGCAGCATCTGAGCTGGCGCTGGGTCTTCTACATCAACCTGCCCATCGGCGTCGTCGCCCTGGCCGTCATCGCCACCGTCCTGCACATCCCGGTGCGCTCGACCAAGCACACCATCGACTACCTCGGCACCTTCCTCATCGCCTCCGTCGCCACCTGCCTGGTCCTCGTCGCCTCGCTCGGCGGCACCACCTGGTCCTGGGGCTCCGGCCAGATCATCGGCCTCGCCGTCCTCGCCGTGATCCTGCTGGTCCTCTTCATCCGGGTCGAACGGCGGGCCGATGAGCCGGTACTGCCCCTCGGGCTCTTCCGTATCCGGACCTTCGCGCTCGTCTGCGTCATCAGCTTCATCGTCGGCTTCGCCATGTTCGGCGCCATGACCTATCTGCCGACGTTCCTCCAGGTCGTGCAGGGCGTGTCCCCCACCCTGTCCGGTGTGCACATGCTGCCGATGGTGTTCGGGCTGCTCCTCACCTCCACCGTGTCGGGCCAGATCGTCAGCCGCACCGGCCGCTGGAAGGTCTTCCCGATCGCCGGCACCGGCCTCACCGCGGTCGGACTGCTGCTGCTCCACCAGCTTGAGGTGAGCAGCGGCACCTGGGAGATGAGCGCGTACTTCTTCGTCTTCGGCGCGGGTCTGGGCCTGGTCATGCAGGTGCTCGTGCTGGTCGCGCAGAACTCCGTCCGTTACGAGGACCTGGGCGTCGCCACCTCCGGCGCGACCTTCTTCCGCTCCATCGGCGCCTCGTTCGGCGTCGCCATCTTCGGCACGATCTTCACCAATCTGCTGCGGAACAAGCTCACCGACTCCCTCGCCGGGCAGCGGCTGCCGCCCGGCGTCACGCCGGGCGGACTCGCGTCCGATCCGCGCTCCGTGGGGAATCTGCCACCCTCGACGCGGTCCGGGGTGCTCAACTCGTACTCGACGTCCATCACCGACGTCTTCCTCTACGCCGTGCCCGTCGTCCTGGTGGCCTTCGTCGTCGCCTGGTTCCTCAAGGAGGACAAGCTGCGCGGCTCGGTGACCGCCCCCGAGGCCACCGAGACCCTGGCCAGCAACCCGGTCCAGCGCTCATCGCTCGACGAGTGCGCCCGCGCGCTGTCCGTGCTCGGCACCCGCGAGGGGCGCCGGCGGATCTACGAGACGATCACCGAGAGGTCGGGGTTCGACCTGCTCCCGGCGGCCAGTTGGATGCTGCTGCGCATCAGGCGCCACGGCGTGGTCGAGCCCGCCCGGCTCGCCGACGCCGCCCGCGTACCGCTGCCCGTCGTCAACAAAGCGTCCCGGCAGATCGAGGAGCGCGGCCTGGCCCGCCGGGAGGGCGTGGGGCTGGTTCTCACCGAGCACGGCCTGGACGTGGCGACGGTGCTGGCACGGGCGCGGGAGGATTCGCTGGCCGAGATGCTGGGCGACTGGTGGGGGCCGGAGCGGCCGACCGATCTGGTGGAGCTGGTACGGGAGTTGAGCGCCGAGTTGTGCGGATCGGACGCCGAACGGCCCAACAAGCACGAGCCGCGCGGCGATCACTCGGTGTGAGCCGGGGCCTTCAACCTGCCGGTGGCGTGCCGAGGTCCTTGCCGAACCAGATCTCCCGGTAGGGACCTTCGTTGTACGCCGGGATCTCCGCGTAACCGCACGCGGCGTACAGGCCCCGCGCCTCGACGAGGTCGAGCCGGGTGTCCAGCACCATCCGCGTCGCGCCGAGCCGCCGCGCCGCCGCCTCCAGGGCCGCGAGCAGCGCACGGCCGCCGCCCGTGCCGCGTACGGCGGGGCGCACGTACACCCGCGTCAGCTCGGCCGTACGGGAGCCGGGGCCGTCCAGCAGCAGTACGCCACCGCACGCCTGGGGCACGCCCTTGTACCGCCCGACCACGAACTCGCCGGTGGGCGGGGCGAGTCGGTCGGGCGGGTCGTCGGCAAGGCCCTCGTCGATCTCCGCCTCGGTCGCCGGGCGCTTCCAGTAGCGGCTCGCGACCTCGTCGTAGTAGTCGCGGCGCAGCCGGACGGCCTGCGGGGTGTCGAAGGGCTCGGGGCGGACGTGCCAGTTCATGGTCAACTCTCTATCCCGGCGCCGCGCTGTTTGGCCAGCCGAATACGGGCAACCCGATAGGCGGCGGTCGGCAGGAGACCCCCCGGAGACGCGAGGACGGCCGCGTTGGGACCGTGGCCGTCCTCGTTCAACGGGGTGGCCGGGAGGCTCGCCGTACGCTCACCGCATGGGACGACAGACGACAGGGCTGACGACGTACACCGGGGCGATGCAGGCGCTCGCCGAGCGGTGGCTGCGGGTACGGGGCGATGGTGAACGCGGGGGCGTGGACGGCGACTTCGTGTACTCGCCCGCCGGATTGTGGCTGGCGCTCGGCGCGGTGACCGCCGGGGCGCGGAGGGAGACGGCAGATGAGCTGGAGGCGTTGCTGGGGCTTGGCGGCGGCGCGGAGGGCAGCGGTGGAATCGGTGGCGGTGTCGCCGGGGCCGTGACCGACAGCGCTCGCGCGCTGGCCCGGACCGAGCAACTCGGCGTGGCCACACGGGTATGGAGCCGTATCCCGGTCTATCGCGCGTACCGGGAAGCGCTTCCCGACATCGGCTTCGGGCACATGGATCCCGCCGAGATCGACGCCTGGGTACGGGAGGCGACCGGCGGGCTGATCGAGAAGCTGCCGGTGGAAATCGACGGGGGAACGCTGCTCGCGCTTGTCAACGTCCTTGCTCTGAAGGCGCGTTGGCAGATTCCCTTCGAGGCGCGCGCCACCGCCGACCTGCCCTTCACGGACGCGGCCGGATCGGTGCGGCACGTACCGACCATGCGGCGGCAACTCCGTGCCGCCTCCGGCTGGACCGTGGACGGCGCGCAGGTGGTCGAACTGCGCTGCGAGGGCGGCGAGTCCGCCGTGCGGGTGAGGTTCGTGCTCGGTGCGGAGGGGGCGAGGGCGGCGGACGTCCTGCCTGCGGCGTGGGCGCCCGAATCGCGCCGCGCCCGGATCGACACCGAGATGATCGGCCTTGAGCTGCCGCGGCTCGAACTCCGTACGACGACCGAGATCACGCCCCAACTCGCGGCGCTCGGCGTGACGTACGCGACGAGCGACGCCGCCGACTTCTCCGGGCTGTCGCCGGAACGGCTGAAAATCCAGCGGGTCGTGCAGGAAGCGGTGGTGAAGGTCGCCGAACTGGGCGTCGAGGCGGCGGCGGTGACGGTGATCGTCATGCGGGCCGCGGGGATGGCCCGGCCGCCGCGTGTGGTGCGGATCGCCTTCGACCGGCCGTTCGGCGTGGTGGTCCTGGACGGTACGGGCGAGGTGCCCCTGTTCACGGCATGGCAGGCGAGTGCGCCGCGCGGGCCGGTGGTGGGGGAGTAACGCGCGTTGGTCCGCCCACGCCGGGGGGGCAGGTACCGATCGGGTACTGGCCCCCCCGCCGTCGTGACGCGTGGCTTCACTCCCCTTCGTCGCGTCGGCTGAGCCCGTTCCGCTCGGCCACGCGGGAGCGGAGTTCTTCGGCGCCCGAACCGGACTTGTAGTCCGGGCACTTGGGGTGCCCGCATTCGCACGGCGGCCAGGCGAGTACGGAGCCGGGGCCCAAGTCGGCCCCTTCCGCGCCCGGTTCGGCTTTCCGGACCACGACGACGCCGTCCACGCCGATGGCTTCGGAGAGCTGGGACAGCAATTTCCGCGACTCGCTGCGGGTCATTCCGGCAGCCCTTTCAGTCCGTGGAGAACGTGTTGGAGGAGATCTGATGTCACCGGGGCGAATCCGTCCGCGGCGGGCGGGGTGTGGGGGCGTAAGCGGTAGAAGTGGCCCTCCTCTACGAGGACGGTGAGTTGGTCGTCCGGGGGAAGGGGAATTGGGTCCACGTCGCACCCTTCAACGGGGAGTAATGAGGGATGTTCAGAGTGCGACGGATGGATGTATCTTTGGAAGGGAAACCGGGTTCAACCTGCGAGTTGGGCGCACTGGCATATGTGCGACTGTTTGAGCTGCGCTTATGTGGGCGGCCCGGGTGATCTCAGCGGACTGATCCAAGGGGTTTTGTCATGTCCGAGCCGCTAGATGCCGACAACGAGGCAAGCGATCCGCGCAGGGCGTTCGGTGAAGCCCTGCGGGATGCGAGGGAGTTGCATCCCGAGGTCAGGATGACCCAGTTGGATCTGGCGAGAAGGGCGAAGACGTCGAAGTCGACGATCAGCCGCTTGGAACGGGGGGTGCCGCCGATCCCCAGCAATCTCCCTGCGGTTTTCGATCAGATCTTCGGCACTGACGGGCTTTTCAAACGGCTGAACGAAGAAGTGACGGCGCAGTCGTTTCCCGCGCTCTTTCGGCGCCGCATGGCGTTGGAGCGCGAGGCGATTGCCATCTGGGAATGGTCGCCGACCGTCATTCCGGGGCTTCTGCAGACTGCCGCATACGCCCGAGCGATGCTCGCGGCGGGTGATCCAAGAGCCAGTGACAAGGAGATCTCGGCGTCGGTGCGGGCGAGGCTCGCTCGGCAGGAGCTTCTACGGGGCGCCGCCCCGCCGAGCCTCCGCGTCGTGCTGTGTGAATCCGTGATCCGGCGCCGCGTCGGAGGTGCCGAGGTGATGCGTGAGCAGCTTGGGGCGCTTCTGAACCACGGTGCACGGCCGACAACTCGCCTTCAAGTGTTGCCGCTTGATGCCGAGCCGCACCTTCTCATCAACTGGCCGGTCACGTTCCTGACCGCCGCGAGCCACGTGACACTGGTGTGCGTGGAGAACTACCTCACGGCGGGCATCATCGAGGAGCCCGAGCATGTCCGAACGGCGACGCACGCATACGATGGATTGACGAGCGAGGCCCTTTCGGCACGGGAGAGCGCTGCCCTCCTGAGAGAGCAGATGGAGACACTGTGAACCCCAAACCGGTTCCCGACGCATGGGTCAAGTCCTCGTACAGCGGTCCTGACGGCGGCAACTGCGTCGAGTGGTCGCCCACGTTCGCCCACGCGCAGGGTGTCGTTCCTGTTCGGGACAGCAAGGTGACCGGCGGGCCCGTGCTCACCGTTTCAGCCGCGGGCTGGCGCGCCTTCGTCGCGGCGCTGTGAACCGCCCCGCGCCGCAGCGCGGCCAGAAGCACTAAAGGCTCGCCGGGCCGGCCCGGCGAGCCTTTGGCACTTCCTGATTCGGTCCTGGGCCCGGGTCGGCGTCCGCCAGCTGGACAGAGCATCCGCGCTGGTGTGGTGAGAGGCTGGAGCTATGCGAGTGTTCCACGGCTCGGCATCCGGAGTGGGCCTGATCAATTCCAGCAGGACCCTGTTCGCTCTCGCGAGGGCCCTGCCGTTTGTGGTGCTCGTGTTGGTGATCACCATCGAATTTTCCCCCGCCCACTTTCTCTACACGGGCCCGCTGCTCTCGCCTGCCCCTGCTCTGGCCGCCGTCACGATGGGCCCCGCGGGAACCGGTTCGGTGATCCTCATGGCGGGGGCGGTGAACGTCGCCACCGCGACCCACAACCACGCATGGGGCACTCAGCAGGTCTATACCAATCTGCTGGTACTGCTCGTGGTGTCCGTGGCCAGTCTCGCGACCAGTATCGCGCGCGTACGCAGGGAGAAGGAGCTGGCGAAGGCCCGCCGGATCGCCCAGGTCTCCCAGGACGTGCTGCTACGCCCTGTGCCTGCCCGCCTGCAAGGTGTGCGAGCCGCGGGCGTATACCTGGCCGCCGAGGCAGGGGCTCGCATCGGCGGCGACCTCTACGAGGTGCTGGCCACCCCCTTCGGAATCCGGATCATCGTGGGGGACGTGCGGGGCAAAGGTCTGCCCGCGGTACGCTCGGCCGCCGCGGTACTGGGCGCGTTCCGCGAGGCGGCACACTACGAACCCGAACTACCCGTCATGGTTCTGCGCTGCGAGGCCGCGCTACGACGGGAGCTGACCCGCGTGGAGAACCTCGCGAAGACGACGGAATCGCGGGATCCGGCGGAAGAGTTCGTCACGGCGATCCTCGCCCAGGTAACGGATGCGTCCGTCATCGAACTGGTCAGCCGCGGCCATCCCCCACCGCTGCTGCTTCGCGGGGGTGAGGCCAGCCCCCTGGAGACCGCGAGCCCATTGCCGCCGCTCGGTCTGGAGGAATTCCTCAGCACGTCTCCCATGCCGGTCGAGAAGTACTCGTTCGGACAGGGTGACCGGCTGCTGCTGTACACCGACGGAGTACTGGAGGCCCGTGACCCCGCCAGGAACTTCTTCGACCTGCCCGCGCACCTGGCACAGCTGCACGACTGCCCCCCTCAAGAGCTGCTGGACCGGCTGCGTGCGTCCCTCCTTCATCACACAAGAGGGCGCCTGGCAGACGACGCGGCAATGATCATCGTCGAACGGGACACATGCCACATGTCCGCACAGGCCCCCTCTTGACCAGGTGCGGGCGCTCTCCCGGATGGCTGCGAGAACGGTCGCCTCGTAACGGACAGTGACGTTTCTGTATCGCGTGGCGACGGCGCGCGTCCGGGCTCCCGGTTTCACAGCCGTGCACGGCGTCGTACCCGCAGAACGGCCGTGCCCACCACCAGCAGCATCAGCACCGCGAACACCCCGCCCACGGTCGCCAGCCACGCGGGGACGCCGGCGAACATGCGCAGTTCGTCGTCGTAATAGACCTGCCGGTACGGCGTGTCCGATGCCGTCGCGCGCAACTCGTGGTCCGCGTCGATGCGTTCCGGTTGTGGGAAGGACTGGTCGATCGCCGTGAGGAACGGCCGCTCGCCGCCCGTCAGTTCGCCCACCGCCCGTGACTCCGCCGACGAGATCCGGCCCGCGAAACGGACTTTCGGCGCGTCCCCGCCGATCGCGTCGCGCGGTTCCATCCGATGGTCCGCCAGCACGTAAAGGCCCAGCGACTGGGGCTGGTCCGCCAGTCGGGAGAGACGCATCGGGTAGATCAGCCGGTCGCTCTCGAAGCTCAGCCGCAGCGGGTCCAGCGTGCCGCCCAGTGTCGCGCCGTCCTCCTCCGGGGCCAGCCGCACCGCCACGTACTCCCACTCCTGGTCCACATACGGCTGGAGCCCCGTCGCGAGATCGGCGGGCAGTTCGAAGCCGTTGTCGTCGAGCCAGTCCCGCAGCGCGTCGGGGTCCGTCGCCGTCAGGCGGGCCACGTCGAAGTCGCCGAGGCGTTCGCGGCCGACGACTCCGACGGGAGGTGCTGTGGAGCCCGGCAGCGGCGCGCCGGCCGACAGGCCGTCACCGTCCGACGCGAACGGCCAGTCGTCGTGGCGTGGCCAGAAGTAGTAACGCGTGCGGTACTCGGGTGCCGTGAGGTCGTCGAGTTCACGGAAGAGGTCCGGATCACCCAGTTCCACCTCGGCCCGGCTCGGCACCGGCATGATCCACGCGGCCTCCGGAGCGTTCCCGTTCACCGTGAAACGCATCACGATCTGCTCCGTCGCACCGTCCCAACGGACCACCGACGTCTCCCTGTCGACGCCCATCGTGGACTGCCGGCCCGGCACCATCGCGCCGCAGCCGCACGCGTACGCCGGTGCGATCAGTGATCCGAGCTGCGTCAGCAGCAGCGCACACACCACAAGGAGCACCCGTTGAGCCCTGCGCATCCTCCGTAACCTCCCCCGTTCCGCCGCGCCGCGCGCCCGTTCGCCCGCCGCGTCAACCCAACGCCTCAGACGGCCCAGCCCGCCGTTCCGGTTCCTGTCGCCGACTGTGGTGTCATCGGTGCTTTCATCGGCATTTGGACAAAACAGGGATGACACTCAGGCGAAGAGGGGGTTGCCTGAGTCTCCACAGTGGGGGAATGCGAGGCTCATGACCCAGGGTCGAGGGTTGGAAACGGAGGGTCGGCGCGGCGTGGCGAATGCGGAGCAGGGTGTGCGGGGCAGCACGGTGGCAGGGAGCGGATTCGGGTCCGTGGAGGGCGGATACGGGGTCGCGCGTGCCGTGCTCTGGGCGCTGGCGGCCGGTCTCGCCGTACGGCAGGCGGTGGCCGTGCTGCGGCTGCCCCCCGGCGAGCGGCTGCTCGATCTGGAGACCTGGATCGGGGACAACGGCGTGCTGCACGTGTCCGGTTCGCTCTACGAGAGCGGGAAGTTCACCGGCACACCCTTCGCCGGTCTGGTGCTCAAGCCACTGGGCCGGGCCGCCGAACAGGCCCTCGGTGTCGCCTGGACGCTCGGTACCCTGCTGCTCGTCGTCGCCCTCGGCGTCGTCGCGGCGCGCGCCCTGCCGGGCACGGTGTCACGCCGTACGCGACTGCTCGCCGCGCCGGTCGCGATCAGCCTGCTCATGCTGTCCCTGCCGGTCCGCAACAGCTTCCATCTCGGCCAGACCAGCATCATTCCGGTGCTTCTGGTCCTGGTCGGATTCTTCGTCGTACGCGGTGAGCGGGGTGAACCCGGCCCCGGCCTCCTCATCGGTCTCGGCGCCGCCCTTCAGCCCGTCGTGCTCGTCTTCGCCCCGCTGCTCTGGCTGACCGGCCGCAGACGCCAGGCCCTCACGACGGTCGGCACCTTCGCCCTCTGCACGACGCTCGCCTGGGTCGCGCTGCCCAGTGACTCGTGGACGTATGTCACACGCCATCTCGCGGGCGCGGGGCTCGGCGAGAGCCCGGACAGCCTCGCCAACCAGTCCCTGCACGGCGCGCTGCTGCGGCTCGGCCTCGAAGGACCGCTGGAGATCGCGCTGTTCGTCGTGCTGGCCGCCGCCGTCTGCTTCGTCGGGCTGCGCCGCGCGGCGCGTTACGCCCTGGACGGGCAACTGCTGCTGGCCGTCGCGATCACGGGCTGCGTGGCCGTCGCCATCTCGCCCACGGCCTGGCAGCACCAGCTGCTGTGGCTGCTGCTCGCCCTCGTCGGCCGGGTCGGCACACGGGCCGCGGACCGGCCCGTGTGGCCGGTGGTCGTGGTGATAGTCATGACGCTGCCGGGCAGGATGATGCTGCCCAACATGACGGTCCTGCACTTCGTACGGGACAACGTGCTGCTGATCACGGCCCTGGCCGCCGCCTGCGCCGTCCCGTTCCTGACACGTACGTCGCCGTACTTCGCGCGGCCGATCCCGACCGTGTACGTGAAGCCGGTCGCCGCGCGATGGAGACGTATCCCGCTCGCGCCGTTCTGGCGACGGCTCGTCAGCCGGCCGAACCTGCTGCTCGAACTGCTCGCCATCCGCGTCGGCTACTCCGTCTACTCGCACATCCGGGCCGCCGCCACCGGCGGACGCGAGGCCGCCGAGTCGCACGCGCAGCAGATCCTCGCCATCGAGGAAGCGCTCGGCATCGACATCGAGCGGTGGGCCAACCACGCGGTCGTGAAGGCCAGTTGGGCGGAAGGATTCTTCGACTTCTACTACACGTCGTTCCACTTCGTGGTGCCGCTCGCCATCCTCGCCGTCCTGTACGTACGACGCCCCGCCGACTACCGCTGGGCGCGCGCCTCGCTCGCCTTCGCCACGCTGCTCGCGCTGCTCGGCTTCTGGCTCTACCCGCTGGCGCCGCCGCGCCTGATGCCGGGCCTCGGCTACATCGACACCGTGCACGGCCCGCAGGACCTCGCGAACCCCGACTACGGCCCGATGACCACCATCACCAACCAGTACGCGGCGATGCCTTCGCTGCACTTCGGCTGGTCGCTGTGGTGCGGGATCGTGATCGTCCTGCTCGCGCCCAAGATGTGGATGAAGCTCCTGGGACTGCTGCACCCGCTCTTCACGGTCTGCGCGATCGTCGCCACCGCCAACCACTGGGTGCTGGACGCGGCGGGCGGGGCGCTCGTCGTGGGCTTGGGCTTCGCCCTCACGTACGTCCTGGCGGGGCCGCGCCGCCTCCAGGCCGGGGCGGCGGCGGGGGCGCAGCCGGCGGACGACGCAGGAAAAGGAGCGGGCGGGAAAAGCTCCGGCATCATGACCGCACTGGACGTGCGGGAGGAAGGCACGAAGTCGGCCGTCAGATAAACCACTTGATCCGGGGTCCTATCGTCTCCGTATGACGACCACGCTCCGGCTGGAGAAGATCACCGCCGCCAACTTCGACGCCGCGATCGGCGTGAAGGTCCGCCCGGACCAGGAGCGTCTCGTCGCCCCGGTCATCAAGTCCCTCGCCGAGGCGTACGTACACCAGGACACCGCCTGGCCCCGTCTCATCCTGGACGGCGACCGGGCCGTCGGCTTCCTGATGGCCTTCTACGACATCGACTGGGCTGACGACGGCACGGGCAAGGACATCCGCTCGGGACTGTGGCGCCTCAACATCGCCGCCGGTGAACAGGGGCGTGGTTACGGCCGCTTCGCGGTCGAATCCGTGGCCGCCGAGATCCGCCGCCGAGGCGGCACCCGCCTGACCGCCAGCTGGCACCCCGGCGACGACGGGCCCGAACGCTTCTACCTGGGGCTGGGGTTCCGGCTGACGGGGGAGACGAGCGGGGTGGAGACGGTGGGGGAGCTGGAGCTGTAGGCAGGGTCGGGGGGCCGAGGAAGGCACTACGTCTTCGGGACCGTCGTCGGCTCCCCGAAGGTGACCTCCGCGTCGAACGCCGCCCGCCGCGTCGCCCGGCGCAGCGCCTTGAGGACCGTGGCGCCGATCGTCAGTGTCAGTACGACGGTGAGCACCGCCCGCCCCAGGTCCCAGCCGAAGGACGTCGCCGCGCAGTACGCGAGGAAGCGCACCAGATTCTCCTGGACCGGGTCGCCCGGCTGGAACGAGATCCCGGACGAGAGCCCGCCGATGTAGGTCCAGCCCTGGAGATTCATGATCGTGCCGTACGCGAAGGCGGCGACGGCCCCGTACGCCGCGAGCATCAGCAACTCCCCGCGCCCGCGCAGCCGGTCCGGGCCCGGCAGCAGGCCCGCACCCATCGTGAACCAGCCCATCGACAGCATCTGGAACGGCATCCACGGCCCGACGCCGCCGGTCAGCAGCGCCGAGGCGAACATCGTGACCGAGCCGAGGACGAAGCCGAAGCCGGGGCCCAGCACCCGGCCGCTCAGCACCATCAGGAAGAACATCGGTTCCAGACCGGCCGTCCCCGCGCCGAGCGGACGCAGCGCGGCACCGACGGCGGCCAGTACGCCGAGCATGGCGATCGCCTTGGCATCCAGACCCGAGTCGGCGATCGTCGCGACGACGACGGCGACCAGGAGCGGGAGCAGCGCCGCGAAGAGCCAGGGCGCGTCCTGGGAGTGGGCGAGCCCGGAGGCGGAGTCGGCGAGCAGCGGCCACCCGAAGGCGATCACCCCGATCGCGCTGACGAGGGTGAGCGCGGCGACGGAGCGGGGACCGAGGCGTACGGTGCGGGCCCGGGGGGCTCGCGGGTCCGGTGTGGTGGTCATCATGCGAGGTCCGCCGGGCCGGTCGCCAGCGCTTGCTGGACCTGAGAGACCGTCAGCCACGCCTGCGGCGCCATGATCTTGGCGACCTGGGGCGCGAACGCCGGTGAGGAGACGCACACGTGGTGCGTCGGACCGTCGGCGACGATCTCGCCGTCGGCCAGGATCACCACCCGGCGGGCGAGTTCGGCGGCCAGTTCCACGTCGTGGGTGGCCAGCACGATCGCGTGTCCGTCGGCGGCGAGCGCGCGCAGGACGTCCACGAGACGGGCCTTCGCCGCGTAGTCCAGACCGCGTGTCGGCTCGTCCAGGAGCAGCAACGGGGGCCGGCCGGTCAGCACGATCGCCAGCGCCAGCGCGAGCCGCTGCCCCTCCGACAGGTCACGCGGGTGCGTCGCGTCGGGCACGTGCGGCAGCAGTTCGTCCACCAGCGCGCGGCAACTGCCAGGCGCGGCACCCGCGTCGGTGTCCGCCGCCGCGCACTCGGCGGCGACCGTGTCCGCGTACAGCAGGTCGCGCGGCTCCTGCGGGACGAGCCCGACCTGGCGGATCAGCTCGCGCGGATGCGTACGGTGCGGGGTGCGCCCGCCGACGGAGACGGAGCCGGACGAGGGCTCGACCATGCCGACGAGGGTGCCGAGAAGGGTGGATTTGCCCGCGCCGTTACGGCCCATGAGCGCGACGGTCTCTCCGGGGGCGACGGTGAGGTCGATGCCGCGCAGCGCCTCGATCCGGCCGCGAAGGACGGATAGGTGGGTGACGGCCGTGACGTCGGTGGCTGGCGTGGGTTGCGGGCGGCGGTGCAGCAGGCGGGCGAGCGCGGTACGGGGAGTACCGGGGCGGTTGATCGGCGCGGCGGATGGGGGCGCCGGGGCATCGGCCAACGGGGGCACCGTCGTCGCGAGTTGGGCGCGCAGATCGCCCGCCCGGCGGCGGGCGTCCCGTACGGACAGCGGCAGCGGGTCCCAGCCGGCCAGCCTGCCGAGCGCCACGACCGGCGGGAACACGGGGGAGACGGCCATGACACGCTCCGGCTCACCGACGACCGGCGCGTCGCCGGGGCCGGGGAGCAGGATGACCTGGTCCGCGTAGTGCACGACCCGCTCCAGCCGGTGTTCGGCCATCAGCACGGTCGTCCCCAGGTCGTGCACGAGCCGTTGCAGCACGGCCAGCACCTCCTCGGCCGCCGCCGGGTCGAGCGCGGACGTCGGCTCGTCCAGGACCAGCACCTTGGGGTGCGGCGTGAGCACCGAGCCGATCGCGACGCGCTGCCGCTGGCCGCCGGAGAGGGTGGCGATGGGGCGGTCGCGCAGTTCGGCCAGGCCGAGCAGGTCCAGCGTCTCCTCGACACGGCGCCGCATCACGTCGGGGGCCAGGCCCAACGACTCCATGCCGTAGGCCAGTTCGTCCTCGACCGTGTCCGTGACGAAGTGGGCGAGCGGGTCCTGTCCCACCGTGCCGACGAGATCGGCGAGTTCGCGAGGCTTGTGGGTGCGGGTGTCGCGGCCGTCGACGGTGACCCGGCCGCGCAGCCGGCCGCCGGTGAAGTGCGGGACGAGCCCGGACACCGCGCCCAGCAGA
Organism: Streptomyces sp. NPDC050433; assembly: GCF_044458565.1. NCBI lineage: Bacteria > Bacillati > Actinomycetota > Actinomycetes > Kitasatosporales > Streptomycetaceae > Streptomyces > Streptomyces sp. NPDC050433. Next base: position 69,707 of record NZ_JBITIB010000035.1, on the reverse strand, counting down.
GTGGACTTGCCGACCCCGGAGGGGCCGACGAGCAGCACCAACTCGCCCTCGGGGACGGTGAGATCCACCCCCTGCAATGCGCCGAGGGCGGGGGCCGGTGCGTCGGCGTAGGTCACCGACACCTGCTCGAACCGGATCACCGGGTCTTCTCCTCAGGAGTAAGGGCGGGAGGCTGGGGTGCGACGAAGGCCGGCAACAGCCCGAGCAGGATCCCGGCGGCGGGCCAGAGCGGCAGAGCCGGTGCCACGAGCGGTACGACGCCGGGGTGCAGCCCCGTCGGGTCGTACGCGCTCGCCCGGATCATCAGCGCGGCGACGGCCGCGCCGGATCCCGCGACCAGCCAGGCGCGGATGCCCCACACGTCGGGGCGGTAGCGCGTACGGACCGAACGGCGCCCGCCGAGCCGCAGACCGGCCAGCGCGGCGAGCAGCCCGATACCGAGGAGGGGCAGACCGTAGGCGGCGCCCTCGGCGGCGAGGAGCGCGTACGTCCCCGCGCAGACGCCGAGCAGGCCACCGAGGGTCAGCACGGTGGTGGTGTGCCGGACGGTGGGCGGTACGGCGGCCGTCCGGCCGTACCCGCGCGCGTCCATCGACGCGGCGACGGCGACGGACCGCTCCAACGCGCCCTCCAGGACGGGCAGTCCGATCTGGAGGACGGCCTTCAGCCCCCCGGCCGGCCGGCCGCGCAGCCGGCGGGCGGTGCGCAGACGCAGGACGTCGGCGACCATGTTCGGCGCGAAGGTCATGGCGACGACGACGGCGACGCCCGCCTCGTACAGCGCGCCCGGCAGGGACTTGAGCAGCCTGGCCGGGTTGGCGAGCGCGTTCGCCGCGCCCACGCAGATGAGGAGCGTGGCGAGCTTGGCGCCGTCGTACAGCGCGAACACCAACTGCTCGGCGGTCACCCGGCCCCCGATCCGCACGCCCTTCGCCCAGTCGGGCAGGGGCAGTTCGGGCAGGGTGACGATCAGGTGCGAGCCGGGGATCGGCGAGCCGAGGAAGGCGGAGAAGACGAGCCGTACGACGATGACGGCGAGCCCGAGCTTGACGAAGGCCCCGTACGACCGGGCCCACGGCGCGTCGGTGCGCCGGACGGCGACGACGTATCCGGCCACGCCGACGAGGAGCCCGAGCAGCAACGGATTGGTGGTCCGCGAAGCGGCCACGGCCAACCCGAGCGCCCACATCCACCACGCCCCGGCGTGCAGGGCGTTGCTACGGGTGGCACGGGGCGCGCGAAGGGAGCCCACCTTGGGGCCACGGTTCGGCCCACCACCGGTTCGGACCGCACGGGTACCCGCCTGGGCGGTGCGGGGCGAGGGAGCGCCTGTTCCGGTGGCCTGGTCCGCTTCGCGGCTCTCCGGATTGGTGCGTGAGTGCCGGTCCGTACCTGACGGGAGGCCGGCGGGACGGTCCGCACTTGCGCCGGCGGGCGGGGTGGTTTCCGAATGCCGTTCGCCGCTCGGGGAGTTCACCCCGCCGGGACCGTCGCCGACCCGTCCCACGCCGACACCCGGCTCGCCCGGCTGCGCCGGGGCCGGGGTTGTGCCGTGACCTCGATCAGGGCCCGGCGTTCTGACTGCCCCCGTGCGCGCCGCGGTGGCGCGTTCGGTGTCCGTGCCGCCGGAGGCGGTCGTACGTTCCGTCGCGCCCGGCTGCGCGTCGCCCCCGCGGGTGTCCGGAGCCCGGTCCGCCCCCGTCCGCCGGCTCCCGCCCCCGTGGGTGGCCGGGTCAGGCGCGGCGACGGCGGGCCTGCCAGAGGGCGGCCGTGGCGAGGGTGAGTACTGCCGCGGCTCCGGCGAGGATGCCGAGCGAGGGGGTGTCTCCGTCGGCGTCGTCCTTCGGGAGGGCGCCCGTCGCGCGGGAAGGCGTGGGGGCCGGGGACGCGGCCCCGTCGGCGGAAATCTGTTCGCCGCAGCCCGACTTGGGGTAGCCCGTGATCCCGCACAGCAGCGCGTCGCCGTTGTAGCGCAGGGGCTTCGCCACCGCAGCCAGCGCGTCCGCGCTCGTCGCGTCGGCGTCCACCCGCGCGCACTCGGCGCGCGGCGCCGGGGGCTTCTCGCCGTCCGGGGCGTCCGCCTCCGTGCCCGGGTCCACGACCACCGCGACGCGCTTGCTGCCGGACTTCGCGGGCGTGGACCCGCAGACGGCCGCGAAGTCCGGTGCCTCGCGGGGCTTCGCCGCGTCCTGGCTGTCCGCGCTGACCGCGAAGCGGAAACCGTTCACCGTGCCGTCGGCGGGACGGGCGAGGGCGGGGCCCTGTGTGGCGTACGTCCACGTCGTGCCGTCGTTCTCCCAGAACGACCAGTAGCGGTAGCCGGCCGCGTGCGCCGTCCCCGTCCCCGTGGACGCGAGCAGGACGGCGGCCACGAGCGGGACGACGACCCGCCGCCCGGGTATCCGGACACGCCTCATGACCGGCGCCGCTTCGCCCGCACCACGAACAGCGCACAGATGACGAGCGCGGCGAACGCCCCGATGCACATCGTCCAGATGTTCCCGGACATGCTGTGCCTCTCCGCCTTCTGGTCCGCCAGCACCTTCTGCTGCTCGACGGTCGTCAGCGGCTTGGGCCCGATCCACTTGGGCGCGGGCCCCGTCGCGTTGAGGGCCTTGACCAGGTCTGCGCCGCCGAACTCGCGCGGGTCGGTGCCCGTCGTATGCGCGGCGAAGATCAACTGGGCGTACGCGGCCGGGCCGTTCTCCTTCGCCCAGGCGGCCGAGTTCTTCTCCAGCCACTTCATCGGGGCCGCCGCCTGCTTGCCGTACCCGGCGGTCGTCAGCGCGACGATCGCGTCCGCCGTGTTGCCGTAGTCCGGCAGCGGCGCCGAGTCCTCGGCGCCGGGCATGGGCGGCTGGTCGAGGTGGCCCGTCTTGGCGAGGGTCTTCACCAGATACGCCGCGCCGTTGCGCGCCGCGCGCTCCGGCGTGAGCGGGTGCAGGTCCTGGCAGACGGGCGCCGGGCCGGGCTCGACGCCCGTCGTGACCATCCGCTTGCCGACCCCGCCGAGCAGTGCGGCGGCCGTGGCGTCCGCATTGGGGGGCAGTTTGCCGGACTTGTCCGGCTGGTAGGCGAACGCACCGCCGCCCTCCTCCGCGTCACAGGGGATCGCGAAGCTGATCAGCGACTGGTACGGGGAGCGGCCCTCCGCCGACAGCCTCTTGCCCACCGGGGCACCGCCCGCCGCCAGTGCTCCTATCACCAGCGCCGTGGAGTTGGCGTCGCTGGGGGCGCCCGCGCTGTAGCCCCAGCCGCCGTCCTTGTTCTGCGCGGAGGCGAGCCAGCTGATGCCGTTGTTCATGGCGTCGGGATGCGTCGTGAGAGCGGCCAGTGTCTGCACGGCGGCGGCGGTCGAGTTGGTGTCCACGACCGTCGTCGCGTCGCACGGCTTCGAGGCGTCGGGGCGGAACGCCGGGAAAGCGCCACTGTCGCACTGCTGGCCGAGCAGCCAGTTGACGGCGGAGTCGGCGGGCATGACGTTCACGGCGCGCTGCGCCAGCATCGCGAGGGACTGCCGCCAGACGCCGTCGTACGTCGGGTCCGTGGTGCCGTACATCCCCGCAGGGACGTCAACGGGGGCCGCCGGTGCGGCGGTCGCGGAGGGGGCGGCGGCCACGCACAGGACGGCGAAAGCGGCGCACACGGCCGCGCTGCGCGCCACACTGCGGCGAACGGTGATCATGGCGGGTGAGCCTCTCCTGCGGGAACGCGGGAACCGGCCCAGGCGCACAGAGGCACCAGGCTCCGGCTCCGTATGCCTCGACGGTGCCGGCCACCGGCGGTTCCGGTGGCGCGAGCCGGTCACGTCCGCGTCCGGGGTGTTCCGACTCGCCGCCGGTGAGGGCGGCTCACGGTTGCGGGTCAGCGCCGGATTCGCACCGGCTTCCCCCCGTACGGGCATGATGACGACCCGCTCACTCTACCGGCCCCTTTTCGGACAGCCAGCCTTACCGGAATGTCTGGTTGGTCCGCAATCGCCGTACGAGGTGAACGAGACCGTCCGGAAGGCCGACGGTGAGCCGTTCCTGACGCAGCGTCAGAAACCAACCCGCCGTCGCCGTGCCCGGCCGCACCACGCGGGGTCCGCCGTGGCGCGAATCACCCGGGGCCGCCCCTCTGACTCTCGCTACCTGCCGGTAGATTCGGGGCTCGCGGTGTCCGCCCGTCCACCCGGCGGGAACTTGTTCCTGATTGACGCGAGCGGTTACGCTCCGGCGAAAGTGAAGTGAGAAGTGAGGGCCGAGAGTGACCGCTGAGGCCATAGAGGCGGGTACCCCCGCGGTGCCCGCAGCCACCTCCGGCGCGGCGGACCGGCCGCTGCGTATCGCGCTCCTCACCTACAAGGGCAACCCCTTCTGCGGCGGCCAGGGCGTCTACGTACGGCACCTCTCACGCGAGCTGGCCCGTCTCGGCCACAGCGTCGAGGTCATCGGCGCCCAGCCCTACCCCGTACTCGACGAAGGCGTCCCGCTCACCGAACTCGGCAGTCTCGACCTCTACCGGCAGCCCGACCCGTTCCGGACACCGAAGCGCGGCGAGTACCGCGACTGGATCGACGCCCTCGAAGTCGCCACCATGTGGACCGGCGGCTTCCCCGAGCCGCTGACCTTCTCACTGCGGGCCCGCCGCCATCTGGCCGCCCGCCGGGGCGAGTTCGACGTCGTGCACGACAACCAGACCCTGGGGTACGGACTCCTCGGCGACCTCGGCGCACCCCTGGTCACCACCATCCACCACCCCATCACCGTCGACCGGCAGTTGGAGATCGACGCCGCCGACGGGCGGCGCGCCCGCGCCTCCGTACGCCGCTGGTACGGCTTCACCCGCATGCAGAAGCGCGTCGCCCGCCGGCTGCCCGCCGTCGTGACCGTCTCCGGGAGTTCGAAGCAGGAGATCACCGAACACCTCGGAGTACGGCCCGAGCGCATCCGCGTCGTCCCCATCGGCGCCGACACCCGGCTGTTCTCGCCTGACCCCGCCGTAGCCGAGATTCCGGGCCGCATCGTCACCACCTCCAGCGCCGACGTGCCCCTCAAGGGCCTGATACATCTGGTCGAGGCACTGGCCAAGCTCCGCACCGGGAATCCGCTGGCGCATCTCGTCGTGGTCGGCAAGCGCGCCGAGGACGGGCCGGTCGGCCGGGCCATCGAGAAGTACGGGCTCGGCGACGCCGTCCAGTTCGTCAAGGGCATCTCCGACGCCGAACTGGTCGACCTCGTGCGCGGCGCGCAGATCGCGTGCGTGCCGTCCCTGTACGAGGGGTTCTCGCTGCCCGCCGCCGAGGCCATGGCCACCGGCACACCGCTGGTCGCCACCACCGGCGGCGCGATCCCCGAGGTCGCGGGGGCCGACGGCGAGACCTGTCTGGCCGTGCCGCCCGGCGACCCCGACGCGCTGGCGGGCGCGCTCAACAGGCTGCTCGGTGACCGGGAGTTGCGCGAGCGCCTGGGCGCCGCGGGGCGCGAGCGGGTGCTGCGCCGGTTCACCTGGGCGCGCGCCGCCGAGGGCACGGTCGAGCTGTACCGCGCGGCCGTCGCCGACCGCGCGGGGGCCGCCCGCTGACGGGGGCCCCGGCCTCACTCCGGCGCTCCTCGATCCCGAACCCCGGCCCCGAACCCCGGCCCTCGACTCCGACTGATCCCGACTCCGACTCCGACTCCGACCGCGAAAGCAGGAACTCGTGCTGACCGTGGACTTCTCCCGTTTCCCGCTCGCCGCAGGCGACCGGGTGCTCGATCTGGGGTGCGGCGCGGGCCGGCACGCCTTCGAGTGCTACCGGCGCGGCGCCCAGGTCGTGGCCCTCGACCGGAACGGTGCGGAGATCCGCGAGGTCGCCACGTGGTTCGCCGCGATGAAGGAGGCCGGTGAGGCGCCGCCCGGTGCCACCGCCACCGCGATGGAGGGGGACGCGCTCAATCTCCCCTTCCCCGACGAGTCCTTCGACGTCGTGATCATCTCGGAGGTCATGGAGCACATCCCCGACGACAAGGGCGTGCTCGCCGAGATGGTCCGTGTCCTGCGGCCCGGCGGCCGGATCGCCGTGACCGTGCCCCGGTACGGCCCCGAGAAGGTCTGCTGGACGCTCTCCGACGCGTACCACGAGGTGGAGGGCGGCCATATCCGTATCTACAAGGCCGACGAACTCCTCGGCCGGATACGGGAGGCCGGGCTCCGGCCGTACGGCACCCATCACGCGCACGCCCTGCACTCGCCGTACTGGTGGCTCAAGTGCGCCTTCGGCGTGGACAACGACCAGGCACTGCCCGTCCGCGCGTACCACAAGCTGCTTGTCTGGGACATCATGAAGAAGCCGTTCGCGACCCGCTTCGCCGAGCAACTGCTCAACCCCGTCGTCGGCAAGAGCTTTGTCGCCTACGCCACCAAGCCGCACCTGCCCACGGCGGAGGGCCGGTGACGTTGCCCGGTCGCGGCCCCGACCGCACCGAACACCTCGTCCTGCCCGGTGTTCTGACGGCGGATCAGGCCGCCGAGACCGTCGCGGGCATCCTCGCCGTCCAGCGCCCCGACGGCGCCATCCCCTGGTTCCGTGGCCACCACCTCGACCCGTGGGACCACACCGAGGCCGCCATGGCACTCGACGCGTCCGGCGAACACGAGGCGGCGGCGCGGGCGTACGAGTGGCTGGCGCGGCATCAGAACGAGGACGGGTCCTGGTACGCCGCCTACGACGACGGCGACGCCGCCCGGCCCACCGACCTGAGCAGCGAGACCAACTTCTGCGCCTATCCCGCCGTCGGGGTCTGGCACCACTATCTGGCCACCGGCGACGAGGCGTTCCTCGACCGGATGTGGCCCGTCGTGTACGCCGCCGTCGAGTTCGTCCTGGCGCTCCAGCGGCCCGGCGGGCAGATCGGCTGGAAGCGCGAGGCCGACGGCACCGCCGTCGACGACGCGCTGCTGACGGGCAGTTCGTCCGTCCACCAGGCGCTGCGCTGTGCGCTCGCCATCGCCGAGGAACGTGAAGAGGCCCAGCCCGACTGGGAGTTGGCGGCCGGATCGCTCGCACACGCGATCCGCGCGCACCCTGAACGGTTCCTCGACAAGAGCCGGTACTCGATGGACTGGTACTACCCGGTCCTCGGCGGCGCGATGACCGGGCCGCAGGCGAAGGCCCGGATCGAGGAGAGCTGGGACCGCTTCGTCGTCCCCGGACTCGGAGTGCGCTGTGTGCTGCCCAACCCGTGGGTCACCGGTGGCGAGAGCTGTGAACTCGCCATGGCGCTCTGGGTGGTGGGCGAGTCCGACCGGGCGCTGGAGGTACTCCAGTCCATCGGGCATCTGCGCGCGGACGGCGGAATGTACTGGACGGGCTATGTCTTCGAGGGCGAGAAGGCCGTCTGGCCCGAGGAGTTGACGAGCTGGACGGCGGCCTCGCTGCTGCTGGCCGTGGCCGCGCTCGGGGGCGACGAGGCGACCACGGCCGTCTTCAGCGGTGAGAGGCTGCCGTCGGGGCTTGAGCCGGACTGCCCCTGCGGCTGATGTCGGCCGGCTCCGTGTCAGATACGGCGCACCCGGCCGGCCAGTGCGTGGCCGATGAACAGGTAGACCACGGCCGCGAGACCGTAACCGCACACCACCCGAGCCCATGCCTCGTCGAAGGTGAACATGTCGTAGGACCAGCCGGCGAGCCAGCGTGCCGCGTCCTGGACGAAGGTCACCAGGTCGTTGGCGCGGTTGGCGTCCAGCAGGTACATCAGAATCCAGAGGCCCAGGATGAAGGCCATGACATCCGCGATCACTATGAGGATCGTGGCTGCTGCGCTGCTTCCACTGCGTTGACGTGAGGCCATGTCGAGCGTGTTGCCGCTCCAGGACGGGCGAAACCTCGGAACAGCCGGTCCGGCGAGCACGGGGCGTCCGACCGCGCCCGGAGAGTGCCCTGGTGAGCGGTCTACTTCAAGGCACCGCGATGCGTGTCGGGCACCCCCACCGCTCGGTCGACCGCCGCCTTCAGGGCGGAGCGGGCGATCGAATCGGCCTGACGGAACATCTCGGCGTTGGCACGTGCCCGTGCTCCGATCGCCGTGTTCCACTGGACACCTTCCACCGGGATGCCGAACGCGAACAGGTGCGGATGCGGCTGTCCCGTGGCGCTGCGCACCCGCAGATCAGATCCGGCCACATCAAGAGATCCCGTCGCCGTCGACGAGTCTCCCGAGCCCGCCGTGTGCGGGCGGGCCAGGCCCGAGGCGACCAGTCCGCGCAGCAACGGGTCGGCGGTCAGGGCCAGATCGGATCCCGGCAGCCAGGCGTCCAGCAGAGCACGCGCCCGCGCCGGAGGGCCGTCCGTGGTCGGGGAGGTGGCGACGAAGCTGCCCGCCGCCGTGTCGACGGTGACGGTCGGCCGCGCCCCCACGAACTCGACGACGCCGGCCTCGTGCAGGGCGATCAGCTCGGCGATCCTGCCGGCGGGCGGGCCGCTGGAGACATGTGCCCCGAAGGACCGGAACCAGGACAGTTCGCGGTACGAGGGACCGGTCAGTACCCCCGCGGCGACGACCCGCCGTACCTGCCCCTTCACCGCCGCCACCGCCGCGGCGGCGGCTTTGAGCGGGCTGTGCCGCGGATCCCGGGCCGCTGCCAGGTCCTCGCGCAGCCGCTCCGCCAGCCACGCCCCGAAGGCCGTCCGGTCGGTGAACCGCAGGTCGGCCAGCGGCCGGTCGAGGTCGAGCAGGTCGAAACGGTCGGCGGGATCGTACAGGCTCTCCGAGAGCAGCTCCGCCCACGCGTCGGATCCGTGGCCGACTGCCGCGTACCGCTCCAGGAAGACCTCGGCGGTCAGCCGCGTGGCATCGGGGCGGCTCTCCAGGAGCGTCCCGTACCAGGCCGCTCCCGCCTCCTTCGCGATCAGCGGCCACACCTCGGCCATGAAACCCACCGTGCCCGGCTCCCGCGCGGTCAGCCGCTGGACCGCCGTGTTGTCGAAGAAGCGGAGGCTGTGGCCCGTCGGCATACGGCCCCGCACCTGGTTCCGTGCCAGGTACGGAACGCCCCGGCCCGAGCCGGCGAGGAACAGCGGCTCACGGCCGGACGGCCGGTAGCGCAGGCCGCCGTCCTGGCCGTTCTGTTCGAAGCTGCCGCCGCGCCCGGAGGTGAGAACTGTCAACTGGTCGAAGAAGTTCAGCGCCAGGCCCCGAACGAGAACCGGTTCCTTCGGCGCCAGCAGGTCGAGCCGGGTTTCATGGGGGTGGCCGGGGGCGAGGTGCAGTAGCCCGAACCGGCGTGCGGCCGTGGTGAGTTCGCGCCCCTCGGGTGACGGCCGCTGATCGGTGTGACCGGTGGCGAGCACCACCGCGTCGACGAGCAGGGCGGTACCGTCGTCGAGCCGCAGCCGCAGCCGGCCTCCCGAAACCTCGTCGAGTCCCACCGCGCGCGTCGCATGAGGGACGATCCGCACGGCTGGGGCAGCGGCCCGGGTGATCCGTTCATGGGCCCAGGCCAGATAGCGGCCCATGAGCGCTCGGTTGGGATGCTCCCACTCCGCGAGGCCGGGCGCGTGGTCGCGCGCCCACTCCATGAGGGTGGGCCCGGTCGTCGCGGGGCCCTCCATCCGTACGGTGTCGTCGGGGAAGGCGGTGGCGTGCCCGGCGACGGTGTTCATCAGCAGCTGCTCCGGCTGTCCGGGATCCCAGACCCGGCCGGCGCCGGGCGTGAACGGTTCCACGACGTGGAGTTCTGCCGGAGTGCCCGCCCAGGGCCCGGTGGGGCCGAGGTTCGCCGTGAGGCGTTCCAGTACGGCTGTGCCGCGCGGCCCGGCCCCGACGACCGCGACGCTCACCGGGTGCGCTGTCACGCTCGCGTGTCCCAGATGTCCGAGAGGACCCGGTGCATATTGCCGCCGAGAACCTTGGTGATGTCCTGCGGGCTGTAGCCGCGGCCGACGAGAAGCTCGGTGATGAGGGGAAGGTCGGCGGGGGTACCGAGCCCCTCGGGGTGGATACGGTCGAGGTCGAGGTCCTCGCCGACGATCGGGATCTCCGGGTAGAGCCGACGGACGCGCGCCATGCCCTCGCGGGAGTACTTGCGCTCGTCGCCGACGTCCGTGCCGACGATGACATGGTCGATGCCCACCAAATCGACCAGATAGTCGATGTTGTCGGCGAACACCTCGGCGCCCGGACGCCGCGTCAGACCGTCGGGAGTGAGGAACCCGGACTTCGCCGCCAGGCCGAACACACCGCCGCGCGCGGCCAGTTCACGGACCACGACATCGCTCTTGTTGCGCGGGCTGTCGACGAAGTGCGTCAGGCCCGCGTGGGTGACGAGGACGGGCTTCTCGGAGACCTCGATCGTCTCAAGCGTGGAGCGCTCGCCGGTGTGCGACAGGTCGATGGCGACGCCGAGGCGGTTGCTCTCCTTGACGAGGGCGCGCCCGAAGCGGCTCAGTCCGCCGTTGGCGCTCTCGCCGCTGCCGTCACCCGCGAAGTTCCGGTTCTGGTACGTCAGTCCCATGAAGCGCAGCCCCAACTGGTACAGCGCTTCCAGCCGCCACAGGTCCTCGCCGACCGGCTTGCTGTCCTCGAACCCGGCGAACCACGCGACACCGCCCGCGGCCTTGGCGCGGGCGACGTCGTCGAGGCCGAAGGCCTGGAAGACCCGCCCGTCGGTCTCCGTCAGTCGCCGCTGCCAGCCCACGATGGCCGAGGCCGCCGCATCGTAGCCCTGGGAGATGGAGACCGCGTGGTTGATCGCCGTGACCCCGGAGACGGCGAGCTTGCCGAGGTATGTCTCGTCCGCCCAGGAGAGCGGAGTGCAGTCGAGCGCGTTGAAGACGACGCTGTCTCGGTGCAGTGCGGTGGGGTCGAGGGGCTGCGCCGGAGTGACGGACACGGTGGATCTCCTTGGAACGGGGTGGGGCGGGTCGGACCGCTTGGAGGACCGGCCCTCTCAGCCGGATCAGCCGGACTAGCCGGATCGCAGCGTGCGGCGCAGGCCGAGGCCGCGCTCCACGAGGACGACGACAACGACGGAGAGCAGCACCAGAAGGACCGAGAGCGAGGCCACCGACGGGTCGCTGCGGTACTCGACGTACTGCAGGACGGCCACCGGCAGCGGGACGGTGTTCTGCCCGGAGACGAAGAGCGAGATGACGGTCTCGTCGAAGGACAGCAGGAAGGCGATGATGCCGCCGGAGAAGAGGCCGGGCCGGATGGTCGGCAGGGTGATCCGCCAGAAGGTCATGAGCCCGCTCGCGCCGAGCGTACGGGCGGCTTCCTCGGCGCTCGGGTCCGCGGACACCAAGGAGGCGGAGACCGTACGTACGACATAGGGCACGGTCACACCCAGATGCGCCAGGATCAGCCCCCAGTAGGTGTCGGTGAGCGGGATCGGCGCCAGGATCAGCAGCAGCGCGAGCCCGAGCACGATATGCGGCACCAGCAGCGGCGAGAGGAAGACCGCTTCGACGGCGCTCCGGCCCCGGAAGCGCAGCCTCGTCAGCGCGAGCGCCGCCGGAACACCCGTCACCATGGCCAGCAGCGCGGTCGCCGCGGCCGTGACGCCGCTGACCTGGAAGCCCGCGCGGAAGGATTCGTTGGCGAAGACCTGCCGGTAGGCGTCGAGGCCGAAGCCCTCCGGCGGGAACCGCAGATAGGACGAGGTGTCGAAGGACTCCACGAGCACGATGAGGATGGGCGCGAGAAGGAACAGATACAGGCCGGTGAGGACGACGGCCCACACGGCCCGGGCCGGGGTCAGGCGGCGCGAGTTCATGAACGTGCCTCCTGCGGCCCGGTGAATCGGGCTTCGAGGACTCTCTGTGCCCACAGATAGAGCGTGATGACCACACCGAACACGGCGAGCAGCAGCACCGAGAGCACCGCGGCCACCGGCCAGTTGAGGCTGGTGATGGCCTGGTCGTAGATCTCGGTGGCCAGGACGAAGACGCGTCCGCCGCCGATGAGCCGGGGCGTGACATAGCCGCTGAGACTGAGGACGAACACCAGCAGCGCGGCGGTGAGTACGCCCGGCAGGGTCAACGGCAGCACGATCCGGCGGAACACCGTACGACGGGGCGCGCCCAGTGAGGCGGCGGCGTGCTCCAGCGCCGGATCGAGCCGCCCGAAGCCGCTGATCATCGCCAGGATGGCGAATGGCATGTAGATCTCTGTCGAGGCGATGACCACACCGGTGAGGTTGTTGGCCAGATGCAGTGGGCTGTCGATCAGTCCGAGACCGTTCAGGGTCTTGTTGATGACGCCCTGGCTGCCGAGGATCGCCATCCAGCCGAAGGTGCGCGCCACCGAGGAGATCAGCAGCGGTGTGACGGCGAGCGCGACGAGCAGGCTCCGCCACCGGCTGGTGGTACGGGCCAGGAACAGCGCCACCGGATAGGAGACGACAAGGGTGAAGAAGGTGACGAGGACACCGAGTTCGACCGTCTGCCCGATGACGTTCCAGTAGTGGCCGCTGCCGAGTACGTCGGCGAACGTGGCGAGGGAGACGGTCTGCAGGATGAGCCCACCTTCCCCCGCCTCGTTGAGCGACATGCGCAGCACCCACACCAGCGGCAGCGCGTACGTCAGCAGCAGGGCCAGCAGCCCCGGCAACAGCAGGGCCAGTGCCAGGCGTGCGGGACCGCGCCGGCGTGTGGGGGGCTTCCCGGATTCCGGGGGTGCCGGGGGCGCCTTCGCGGGTACGGAGTCCGCCGTCATGACGGGCGCTCCCCGCTCTTCCCGCTCTCCTCCACCGCGGAGATCAGCCGTGGGGCCTCCGGGTCCCAGGAGAGCTCCACCTCGGCGCCGGGACCGAACGACTCCAGCGTCCCGGTGGGTCGTTCGACGTCCAGCACGGGGCCGTCAACGCCCACGCGCACCCGGTAGGCCACCGTCTCGCCCGCGTATCCCGCGGACAGCACCGTGCCACGGGCTCCGCCGCTGCCGGGAGCGGCGGAGCTGAGGGCGATCCGGTGCGGGCGCAGCATCACCGTGGCCGTGCGGCCCCTGTCCACGCCGGCGCCCGCCGCGGAAACCCTTCCGAGGCCGGGCAGTTCGACCAGGGCCCGGTCCCCGTCCTGCTCGCCGACCGGGCCGTCGAGCAGGTTGGCACGGCCCACGAATTCCGCCACGAACGGGCGCGCGGGCCGCTCGTAGATGTCCTCAGGGGTGCCCACCTGCTCGATCAGACCGTGGTTCATGACGGCGACACGGTCGGCCATGGACAGGGCTTCCTGCTGGTCGTGCGTGACGAAGACGGTGGTGACGCCGGTCTCGCGCTGGATCCGGCAGATCTCGTCGCGCATCGCGGAGCGCAGCTGGGCGTCCAGATTCGACAGAGGCTCGTCGAGGAGGAGCACGGCGGGTTCCACCACCAGCGCACGGGCCAGCGCGACGCGCTGCTGCTGTCCGCCGGAGAGCTGCGAGATACGCCGGCCGGCGAGATGACCGAGCCGCACCAGACTCAGAGCGTCGTCCACGCGGCGCTTCACGTCCACCTTGGAAATCTTGCGCATCTCCAGGCCGAAGGCGATGTTGCGGGCCACGTCCAGGTGCGGGAAGAGCGCGTACGACTGGAAGACCACGCCCATGTCGCGGCGGTGCACCGGCGCGTCCGTGATGTCTCGGCCGTCGACCCGTACGGTCCCCGCGGTGGGCGGGACCAGGCCGGCGATCATGCGTAGTGTGGTCGACTTCCCGCAGCCCGAGGGACCGAGGACGGCGAGCATCCGGCCGCGCTCCACGGCGAGGTCGATGCCGCGCACGGCGGCGCCGTCCTTGCCGGGATAGGTCTTGGCCAGGCCTTCGAGCACCAGGTGCCCGGCGCCGCCGTCGTGGGACTTCGTGTCACCCACCGATGACCTCCTGCTTGATGCGGTCGACCCAGCCGGTGTAGCGGGTGGTGAGCCAGTTCCAGTCGACGGGGATCTGGTTCTTCTGCTGCTCGGGGGAGGCCTGGGTGCGGTTCTCGGTGTCGGCGGCGAGCTTGACGTCCTTGTTCACGGGTGCGTAGAAGGCCTCGTCGTCGAACGCCTTCTGCGCCTCGGCGCCGATCGCGTAGTTGATGAACTTCTGTGCGGCCGCGGTGTTCTGGGACTTGTTGACCAGGTTGATGGTGTTGACCTGGGTGACCGTGCCCTCCTTGGGGAGGACCGGCTGTACGACTCCGCCGGACGAGTCCTTGTAGTACTGGCCGCGCGCGTTCCAGCCGACGGCGATGTCCGCGTCGCCCGACTGGATCGCGGTGTAGACATCGGGCGAGGGCTGCCAGGTCTGGACGCCGGAGGACAACTGCTTGAGCTTGTCGATCGCCGGATCGATGTCCTGCTTGTAGTCGGCCTGAAGGATCTTCTCCAAGGCGACGATCAGGGCCACTCCCCGGGTGTCCGCGATGGGCATCGCCAGCTTGCCCTTGTACTCGGCGTTCCAGAGGTCGTTCCAGCTGGTCGGCGCCTTCTTGACGTTCTTGGTGTTGAAGAGGATGGAGAGGCTGTCGAACGTGACGGCCGGCCCGTGGCCGTCCTTGCTCTTCGCGGCGTCGACGAGCTGGGCGAGGTTGGGCACCTTCGACGCGTCGAGCGGGGCGAACAGCTTCTCCTTGTTGGCCGTCGGCGCCACGGAGCTGTCCATGAGGGCGACGTCGGCGACCGGGCGCGCGGTGCTCGCGCGCAGCTTGGCCAGCACCTCGGTGGAGTTCTGAATCGGTACGTACTTGACCGTGATGTTCGGGTTGGCCTCCTCGAAGGGCTTGATCACGGTCTTGGTGAAGGCGTCCTGGAACGTGCCGTAGAAGCCCATGAAGGTGACGGTCTGCTTACCGCCGGAGTCGCCGGAGCCACCGGACGGCGAGGTGGCGGAGGACGAGCAGGCCGTCGCCAGCAGCGCGGTGCTGGTCAGCACGGCGGCGGCGGTGAGCGCGGGACGCAGGGAAGTGCGTGAGGAACTGCGGAGGGAAGGCATGACGGTCTCCGGTCGGACGGGGATCGGGAGGGAGCGGACCACGAGCGCGGGGCGACGTCGGGTCGGAGCCCACGGGGGACGGCTATGCGTCGCCTGCCCGTGAGGCCCGGCCCGACGTCTGGCTACAGGACTCCCGTGCGTCGTTGCGCGGAATGTCAGAGTCCGGCTGCCGCACGGGGTGTGCGTCGCCGAGGACCAGCATCAGACGGTTGGCCCAGCCGAAGAGCGCTACGGCGTGCACCAGGTCCGTGAGTTCGGCCTCGTCCAGCCCGGCCGCCCGGAGCGCGTGCACATCCTCGGCGCTGCCACGGGGCGGTGTGCGGGTCTGGGCTTCCGCGAAGCGGGCGATGGCCCGGCCGCGGGCGTCGTCGGCGGCGAGCCCGTCGCCTCCCTCGCTCAGGACGCGCTGGGCGGCGGCCTGGTCGCGGGACAGCTGCGCGTACTTGCGGCCGTGTACGGAGGCGCAGTAGACACAGCCGTTGGCCCGAGACACCAGCAGGGTCGCCAGCTCGCGTTCGGCCCGCGGCAGACCGCCGCGGCCGTACATGACGGCGTTGTAGACATGGGTCCGGTGGTCGAGCGCGGCCGGGTCGTGGAGCAGCGTCCGGTAGTACGGCGAGGTGACCGACAGCGTGGTGTGCGCGTCGATGACAGCCTGCTGCTCGGCGGTGAGCGCAGCGGCGTCGACCGAGGATATTCGTGGGCGCCAGGTCAGCTCGTCCAGGGTGAGGCGCTCCGCCCCGGGCGCGTGCGGCGCAGCCGGAGGCGGAGCGGGTATGTGGGTGGTCTCGGCCGCCGGGTGTCCGGCCAGCAGTGCGAGGCCGGAGACGACGCGGGCCTCGTACGAGACGAACGCGCAGATCTGCGCGAGTGCGACGACGGCCGGTGCGTCCAGCCCCTGTGCGGTGAGGCCACGCAGGACGTCGGGACCGGCCAGGCCTGGTGCGAGAGTGACGCGGTCGGTGAAGTCGTGGACGGCCGCCGTCAGCGAGGGGGCCGAGTCCGGGTCGACGCGGGGTGCAGCGGTTGCCATGGCCCGGTACTCCGCGGCGAGCCGGGGCTGTCCCGCCAGCTCGGCGGCGCGGGCGGCGGCCGAGATCCGCAGCCGGGGCGTGAGGATCTCCACGGCCCTCGGGGACCGCGGAGTGAGCAGGACGCGACGGGAGGCGGCAGTGTGCTCGCCCAGCCCGGCGCGGTGCTGCGTGCCGTCGCTCATGGTCGTCCTCCTCACCATCGCGTGCCTGTCCACCGCGTGTCTGTCCACGGCCGCGTCCGGCTGGTAAGACGCGCCTGCCGGACAGGAGGTGAAAGTTAGCTCCGCGCAGGGCCCTGTGCAAAGCCCCTGCCGCCTGGAACAGGGCTGCTCAGAGGGTCCGCGCGGCTCCATCGGCGGCCTGGGGGCGCCGCGTGCTTGATGCAACAGGTCCCGCTTGGGCGTGGCACACTGCGTGTGAAAGTGGATTATCGGCCTCACCTGATGCACCAAGTGCTCGGTGAGCCATCCAGAAGATCCGTTTCGGGTGCTCTCCGGTGGGTCTGACCCCATGGAAAACTTCTCACATATTGAGACGCGGCCCGGAAAGTGAGACACGATGGCCGTCGCTGCTTATCAGGTGGTTGCGGAAGACCTTCGGCGCCGTATCGAGGAGGGCGAGTTCACGCCCGGCGACCCGCTCCCGTCGCGCGCCGATCTCTCCCGCGCCTACGGCGTCGGCTCGAACGTCGCGGCTGCCGCGGTACGCGTCCTCGTCGCGGAGGGCCTGGTCAAAGGGCGTGCGGGGCTCGGCGTGTTCGTACGGGAGCAGCCCTCCTCCAGGACGATGGCCAGGTCGTGGACCCATGAACGCCTGCAGGGCAGGCTCGCGGTCACGGGGTACGGGCGCGATGTCACGGACGACGACGGCCGTTCGGTCCGTGGCACCCCTCGCTCCACCACGGGTGAGGCTCCGCAGGAGATCGCCCGGCGCCTCGGCGTCCCCGCCGCCGAAGCGGTGATCCGCAGCGAGTACCTGATCACCCGGGACGGCAGACCGGCCATGTTCTGCGTCAGCTGGGAGCCCCTCGGTATCACCGGGGGCACAGCCGTCTCCCTCCCCGGAGCGGGCCCCATGGCGGGCAGCAGCGTCGTGGCCCGTATGTCGTACATCGGGCTTCAGATCACACGCTCGACCGAGACCGTGACGGCCCGCACCGCCACCCGCGGGGAGGCGGACGTACTCGATCTGACTCCCGGCGCACCCGTCGCCGCCATCGAGCGCACGTACTACGCGGGGGAGCGCCCTCTGGAGACCGCGGACCTCGTCGTACCGGGCGAACGTTTCCGGCTCGCGTACGAGATCCCCGCCGAGCCCGCCGACGGCTGAGGAAGACCGGGCCCCAGGGCGGGGCGCGCCCCGGACGTACCATCTGCTTCTCCGATTCCGAGAGAGAAGCGAGTCCGGCGTGAGCGACCTGCCCTCAGCCCCGATATCCGCCGCCCCCCGGGACTTCCTCGAACTGTGCGCGGACACCGGCGGACACCGGCTCCTCCTCGGCGTCAGGCGATTCGGCGAGCCCTTCCTGCTGACCGCCGCCCTGTCCCACGGAGTGGGCTCCAGCGCTCTCGGACTCGACCGGGGCAAGGCGGGGAAGGTGAAGGTCGCGGAGTTCCGGCTGATCGCGGGCCGGGTCCTGCTGATGCTGCGCAACAAACACCATCTGGCCACGGGCGACACCGCGGCCGTCCGCGCGGGCGAGGAATCCTTCGCAGGCTCGGTGGTGTGGAGCGCCCCGGTGCTGCGCGAGCGGGACGGCGCCGTGATCGTCGACGGCACGGGACTGGCACTCACCGACTTCCACGGTGTCGCGGACGATCTGCGGGAGCGGGAGCAGGGCGCGTACGAGACCGACCCGACCGCGAGCTTCGCGCTCGTGGAAGAGGCACGGACCGGTCCCGGCGGCACCAGGCTGCCCGCTCTGCTCACGCTCCGGGCGCCGGCACCCGGCCCGGCCCTGCGGGCCGTGGTTCCCGCGCCGCGCTCCCTCACCGTGGTCCAGCAGCTCCATCTCGTCCCGCTGCCCGACCCGCCGCTGCCCGCCCGCCGGTACCACCCGGCCTCCGGCGGATACGGCATCGGCCACCACGACTACGGCGCCGCCACGAGGGCGGGCACCGGGACGAAGTTCCAGCCCCGCCACCGGCTCGAACCCGTCGATCCCACCTCCCCGGCCGGACCGGTGCGCGACCCGATCGTCTTCTACGTCGACCCCGCTGTCCCCGAACCCGTACGCACCGCCGTCGTCGAGGGCGGCAACTGGTGGCGGGACGCCTTCGAACGGGCCGGATTCCACGACGCCTACCGTGTCGAGGTGGCGTCCGAGCGGCTCGACGACAACGACCTCGGTGTCAACTCCGTCCGCTGGGTGCACCGGGACGGCCGCGGCTGGTCGCACGGGCAGGGGCTCACCGACCCGCGCACCGGGGAGATCATCTGCGGCCGGGTACGGCTCGGTTCCCAGCGCGTCGAGCAGATCACCGCGATCGCCGAGGCCCTGTACGCCCCTTACGGCAGGGCGGACGAGCGGGAGCGACTGGCCGCCGTCGAGCATCTGGTGCTGAGCAGGATGCGGCAGCTGGCGGCTCATGAGATCGGTCATGCCCTCGGCTTCATGCACAACTTCGCCAGTACGCACCATCCCCGCCCTTCGGTGATGGACTATCCGCACCCCCGTGTCACCGTCACGCCGGACGGCGGCCTCGACTCGTCGAACGCCTATGCCCAAGGGCTGGGCCCCTGGGACCACTTCCTGGTCGCCCACGCCTACGGACGCTTTCCCGGCGAGGACGAGGAGACCGCCCTGGCGCGACTGCGGCAGACTGCCGCCGACGAGGGGCTCGTGTACATCGCCGACGAGGACGCGCGCGGATCGGAGGCGGCGCACGCCGACGCGGTCGTCTGGGTCTCCCCGGTCCCGGACGCCTTCGCCGCACTGGACGAGGCGCTGGCCGTACGGCGAGTCGCGTTGGAGGGCTTCTCGCGCGCGGCGCTTCCGCCCGGACGGCAGACCGGGGAGCTGGAGGAGCGCGCGGTCCTCCTCCAGCTCTACCACCGCTCCCAGCTCTCGGCCGTCGCCCGGTTGATCGGCGGCACGAGATACGGGTACGGGCTCGCCGGGGAGGAAGGCGCCGGCACCGTACCGGTCGCGGCGGACGTCCAGCGGCAGGCGCTTGCCCGCCTGGCGGACCTGCTGCGCGCCGAGCATCTCGCCCTGCCCGCACACGTCCTGGACGCGCTCACCCCACCGGCCATCCGCCACGGGCGGACCTCCGAGTACTTCGACACCCGGGCCGGTCGCGTCTTCGACCCCTTCAGCGCGGTGGAGGCGACAGCGGCGCTCGTCACCGAAGCGCTGCTGGATCCGGCACGCCTCAACCGGCTCGGCTGGCAGCACGCCGCCGATCCCGCCGTGCCCGGCCCCGGAGACGTCGTGGACACGCTGCTGGACACCGTCTGGCGTCGGCACGACCCTGTCCCCGCGGACCTCGTCGCCGGAGAGGCCGTCCAGGAGACCGCGGGCTGGGTGGTGCTCCGCGCGGTACTCGGCGTACTGAAGAGCGATCTTCCGCACGGCACCGTACGGGCCCGGATCAGCGGTCGGCTCAGGCGGCTCGCCGAAGAGCTGCGCGAAGGCGGCGACACGGAGCGCGAGGCGGCCGGGACCATCACCGCCTTCCTGGCCGGCGAGGACGCGGCGCTTCCCGGCCCCGTACCCCGTGTCCCACCCGGTGCCCCCATCTGAGACCGTCCGAGACCGCGGGGGCCGCCGGCCGGCCATGGCGCAGGCATCACCCAAACGCTCACCTCGGCCGCCGAACTGGGCCACATGCCGTGTCCGGTGGACGCTGACGGCCCCTCACCCGGAAGGGGAGGGGCCGTCGGTGGTGCGTTGGTGCGTCGAAACGGGGTGCGCGCCGCTCAGCCGCGCTGGATGCCGCTCGTGTCCTGGAGCAGACCCCGACGGCCGTCCTGCGTCTGGGCGATCAGGCCCGGACCGCGCTGCTCGACGGCCAAGTACCAGGTACCGGGCGCGAGTTCGGCGATCGGGGACGGTGAGCCGTCCTCGCCGTACAGGGGACGGGCCACCGGCACGGCGAACCAGAACGGCTCGAAGTTACCGGCGGGCGCGCCGTCCTGCTTCGGCCCCGGGGCCCCCGGCTGTCCGCCCTGCGAAGGCTGACCGGGACCGGGCTGACCCGGCTGGGGACCGCCGTACGCGGGCTGCGGCTGGCCCGGCTGGCCACCGTACGGCTGCTGCTGGGCGCCCGGATAGCCGTAACCCTGGCCGGGGTGGCCCGGCTGGCCGTACGGCGAGGCGACCTGCGGCTTCGGGGCCCCGACGAGGGGCGCCTTCAGCGCGGGAACCAGCGGGGTGGCGAGCGCGCCCCCGGCGAGCACGATCGTGGAGAGCAGGCCGAGGATCAGGCCGGCGCCCGCGTTGTTCGCGTCGATGATGGTCCAGAACGCGGTCCACAGGGCGAACACGGTCAGGGCGACACCGAACTGGCCGAGGTCCAGACCGGCCACCTTGCGTCCGGGCATGCCACGACCGACGACGATGAGCGCGGCGCCGATGATGCCGGCGATGTAGATGCTCATCACAAGACCGAGTGAGTCCCAGGCGTTCGAGCTGTAGCCCGAACAGTCGACGCCCTGCGGGCAGTCGATACCGACCAGGTCGAGGAACGAGGCGATGAACAGCACCACCGCTGCTCCGATCACCACGCCATCGCCTCGTGTGAGGGAGCGGATGTTCACGTGAAAAGTCCTTCTTGGATCGTCTCGTCGGGGCGGTCGCCACCGGCGCGAAGGGCGACGGTGCGGAGTGCGAAGCTCGGGGGCGGCTCCCTATCGTACGGATGAATCTATCGTCTGCCCGAGCGGGTCGTCTCCTCGGTTCCTCGCCACCTCAATGAGAGGACCACAGCAGGCCCTCCAACGGTTGCGGGAGAGCGCGCCGAAGAATCGAATCACGGTCTTTTCGTTGTGAATCCGTTGCCGTTTCCGGGTGTTCGGTCACCCGCCGTTCGCGGCGCCGGCTATCGCTTCAGGAAACTGCTGATGCCGTCCGCCATTCCCTGCGCCGCCTTCTGGCGCCAGCCGGCGCTCGTCAGCAGGGCGATGTCCTTGCTGTCGCGCATGTTGCCGCACTCGATGAAGACCTTGGGCACGGTCGAGAGATTCAGTCCGCCGAGGTCGTCGCGGACATCGAGTCCGGTGCCGTCACCGACGTAATTGGAGGGGGCACTTCCGGTCGTACGTACGAAATGGCCCGCGACGCGTTCGCCGAGATCGCGCGAGGGAGCGACGATCTTCGAGGTGTCCGCCCCGCCCGACTTCACGAGTGCGGGGAGGATGACATGGAAGCCGCGGTTGCCGGCGGCCGAGCCGTCCGCGTGGACGGAGATGACGGCATCGGCCCCGGCCTTGTTGCCGATTTCCGCGCGCTCGTTCACACAAGGTCCCCACGGGCGGTCGTTCTCGTGTGTGAGTTTCACCGTCGCGCCCTCTTTACGGAGGAGAGTGCGGAGGCGCTGTGAAACATCGGCGGTGAATTCGGCCTCGGTGTAACCCGCGTTGCCCGAGGTGCCCGTGGTGTCGCATTCCTTGCGGTTGGTTCCGATGTCCACGAGCTTGTTGATCTCGGTGGTGTGCTTGAAGTTGCCCGGATTGTGACCGGGGTCGATGACGACGACCCGCCCCGCGAGCGGCCCGTCGACGGGCGCGGGCCGCGCGTCCCCCGGAGCGTCGTCGCCCGCCGCGGGCTTCGACGGCGACTTCGAGGGGGACTCCGACGGGGACTCCGACGGGGACGGCCTGGGCTCGGGGCCGGGGGAGCCGGGCTGCTCGGCGGGGGCCGACGTGCTCGCGGCCCGCGCGGCGGCGCCGTCGTCGGATCCGCCGGTGGTCTGCCAGATCAGCCACCCGGCGAAGGCGCCGGGCACCAGGGCCCCGACCGCGAGGACGAGCGGGGTGCGCGGGATCCGGCGGCGGGGGGCGGGGGAGTGGCTTTCGTCGTACGGCACCCGGCGATGCTAGTCCGTGAGGGACGGAGCGTCAGGTACCGACGCCGGTACGTCGCAGGACTCGCAGCGACTCGTACGCCGAGACCTCGGCGAACGCGCCCGACGCCAGCGCCCGCAGCCACACGCGGTACGGGGCCTGGCCGCCGTCCGCCGGGTCGGGGAACACGTCGTGGACCACGAGCAGCCCGCCGTCGGCGAGATGCGGCGCCCAGCCCTCGTAGTCGCCGTTCGCGTGCTCGTCGGTGTGGCCGCCGTCGATGAACACCAGGCCCAGCGGGCCGCCCCAGACGGCGGCGACCTGCGGGGAGCGGCCGACGAGCACCACGACATGGTCTTCGAGACCGGCCGCGTGCAGTGTGCGGCGGAAGGTCGGCAGGGTGTCCATCAGGCCGACCTCGGGATCGACGACCGCCGGGTCGTGGTACTCCCAGCCGGGCTGCTGCTCCTCGCTGCCGCGATGGTGGTCGACGGTGAGCGCGGTGACACCGGCGGCGCGGGCGGCGTCGGCGAGCAGGATGGTGGAACGGCCGCAGTACGTGCCGACTTCGAGCAGCGGCAGCCCGAGGGCGGCGGCCTCCGTGGCGGCGGCGTACAGGGCCAGTCCTTCGCCGGCCGGCATGAAGCCCTTGGCGGACTCGAAGGCCGCGAGGACGTCGGGGGAGGGGGAGGGGGCGGGGGCTGGAGCGGGGGCGGTCCCGGCGGTCATGGCTTCCTCCTGCGTCGTGCGCGCGTGCGGTGGGCCCATGCTGCCGTACGTCTTACGAGGACCGGACCGCCGCCCGAGGCGCCAGCACCAGATCGACATCCACCACAAGCGCCTCGCCCGGATACAGCGCGGAGTGGGCG
This sequence comes from Streptomyces sp. NPDC050433, assembly GCF_044458565.1. Lineage (NCBI taxonomy): Bacteria > Bacillati > Actinomycetota > Actinomycetes > Kitasatosporales > Streptomycetaceae > Streptomyces > Streptomyces sp. NPDC050433. The sequence goes on along the minus strand of NZ_JBITIB010000035.1, from coordinate 46,880 downwards.
TACGGGGCGAAGCCCGTGGCCGAGCCCGCCAGGACGTACCGGCCGGCCGCCGGAGCCACGAGGGAGTATCTGCCCTCGTCGTCCGCCGTGGTGAGACCCGCCTGACGGCCACGAGGGTCGATCAGCGTGACGTTCGCCCGCGCGACGGGAGCGCCGTCGGCGTCGAGCACCCGGCCGCGGAATCCCCGGACTCCGGACAGGGCGGTGTCGTCCTCGCTGCTGGCCAGCAACTCGGTGCGGGCCGGGGCATGGTGGGACGGCAGCAACGCCGCCAGAGCCAGACCGCCGAGCACGGCGGCGGTGGCGATCACGAACGAGATACGGAAGCCGTGCATGCTGGGCACGGCAGTGGGCCCCGTACCGATCGCCGTACGCGCCAGCACCATCCCGATGACGGCGCTGGAGACCGACGTACCGATCGAACGCGCCAGCGTGTTAAGCCCGTTGGCCGCGCCGGTCTCCTTCGGGTCGACGGCACCGACGATCAGGGCGGGCAGCGAGGAGTAAGCGAGACCGATGCCCGCGCCGAGGACCACCGAGATCACGACGGTCTGCCAGGCGGCGCTCATCATGACCAGCCCGGCGCCGTAACCGACCGCGATGACGGCCATGCCGATCATCAGCGAGACCTTCGCGCCGCGCCGTGCCGAGATCCGGGCGTAGAGCGGGGCGACGAGCATCATCGTCAGGCCGAGCGGGGCGACGCACAGGCCCGCGACCACCATCGACTGGCCGAGGCCGTAACCGGTGGAGGTGGGCAGCTGAAGCAGTTGCGGGAGGATCAGCGACACCGCGTAGAACGCGACGCCGAGCATGACCGAGACGAGGTTGGTGAGCAGCACCTCGCGGCGGGCGCTGGTGCGGAGGTCGACCAGCGGCGCCTTCAGCCGCAGCTCCATCCAGCCCCACAGCCCGAGGACGACGACGGCCACGCCGAACAGACCGAGCGTCGTGGACGAGGTCCAGCCCCAGGTGCTGCCCTTGGTGACCGGAAGCAGCAGGGCGACGAGACCCACGGAGAGTCCGAGCGCGCCGAACCAGTCGAACCGGCCGCCGGCCCGTACCGAGCTTTCCGGTACGGCGAGGACGGTCAGCACCATCGACAGCACGCCGAGCCCGGCGGCGCCGAAGAACAGCGTGTGCCAGTCGGCGTGCTGGGCGACCAACGCGGCGCCGGGCAGGGCGAGTCCGCCGCCGACCCCGATCGACGAACTCATCAGCGCCATCGCCGAGCCGAGCTTCTCGCGGGGCAGCTCGTCGCGCATGATGCCGATGCCCAGAGGTATCGCGCCCATCGCGAAGCCCTGGAGAGCGCGACCCACGATCATCACGGCCAGATCGTCGGTGAAGGCGCAGACCAGCGAGCCGACGACCATGACGGCGAGACTCGCGAGCAGCATCCGGCGCTTGCCGTAGAGATCACCGAGCCGTCCCATGATCGGGGTGGACACCGCACCGGCGAGGAGGGTCGCCGTGATGACCCAAGTCGCGTTGTCGGGCGACGTACGGAGCAGCGCCGGCAGGTCCTTGATGATCGGGACGAGCAGGGTCTGCATGACGGCGACGGTGATGCCGGCGAACGCGAGTACGGGAACGACACCGCCGGTCCCCCGCTCACGCGGAACGGCCCCGGGGACGGGGCCGGATCCGGTGTACTGGTCGGGCGTCGCTTGCGGCATAGGTGAAGCCTCCGGGCAGGCAGCGGGTGGTCGGCGAAGGGCGGCGCAAGGCATGGCGGCCCAAGTGGATGCATGCTGCAACGCTTCTTGGTGGCCCGCGTATTCCTGGCCTAGGTCTCGGGGTCCGGAGACATGGACCGAAATCCCGATGTACGGGGCAGGGATGGGGGTGGAACCATTACCGCCATGTCCCACGTCCCTGCAGGCACCGAAAACGACACCGCCAGCGAAACCGCACTCTATCCCCGGCCCGGCGCCGACCACGATTCCGGTGCCGTCGGTACGCGGTCGGCCCGCACCTGGGCCGTCATCCTCGCCGCGTGCGCCGGGCAGTTCCTCGTCGTCCTCGACGTCTCGGTCGTCAACGTCGCCCTGCCGTCGATGCGTACCGACCTGGGCCTGAGCACCACCGGCCTCCAGTGGGTGCTCAACGCCTACTCGATCGCCTTCGCCGGGTTCATGCTCCTCGGCGGCCGGGCCGCCGACATCTTCGGGCGCAAGCGGATGTTCCTCGCCGGACTCGGTGTCTTCACCGTCGCCTCCCTGGCCGGCGGTCTCGCGCAAGAGGGCTGGCAACTGCTCTCCGCCCGCGGGGTGCAGGGTCTCGGCGCCGCCGTACTGGCCCCCGCGACCCTCACCATCCTGACCGCCGCCGTCCCGGCGGGACCCGCGCGGACGCGGGCCATAGCGACCTGGGCGGCCGTCGGGGCGGGCGGTGGCGCGGCGGGCGGGCTCGTCGGCGGCGTCCTCACCGACGTCCTGTCCTGGCGCTGGGTGCTGCTGATCAACGTGCCCGCCGGCGCGCTGGTCGTTCTCGCCGCCGTGCTCTGGCTGACGGAGAGCCGGGCGAAGGAGGCGCGGCGCCGGCTGGACCTGCCGGGCGCCGTACTCGTCACCGGCGGGCTCGCCGTCGTCGCCTACGGCATCGTGCAGACCGAGCAGTCGGGCTGGACAGCCGCGGTGACCCTCGTGCCGCTGCTCGGGGGACTGCTGCTCCTGGCGGCCTTCCTGCTGGTGGAGGCGCGTACGAAGGAGCCGCTGATGCCGCTGAGACTCTTCCGGGTACGGGCGGTCTCGGCGGCCAACGCGGGGATGCTGGTGACCGGTTCGGCGTCGTTCGCGATGTGGTTCTTCATGACCGTCTACGCCCAGAACGTGCTCGGATACACGCCGCTGGAAGCGGGTCTGGCGCTCATACCGAGTTCGCTGAGTGTCGTGCTCGGCTCCAAGCTGGCGCCCTTGCTGATGCGGCGCATCGGTGCCCGGCACGTCGCGGTCGTGGGCGCGTTCGTGGGCGCCGCCGGATTCGGCTGGCAGTCGATGATGACCGCCGACGGCACTTTCCTCAGGACGATCCTGGGACCCGGCATCTTGATGATGGTCGGCGCCGGGCTGGCCATGACACCGCTCGCCGCGCTCGCGACGGCGAGCGCCGCACCCGGCGAGGCCGGTCTCGTCTCCGGCCTGGTGAACACCTCGCGGACCATGGGCGGGGCCATCGGCCTCGCGATCCTCTCGACCGTCGCGGCGGCGCGCACGTCCCACGGGACCGGTCCTGTCGCGCTCACCGAGGGGTACGCGCTGGCCTTCAGGACGGGTACGGGACTGCTGCTCGTGGCGGCGGTGCTGATGTTCTTCTGGCTGCCGCGTCACTCGGACACGTAACACCGCCCGGCACACCGCCCGGCCGGAGCGGCTGGTTCAGAGCCAGCCCTGCTGACGGGCGGCCCGTACGGCCTCCATACGGTTACGGGTACCGGTCTTGCCGATCGCCGACGAGAGGTAGTTGCGTACGGTCGACTCGGACAGACGCAGCCTCTCCGCGATGTCGGCGACGGTCGCCCCGTCGACAGAGGCGTTCAGGGTCTCCCGTTCGCGGTCGGTCAGCGGGCTCGGCCCGGCGCTCAGCGCGGCGGCGGCCAGCACCGGATCGACGACGGTCTCGCCCGCGAGCACCCGCCGGATCGCCTCGGCCAGCTCCTCCACCGGCCCGTCCTTGACCAGGAAGCCCGCCGCCCCGGCATCCATGGCCCGGCGCAGATAGCCCGGCCTGCCGAAGGTGGTGAGGATCAGCACCCGGCAGTCGGGGACCTCGTCGCGCAGATCGGCGGCGGCGTCGAGGCCGCTGCGGGCGGGGAGTTCGATGTCGAGCAGCGCCACGTCGGGGCGCGTGGTGAGCGCGGCGGAGACGATGGCGTCCCCGGTGGACACCTGGGCGACCACCTCCATGTCCCTCTCCATGCCGAGCAGCAGCGCGAGGGCGCCGCGCATCATGCCCTGGTCCTCGGCGAGAAGGACTCTGATCATGCCGGTCGCTCCGATTCGGTCGATGAGGGTGAGGTTTTGCCTGGAACCATTGCCGGATCCACCGGGAGCACGGCCGTCACCCGGAAGCCGCGTCCCGCCCTGTCCCGCGAACCGTCCGCCGCACCGTCCGTGGAATCGTCCGCCGAATTGTCCGCCGAACCCGCTTCGAGTGAACCTCCGGCGGCGGCCAGCCGTTCGCTCAGGCCCTTGAGCCCCGTACCCGCCAGGCCGACCGGTCCCGAGCGTACGCCGCGACCGTCGTCCGTGATCACCAGCCGGACCTGATGCGGCGCGCCGCTCACCGTGATCTCGCACCGGGTCGCCCCGCTGTGCCGTACGGCGTTGGTGACGCCCTCCCGTACGACCCAGCCGAGCAGCACCTCCGTGCGCGGCCCCAGCGGCGGCCCCGACTGCCGTACGACGGGCTCGATCCCGGCGGCGGTCAGCGCGGAGCGCGCCCGGTCCAGCTCGGTCGAGAGGCTGCCTTCGCGGTAGCCGGTGACGGCCTCGCGGATCTCGGTCAGCGCCTGCCGGCCGACGGACTCGATGTCGGTGACCTGCGCCAGGGCAGCGTCCATGTCACGCGGCGCGAGCCTGCGCGCGGCCTCCGACTTCACCACGATCACGGACAGCGTGTGGCCGAGCAGATCGTGCAGGTCGCGCGAGAAACGCAGCCGCTCCTCCTCGACCGCCGAGCGCGCCAGCTCCTGCCGGGTGGAGCGCAGTTCCACCACCGTCTCGGACAGGGCCAGGATCGCCGCCGTGACCAGCATCGAGATGACCGTGCCGTACGCGATGGTGACCGCGCCCCAGCCGTCGTGGACCGCCGCGACGAGCGCGACGACCACCGTCAGCGGGGCGCCGACCACGGCGAGGGCCCGGCCGCGCAGCACGGTGCCGCAGGCGAGTCCGAACAGCGGGAAGAACAGCAGCCAGCTGCCGCCGTACGCGCCGCCGAGGCCGAACGTCATCACGGCCATCCCGGCCAGCGCCCACCAGGTGCTCCGGCTGCGCCGCGCCGCCGGGTCGAAGGCGCGGAACACCACATAGATGTAGAGGGAGTTGAAGACCAGCAGCCCGACTCCGCCGAGCCAGGGGTTGGGGGTCTCGCCCTGCACGAGGTTGGAGAGCGAGCCGAGGCCGAGCAGCAGCCACGGCAACATGGCGAAGCCGGAGGCCGGGCCGGTCGGTGGCCCCAGCTGTGGCCCGCACTGTGCCCGGACCCGTCCGCGCCGTTCCTTCGCCGCGTCGTCGCCGACCGCGTGAGGCGCTGATGTGGGTTGCGTCATGCCGACGACGTTACGGCGGGCGTCCGGGCCTGCGGCAGATGCGCTTGTACGGACTCTGCCGGGACAAAAGTCCTACCGGCCGACAGCGCATGACCGCCGGGCAGGCCGTATACCCGGCCTGCCCGGCGGTCGTCGGCTGTCGGCCGGCGCTCGTGCGGTTCTCGTCCGGCGGAGCCTAGGCCGCCTCGGAGTTGTCGCCGGGACGGCGGTGGCGGCCGTGTGCCGACGACTGCGAGTCGTCGGTCGCGGCGGCCCCGCCCCGGTGTTTTCCGTGGCCGTTCTCGTCCTGGGCTCCGGCCATCTGCTGCGGACGGTCCTGGGCCGTGTCTGTTCGGCTTTGAGACATGAGGGAAGTCACCCCGTTAAATCGCTGCATCGCTGATGTCTCCGACATCGCTGCTGTCACTCTGTCACTGCTGGTACGGCGCGCGGGGGCCGGCCGTCCCCGTACCGACCGACCGGACCCGCGCCAAAATACTAACCAGGCCTATCGGGCGGCCGTACGCCCGGTGAGGGGGGCCTGCTGGAGCGGAACCGGCTTGCACGCGGCCCGAGTTGACCGGGGCGCGGACCCGTTTCCACCTGCGACTTCCACTTGTGCGGGTTCTGTGGCCAATTCGGGTCGTACGTCGGGAGGCTCGGCTCGTCCGTCGCGCGGCGCCTCCAGCCGGGCCACGCCGCACGGCAACGTGCCCGTGGCGTAGGGCAGTCGCAGCACGCCGTCCCGCGACCACAGCCCGGCCCCGGCCAACCAGCCTTCCGGCGCGGCCTGTTGATGGAGCTGCCGGCCCGAAGGACGCCACGTCCCCACCCACGTACCCGCCGGTCCGTCGATCCGCAGCGCGACCGCGCAGCTCTCCGGCATCAGTACCTGCCCCGGCTGCACGGCGAACGGTGTGACCGCACGCCCCGCCGGCCGCAGGCACTCCGGGAAGCGCACCGGCAGCGCACTGCCCAGCACACCCCACCCCAGCCGGTCATGGCCCGGCGCGTCCGAACGGATCAGCAGCAGACCGCTGTCGGCGTCGGCCAGCAGCAGCCGGTCGTTGCTCCCCTCCGTGATCTGGAGCAACGGGCTCACCTCGCCGCCCCGTTCCAGATCGACGGCCACGGCCTTCACGACGCCGTCCCGTTCGCGGTCGAGGGCCAGCAGCCGTCCCGTACCGTCCAGCCAGACGCCGCCCGTGCAGCGCCCTCGTACGGTCGCGACCGGTTCCGGGCCGAAGGCGCCGCCCGCCACGAGCCAGACGGTCGTGCCGTGTCCGCCGGGCGCCAGCGCGTACGCGCTCGTGCCGTCGGGTGACGGCGGCAGCAGTGTCAGCTCCGCGCACTCGACCGCGCCCAGCGGCAGTTCACCCGTCCCCGGCCCGGTCGGATAGAGCAGCGAGAACGCCTGCCGGTCCGCCACCCGCCGATGGATCAGCACCCGCCCGTCGGCCAGCGGCAACAACTCGGCGTCGGGCTCCTCGGGCTGGTCGAGCGGCAGCGGTACGGCGTACGGCTCCGGCCCGTCGAGCGTCCACCGCTCGGGGAACCAGGCCGCTCCCTCGCCCAACACCTCCTCCTGAGAAGGGCCGTTCGCGCCCGCGTTCGTACCGAGGGTCAGCCGAGCCGCGTACGAACCGTCCGCCGCGATCGTGAACCCCGCGCGCCGGACGTCCCCGTCCGGCGTGGCGTCGGCCTCGCCGGCCTCGCTCTCCACGCCCTCAACGACACAGGCTGTCATCGATCCGTCACCTCCGGCGACGAGGCTAATTTCGCACTCGCTGCCGAACAACAGGGGACAAGCCGCTTCACACGTAAGGGTGGCGGGTCCGGGGTTCGGCTGAGAGGGAAGAGGCGGCTGTGCTGAGCGCGTCGGACAAGGAGACCGGATCCTGGCTGCCGCCTCCGTACGCGAGAGCGGTACGCCTGAGCTTGCGGAGGGGGCGGTTGTGCCGAGCGAGTGGGGCGTGCATAAAGTAAGGCATCCCTAAGTGAGACGACCCTAAGTAAGACCCTTGGAGTGAACAGATGTCCGTCAGACGTCGCGGCACGGCCGCACTGGTGGCCCTCGCCGCCGCACTCTCCCTCGCGGCCTGCGGAAGCGACGGAGGGCAGGACAAGTCGCCGTCCACCGCCGCCGGTGCGGACAAGGCGGACAAGAAGTCCGTCGCGCAGGGCGGTGAGGACTTCGCGGAGGCCGCGAAGAAGACCGCGGGCTACGGCACCGACGCCAAGCCGGGCGAGTTCCCCCGTACCGTCACCCACGCCATGGGCGAGACCGTCCTCAAGGCGCGTCCCGAGCGCGTCGTCGTGCTCGACGTCGGCGAGTTCGACAACGTCGTGTCGCTCGGTGTCGAACCGGTCGGCTACGCGCCCACCGAGGGCGACGAGGGCATCCCCTCCTACCTGAAGCAGGGCGCGGGCAGCCCGAAGAACGTCGGCACCATCAACGGCCTCAACCTGGAGGCCGTCGCGGCGCTCAAGCCCGATCTGATCCTCGGCAGCCAGCTCCGCGCCGCCGACAAGTACGACGAGCTGTCGAAGATCGCCCCCACGGTGTTCGCCATCCGCCCCGGCTTCACCTGGAAGGAGAACTTCCGGCTCAACGCGGCGGCGCTCGACCGCAGCGCGGCGGCCGAGAAGGCACTCGGCGCGTACGACACGAAGGTCAAGGCGCTCTCCGCCGACCTCGGAGCCGACAAGCCGACCGTCTCGATGGTGCGGTACATGCCGGGCAAGATCCGCCTCTACGCCAAGGCGTCCTTCATCGGCACGATCCTCGACGACGCCGGCCTGCCGCGGCCCGCGAACCAGCAGATCAACGATCTCGCCGTCGAGGTCAGCCCCGAGAAGATCGACGAGGCGGACGCCGACTGGATCTTCACCGGTGTGTACGGCGACCCCAAGGCCACCAAGCGGGACACCGCACGCTCGAACCCGCTGTGGAAGAACCTCAAGGCCGTCGAGTCGGGCCAGGCCGAGGACGTACCGGACGAGACCTGGTACCTGGGCCTCGGCGTCACCGCCGCCGGACTCGTGCTGGACGACCTCCGCGGCTACCTGGTCAAGTGACCCGGCCGCTTTTACCGGTCAACCCGGCCATGGTGGGAGCACCATGGCCGGGAGGTAGCCTTTGCCCCGTGCCCCGCCTGTCAGAAGTTCTCGCCGAGTTCGACGCCCTCTGGCCGCCCGAGCGGGCCGAACAGTGGGACGCCGTCGGCACCGTCTGCGGCGACCCCGACGCCCCGGTGACCCGCGTCCTGATCGCCGTCGACCCCGTCCAGCCCGTCGTGGACGAGGCCCTGGAGCTGGGCGCGGACCTGATCCTCACCCACCACCCGCTCTATCTGCGCGGCACGACGACGGTCGCGGCGGGCACCTTCAAGGGCCGCGTCGTGCACACCCTGATCAAGCACGACATCGCGCTGCACGTCGCGCACACCAACGCCGACAGCGCCGATCCGGGAGTCTCCGACGCCCTCGCAGGCGCGCTCGACCTGCGCGTCGTGGGCCCCCTCGTACCCGACCCGACCGACCCGTCGGGCCGCCGCGGCCTCGGCCGGATCTGCGAACTCGACCGCCCGGCCACCCTCCGCGACTTCGCCGCGCGCGCCGCGCACCGGCTGCCCGCCACCGCGCAGGGCATCCGCGTGGCCGGCGACCCCGACTCCGTCGTCCGGACCGTCGCCGTGAGCGGCGGGTCCGGCGACAGCCTCTTCGACCATGTACGGGCGGCGGGTGCGGACGTCTTCCTCACCGCCGACCTGCGCCACCACCCGGTCTCCGAGGCCACGCAGCAGACGCCGCTGGCACTGGTCGACGCCGCGCACTGGGCCACCGAGTGGCCCTGGTGCGAACTCGCCGCCACCCAGCTCGACGAGATTTCCGACCGCCACGGCTGGGACCTGCGGGTCCATGTCTCGAAGACGGTCACCGACCCCTGGTCCTCCCACCATTCCTCAGGAGCCCCCAACTGAACGCCGAACCCGCCGACCAGATCCGACTCCTCGACGTCCAGGCCCTCGATCTGCGCCTCCAGCAACTCGCCCACCGGCGCGAATCGCTGCCCGAGCACGCCGAGATCGAGTCGCTGGCCAAGGACCTCACGCAGCTGCGCGACCTGCTGGTCGCCTCGCAGACCGAGGAGAGCGACACCGCGCGCGAGCAGACGAAGGCGGAGCAGGACGTCGACCAGGTCCGCCAGCGCGCCGTACGCGACCAGACGCGCCTCGACTCGGGCGCCGTCACCTCGCCCAAGGACCTCGAAAGCCTTCAGCGTGAAATCGTCTCGCTCGCCAAGCGCCAGGGTGACCTGGAGGATGTCGTACTCGAAGTCATGGAGCGCCGCGAGGCCGCCCAGGAACGTGCCGCCGAGCTGACCGAACGCGTCTCCGCCGTCCAGGCCAAGTCGGACGACGCCGTCGCGCGCCGCGACGCCGCCGCCGAGAAGCTGGGCGCAGAGGAGGCGACGGCGACCAAGGAGCGCGAGACCGTCTCGGCGACGATCCCCGCCGACCTCCTCAAGCTGTACGAGAAGCTGCGCGTGCAGCAGGGCGGCGTCGGCGCGGCCCGCCTCTACCAGCGCCGCTGCGAGGGCTGCCGGCTGGAGCTGAACATCACCGAGGTCAACGAGGTCAAGGCGGCGAGCCCCAGCACCGTCCTGCGGTGCGAGAACTGCCGCCGCATCCTCGTCCGTACCTCCGAATCGGGTCTGTAGATGCCGACATTCGTCGTCGAGGCGGACGGCGGGTCGCGGGGCAATCCGGGCCCGGCGGGTTACGGCGCCGTCGTCATCGACGGGGTGACCGGCCAGACGCTCGCCGAGGCCGCCGAGTACATCGGCGTCGCCACCAACAACGTCGCCGAGTACAAGGGTCTGATCGCCGGACTGAAGGCCGCGAAGGCGCTCGACCCGGCCGCCGACGTACGGGTCCGGATGGACTCCAAGCTCGTCGTGGAGCAGATGTCCGGGCGCTGGAAGATCAAGCACCCCGACATGAAGCCGCTGGCCGCCGAGGCCGCGCGGATCCTTCCCACGGGGCAGGTCCGCTACGAGTGGATCCCGCGCGAGAAGAACAAGCACGCCGACCGGCTCGCCAACGAGGCGATGGACGCGGGCAAGAAGGGCAAGCAGTGGGAGCCCTCGCGGTCCACGGCGGAGCTGGACGCGGGAGCGGGACGTACCGGCAGCCGTAAAGCCGCGGCTCCCGCCCCGGCCGGGCCGCCGGGGGACGCGGCGGCCGGCGCGGCCAGGGCGCGCGCGGCGCTGGCCGCCGCGGCCCACGAACTGGCCCCCGTCGTCCCCGAGCAGACCGCGCCGCCCGTCGGCTGGGGCTCCGCCGACCTCGGCACCCCCGCCACCTTCGTCCTGCTGCGGCACGGCGAGACCGCCCTCACGCCCGAGAAGCGCTTCTCGGGCAGCGGTGGCAGCGACCCGGAGCTGTCGGCGGCCGGCCGCAGGCAGGCCGACGCCGTCGCGACGGCGCTCGCCGCGCGCGGCACGATCGAGGCCGTCGTCTCCTCACCGCTACGGCGCTGCCGCGAGACGGCCGGCACCGTCGCCACCCGGCTCGGTCTGGACGTCAGCGTCGAGGACGGGCTGCGCGAGACGGACTTCGGTGCCTGGGAAGGGATGACGTTCACCGAGGTCAGGGAGCGGTACGCGGACGATCTCAGCGCCTGGCTGGCCTCGCCCGACGTGGCGCCGACGGGCGGCGGCGAGAGCTTCGCCTCGGTCGCGGTGCGGGTCGCCGCCACCAGGGACACGCTGCTCGCGCGGTACGCGGGGCGTACGGTGCTGGTCGTCAGCCACGTGACACCGGTCAAGACCCTCGTCAGACTGGCGCTGGGGGCACCGCCGGAGTCCCTGTTCCGGATGGAGCTGTCGGCGGCGTCGCTGTCGGCGGTCGCCTACTACGCGGACGGCAACGCGTCGTTGAGGCTGCTGAACGACACGTCGCATCTGCGCTGAGCGGCTGGGGGAGCGGCGTGGGCTGGCAACTGACCGACGACGTCGAGGAGTTCCGTACGGCGGCCGATCCGTGCCTCGCACGGGACGCCGCCCGTTCGACGCTGCTGCTGACGATCAGCGAGTCGTTTCGCGCCAACGGGGCGGCGACACCCGTACGGTTCGGCTACTGGCGCGCGAGCGACGCCGCCCCGGTCACCGCCGGTTTCGTCCAGACACCGCCGCTGCGTCCGCTGCTCGGTCCGATGCCGGAGCGGGCGGCGCGTGAACTCGTTCCCGTACTGCGGGCTGTCGACCCGGAGTTGACGTCCGTGCAGGGCGAGAAGGCGTGCGTGGAGGCCTTCGCCGCCGAGTGGACCGGGCGCTCGGGCGGGTGGCGGGTCTCGCACCAGGTACGGCTCTTCCGGCTGGACGAGTTGACCCCACCGGACCCCGCCCCCGACGGCCGGGCACGCCTCGCCGCCGATGCCGATCTGCCGCTGCTCGCCGAGTGGATGAGCGCCTTCGCCGCCGACACGGGTCAGCCGGACGTGGACTACACCCGGGCCACGGCGGAGCGCATCGTGGCGGGCCGGCTGTGGCTGTGGGACGTCGCGGGCGCACCCGTGGCGATGGCCTCCGTCTCCCCGGTCGTCGCGGGCCAGGCGCGGCTGTCACCCGTCTACACACCGCCCCGGATGCGCGGTCGCGGTTACGGGGGAGCGGTCACGGCGGCGGTCAGCCGGGCGGCGTCGGAAGCGGGCGCCGAACAGGTGCTGCTCTTCGCGGACATGGCGAACCCGACGAGCAACGCGCTCTACCGGCGCCTGGGATACCGGGTGCTGACGGAGAGTCAGGCGCTGACCTTCGAGTAGCGGCGAGTCGCGTGGAGCGCAAGGCGGAGGATCGGCGTTGTCGGAGTCGCCCAAGTACGCCCAGCCCAGTACGAGAGCGATCCTCCGCCTTGCGATCGCACGCACCGGACACCGTGGGGCCCGCCCTGCGGGCGGACGGCGCTACTTCTAAAACACGGCCTGGCCCTTCGGGCACGGGAAGCCGCGTTCGCACGCACTGACGTGACATCAGCCGCTGCCGCGGCGGGGCGCCCCTACCGCAGCGCCGCCGCCTCGCGGGCCAGTTTCTCCACCCGGCCCCAGTCCTTCGCCGCGATCGCGTCCGCCGGCAGCATCCAGGAGCCGCCCACGCAGGCCACGTTCCGCAGCGCCAGATACGACCCGGCCGACGCCGCGGAGACGCCCCCCGTGGGGCAGAACCGCGCCTGCGGCAACGGCCCCGACAGGGCCTTGAGATACGCCGTACCGCCCGCGGCCTCCGCCGGGAAGAACTTCATCTCCGTCACGCCGCGCTCCAGCAGCGCCACGACCTCCGACGTCGTCGAGACGCCCGGCAGGAACGGCACCCCCGACGTCCGCATCGCCTCCAGGAGCGTGTCCGTCCAGCCGGGGCTGACCAGGAAGCGCGCCCCGGCCTCGACCGAGTCCGTCACCGACCGCGCCGAGATCACCGTCCCGGCGCCCACCACGGCGTCCGGCACCTGAGCCGCGATGGCCCGGATCGCGTCCAGCGCGACCGGCGTGCGCAGTGTCACCTCGATCGCGGGCAGCCCGCCGGCCACGAGGGCGCGGGCCAGCGGCACGGCATCGGCGGCATCGTCCACGACGACGACAGGGACAACGGGGGCGAGGTCCAGCACGGAGGTCATGCCGCCATCCTGCCGCCCACCCACGCTCCTCGCAACGAGCGTTGCGCCCTGCGCAACGGTGGTGCGCGGGCGGTCTCAGTGGATCTCCGTCACCACCACGTCCAGCGACCACGACCGCCCGGCCCCGCCCGGTGCCGCGATCTCCACCACGTATCCCAACTCGCGCAGCGTCTCCACCAGTTGCTCGGGCGTCCTGGGACGGGCGCCGGACAGGAGGAGGTCGCGGACGAGGCGTCCCTTCGTGGCCTTGTTGAAGTGGCTGACCACCGACCGCTTCTCGACACCGTCCACGAACTGCGCGTGCAGGACGCGCACCGTCGCCGTACGCGCCGCGACATCGCCCGCCGGCTTCCACGCCGGCGCGTACGACGATGAGCGCAGATCCAGTACCAGCCCGTCACCCGCCACCTCGGGCAGCACCGGGGCCATCGCCTGCCGCCAGTGGGTGCTCAACGCCCCGATGCCCGGCAGCCGCACGCCCATCGAGCAGCGGTACGACGGAATGCGGTCCCCGACACGTACCGCGCCCCACAGCCCGGAGAAGACCAGCAGCGACTTCCCCGCGCGCCGCCGGGCGGCGGCGTCCAGCGTGGCCAGGCCGAGCGCGTCGTACAGGACGCCGGTGTAGATGTCCCCGGCCGGCCGCGTCCCCGCTGTCCGCAGCGCCACGTTCTTGGTGATCTCGCCGCGCAGGCCCTCGCTCAGGCCCAGGACCTCCGAGGCCTTCTCCTCGTCGGCGGCGCACAGCTCGACCAGCTCGTCCAGGACGGCGGCCCGTGCCTCGGCCAGTCCGGGCAGCGACAGTGATTCCGGCTTCAGCGGAGCCCCGCGGCCGGAAGCGGCCTTGCCTTCCGACGGCGGCAACAGCACGAGCACGGTGGTTCTCCTCAAGGACGTACGGACCGGGGGGTGGGGGCCCCGGTCCGCCAGGTTAAGCGACGCGGGGCGCGATCCCGTCGCTGAGCCCTCCGTCGGCGAGGGACGCCTTCAGCCGGGCCACCAGCGCCGCAGGGTCGTCCGCGTGGAAGCGGACCACCGTCGCCGAGCCGCGCCCGCCCATCGGACGTACGAACCCGACCGGCTCGCTCAGCTCCACCCGTACGGTCGTCTGGCCGCCCACGATCAGGTCGAGCGTCCCGCCGGGCTCGTCGATCCTCACCAACGAGCCGTCCGGGTAACGGCGTTCGACCCGCGCCGCCGTGATCAGACCACTCGCGATCGGCATGTCGAACAGCACACCCCAGCGCACCAGGAGCGACCCGTCGGCGCCGACGACATGCGGCCGGGTGACGCAGCCCGCGTGCATCGCGAGGACCATCACCACCCCGTACACATCCAGCACCAGCAGGATCATGTGCACCACCGGCCAGGGAATGAGCATCGCCAGCGCCACCGTCTCCACGACGGACACGAAGAGAAAGCCGTACATCATCGCCGTCTGCGGACCGGTGTACGAGGCGGCGAGATCACCCTCGCGTACGCCGTGCCTACGCCGGGCCACCCACCGTACGAGGCTGGTCAGACCGCGCGCCTCGTTGACGAGCAGCCGGCGCACGGTGGCCGGTACGGCGGCTTCCACGGCCCGCGCGAGGGCTGCCCGCCGCTCGGCCCCGGCCAGCCGCGCGGCCTTGTAGCGGCGCCGTACGACGACGGCCTCGACAACCACGACCGTCAGGACGACGGCCTCGGCGGCCCAGATCACCGGCGCCGGGACGGCCACGCCCGCCAGCAGACACCCGACCAGCGTCAACTCGGCCGGTACCAGCACCCACAGGGCTTTACTCATCTCCGCCCTTCCTCCTTCTCCGCCTCTGAGCGAGTGCGTCGGCCACCTGTCGCACCACCTCGGCCTGGGCGGGGGCGAAGTCGGCGAGAATCGCCTCCCCGACCCCCTCAAGCAACGGCCTCTCCGTGTCCGGCATCGAGTCCAGCACCGCCTCCGGGACCAGGGCCGTCAGAGCCGCGGCCAGCGGTCCGATACGCGGATCGTCGGTCGCGGCTCCGGCGAGCGCGTCGAGGCGGTCGTAGAGCGCGAGGACGTCCGGGTCGTCCATGAGGGGACGCATGGCCGCGTAGACGGTTTCGTCGCCACCCGCGGTGTCGAGCAGGGTGAGCAGTTCGCGGTCCTTCGCCGCCATCGCCGAATCCGTCTCCGGCATGGCCCGCAGCAACCGCGCCAGCGTGGGCGAGACCGGCCCTTCCGGAGGCAGCGTCCCCTCCAGCAGCTCGGCGAGCCTGCGCCGTCTGGTCCGGATCTCCTTCTCCTGCCGCGCCAGATCGGCGTCCAGTTCGCCGAGCACCTCCGCCAGCTCCCGCCCGGCGTCGTCGGCGAGCACGTCCCGTACCTCGTCCAGGCTGAGCCCCAGCTCCGAGAGCCGCCGGATCCGGGCGAGGAGGACGGCGTCGCGTACGGAGTAGACGCGGTATCCGTTGGACAGCCGCTCGGGCTCGGGCAGCAGGCCCATGTGGTGGTAGTGCCGCACCGCCCGCGAGGTGACCCCTACGAGCGCGGCGATCTCTCCGATGCGCATGAGCCCAGTAGAAACCCTGACGCTGCGGCAAGGTCAAGGACCCGGCCGGGCGGCCGTCCGCCCGCCCGGCCGGGTACCATGACGATCACGGCAGACGAGCCGGGCGGACGGCCGCGTGAGGATCCACGGATCTTCCCGAGGAACGTCCGGACTCCACAGGGCAAGGTGGTGGGTAACGCCCACCCGGGGTGACCCGCGGGACAGTGCCACAGAAAACAGACCGCCCGGCGCTCAGGCGCCGGGTAAGGGTGAAACGGTGGTGTAAGAGACCACCAGCGCCTGAGGTGACTCAGGCGGCTAGGTAAACCCCACTTGGAGCAAGGTCAAGAGGGGCCGTCGCGAGACGGCCCTGCGCGGACGTTCGAGGGCTGCCCGCCCGAGTCCGCGGGTAGACCGCAGGAGGCCGGCGGCAACGCCGGTCCTAGATGGATGGCCGTCTCCCCGGCCGCCGCGAGGCGACCGGGCGACAGAATCCGGCGTAGAGCCCGACTCGTCTGCCGCCCATGGTCTTTGACCAGCGCCTCGCTGGTCAGGGGCTCTTCTGCCTCAGATCCGGCGCTTGGCCAGACCCCGCTTCGTACGGGTTCGAACAGGGCCGCCCGGCTACGTACGTAGCCACGAGAGTAGCCATGAACAGTGGGGCCAGAGCTTGGCGGCAACTCGGCCGGGCCTGGCGCAAGTGGCCTCTGTCCTGGGTCATCCGGGTGGTCCCGGCGCGATACGCACGCATGGAGCCGACGCTCTTTCAACTTGTACCCCTCCGATAGCCCTTCTCGGCGGAGAAGCACTCCCCGGCTGTTCACCGGGGCCTGGTGCCGGTGTCCCTGTCGGGCTCGAAGTTCTACGGCGTCGCCGCCGACCCGGCCCCGGCGCGAGCCGCCTTCGCCGCGGCCCTCGGGGCGAACCTGCGGCTCCACCACGAGACGCAGGAGATCGCCGGTCACCCGGTGCTCCGCGTTGCGCTCCCGGACTGAGGGCCGCTGGGGGCGGCCAGCAGACCGAAGTGCTCCGTCACCCGCTGGGCGACCGCTGCGGGCGTCAAGGTGTCGGTGACGATGACGAACTCGTCCAGATCCGCCTCGGCGAGCTGGGCGGCGAGCGTCTCGTAGCGCTCCAGGTGCCACTGCAGGGCGTCGGGTCGGGCATCGGGATAGCGGCCGCGCAGCCGCGTCTCGGTGACCGCCGCGCCGGCCTCCAGTCGGACCGAGCGCACCGGGAGGGCGAGGGCCTCGGAGTAGCGGTGCCGGTCGGCGGCCGTGGCCAGCACCCCGGAGACCACCAGCTGGCGAGGCCCCACCCGTCGGTAATTCGTCCACACCGCGGCCATGTTGATGGCCTCGGTCAGGACGTTGTCCGGGTCGTCGTCGCCGGAAGGCCACGAGCGATGGAACCAGTCGACGTCCATCAGGCTGAAGGGCTGTCCGGTTGCTGCGAGGAGGTCGCCAACATGCTCCAGCACGGCCGATTTCCCAACGCCGTAACCGCCGTTGAGAAACAGGACGTAGTCGTTCGAGTGCATACGGCCACCCTACGGGCCGGTGCTCGAAGGAGGATGGGCAGCCGTAATAGAGCCCTTGTTGCCGCAGGCGGACGGGCGTGGCCGTCCGTGGCGTGATCACCGTCAGGTGGTCAACGGTGTGTTGTGGCGGTTGCGGACCGGGGTTCCGTGGCGCGACCTGCCCGATCGGTACGGGTCGTGGCAGACCGTACTCTCGCACCATCGATCACTTGCTGCTGTACTACTGGGAGAAGGCGAAGAATGACACCGACTGAGCGCGTCGAGGAAATAGCCTTCGCCCCTGAACTCTCTGTCGCTGACAAGGCGCAGAGCATCATTGAATACTTCTGCGCTCAGGGTGACCGAGGAGCGGAAAACGCCGGCGCGTGTCTCATGGAGACGACGGACGAAGCAGTGGCCGAGTATGTTGCGGAGTACCTTGAGCTCGTTCCTGACGCACGGCAGGTGAAGGTGCGAGCGGCCGAGCGGCTGCGCGCTGCGGGACCGGTCGTGCGGTCAGCGGCCCGGCTTGTTCCCTGGTTTCCGGAGTCTCTGACCGATGCGTTCATCGAGGATTACCTCTCATCTCCGGACCCCGACTCTCCGCTGGCTTCCGTCATCTTCAACATCGCCGCCTATCACCCCGATCGGCTACGCCCCTACGAGGATCGACTCGGCACTTCTCTCTATCGGGCCAGCCTCCTGTCCGGAGCCCCGGACGAACGGGCCGACTCCCTGCTGCGCGACTGGCGCGAGACCCACGATCGGACCGGCCTGCTCTCTCTCGCCCTCATCAGGACCCCTCATGCCGCTGACCTGATCACTTCGGTGCGTGACGAGGTCGATACCTATGACGAGTGGGAGTGGCTGATGCCGCTCGCGGGCCGCATGTCCGACAGCGGGGCCGCGGCAGGATTCCGCCCGGCGTTCATGGGGTTCGTCACCGACCGGGGCGAGAGCCCGCACGTGATGGGTGGACGGTACGAGCAGGACGTTCCTCTCTGCGCGCGGTGCAACGCGCCGGCGGACAGGGTGCTCACCCTCTCCGTTAGTGATCTGCCGTACGAGTTCAGCGGTGATCCCTCGTTCTTCTGGTTCTCCTGCGACTGCGACGAAGTCGACATCCTTTACGCACAGTTCACGGCCGACGGGACGCGTGCTTTCTATCAACCGCAAGGGCCTTCTGCCGAGACGTCACGCGTGGTTCCCGGCGAGTTGTCCATGACGCTGGAAACGCACCCCAACCAGACGGGTGTGAGTCGGGTGGCCATCACCGGAAGGTCGCGGCACCAGGTGGGCGGACTACCGCGCTGGCCTTCACCAGAGACGCACCCGCTCTGTCCTGGATGCGGAAACTTCATGCCTTTCCTTGTCGCGGTGGACAGCGGCCTGACTCCCTTCGGCCCGATGGGGTTCGGCGCTTCGCTCTTCGGCTTCTGGTGCGACCGCTGTTCCATGTCGGCCGCTCGGTCGCAGATCTGAACCCCCGGAAGGAGGAGCCGTGAGCCGATGGGCATGGACAAGCTGCACGAGGACGAGGAGAGCCTCTCCGACGTGGGCGATGTCGAGATGCTCATGGACAACTACAAGAGGGACCATCCGACGCTGAAACTCACCGGGCTGGATGTCCTGCTCGCCTCCCTTCGCGAGAAGGACGAAGAAATCAATGGAATTGGGAGTTCTAGGGACCTGAGTTGATCGCCGCAGGGGACTTGATCGAGTCGGAAGGCGGCCTGATGCCCGCCGCAGGCTCCTGATTCGTTGCGGTGGGCTCTCCTCATATCGTCGGGAGGGCCGCTGAGCCGGCAGGATGAGCAATCGCTATGCGATGGTTCGTTGACGACGCGAGTGATCGAAGGTGGGACGCTCTCGTGGGCAAGGCCATCGGCGAAGGATTTGTGCTGCTCCGGCCTCAGATCGAGCCGTGATCACGAGGAGTAGGTGGCGGGGCGCTCGACGCCCCGCAGCGCACCGAGGGTCAGTCTCGCGAGTCCTCGGACGTCGGCGGTGTGCTGCGTGTCAGCTCTGGCCATGACGTCGGGGGTGGGCCAAACGCGCGACGGCCGGCCCTCACCGCCAGAGTGGCGAGGGCGGCGTTGGCGCCGCCGCCGATCACAGCGCCGATACCGAACGGTGCCACTCGACCGAGAACGATGATTCCCTGCTTGGTCCCGTACTTCGTGATGAAGTTCTTCCCCAGAATCTTGTTGATCTGACGCAACGTCTCGACCGGCACCTTGGCGACAACCTGGCGACCCCAGTGTTGACCCGTGCGCTCCGCGACCTTGGAAATGGTGGTGGAGCCGCTCCCGCCGAGCATGAGTCCCATGACGATCGTTCTGCGGCGCTCGACCTCGTCGATGGGGACTCCGTGAACTTCGGCGATCGAAAGCGCGAAGAGAGCGCTCAGCTCAAGAGACGAGAGAGTCTCGCCTGCCGACATTGCCAGTGCGAGGCCCGTGCCGACGCCGGGCGCGGCTGCGGTTGCTCCCACCGCAGCACCCGTCCCGCTCAAGGCGCCGACGTACATCCGCTCCAGACTGCGGATCACCTGCGCCGGTGTCGCCTCTGGGTTCCGCTGGCGGGCTCGGGCGATGTTCTTGCGCACCAGCGGAGTCTGGAGGTCGATCGCCTTGTCCATGAGATCGAGGACTCGCTGCCCACGTGCGGTTGCTTCCGGATCCGGTCTGTCGTAGGTATCTGATGCCATGTCTGGGCCCCCAGGTCGTTACGCCCCATTTGTAGCTGACACTCAATCAGCCGAACGGACCTTGCGCCAGATGGAACAGGCCATGTCGAAGAGGGAGCCGACACGGCGGACGCCGACAGCCTCTGCGATGCACTGGCGCATGGGCGGGGGGCCTCAGTAGTGGAAGCGGGCCTTGAGGATCTTGACTTCCTTCTCGTCCACCCGGTAGACGAGCCGGTGCTCGTCGTCGATCCGGCGTGACCAGTAGCCGGACAGGTCGCCCTTCAGGGGCTCCGGCTTGCCGATGCCGGTGAAGGGGGTGCGCTGGATCTCCGCGATCAGCCGTGTGATCCTGCGGGCCATGCCGCGGTCCGAGCCGAGCCAGAACAGGAAGTCTTCCCATCCGGCCGGGTCGAAGTGGACGCTCCTCACCCGTCACCCGCCAGCTCTTCCAGCTCTTCCATGGTCCTGGTGACCACGGTCTCGCCGGCCCTGTCCCGTGCCACGGCTTCCATGAGGCTTCTCGCGTTGGCGGGGGAGCGCAGCAGGTAGACGGTCTCCTGCCAGGAGTCGTAATCCTCGGAGGACATCAGTACCGCGTCGCCGCTCTTGGAACTGATGCGCACGGGGGTGTGGTCGTCGTTGACGCGCTTGATAAGTGGGAAGAGGTCCTTGCGGGCCTCGCTGGCGCTTATCGTCATTTGCGACACCTCTCTCCTGATGGTACGGAATAATGGTACCATGCTGGTACTGAACTCCGGTACAAGTGGTGGAGTGGGCTGCGTTCGGTGTGGGCTCCTTGGCGTCAGCTGACCGCGCCGCCTCACTGCCGCGGCCCGAGTGGGACGTATCCGGCAAACCCGATCGGATTCCGACCGGTCAGGGGCGCGCAGGCTGACGATTGAACGATTGATATGAAGGCCGGTATTCGGCGCAAGGGGAGTTGGCGCCTGCCCGGCAGCCGAACCCTTCGCCGCCGACCTTCAGGCGGAAGTGGCGCGCAAGCCGCAGCAGAAGCAGGTCCACAAGGCCCTCGCCGCCCTGCTCGACGCGGGCGGCACCCTGCCCGTGACCGCGCTCGCCCAGCGGGCGGGCATGCCCACCACCCGGGGCGACGGCTTCGCCGCGGTTCCCGCAGCAGCTTCGCGAACGTCGTCAGCTCGTCGATCATCTCCTGCGGAAGCGGCTTCTCGTCGAAGTGGGCGATCCGATTGCGGATGTCCTTCACTCGCTTCAGGCGGCCGATGAACTGTTCCCTGGGCAGGTTGGGCCACTTCAGGGCTTCCCAGTTGGCGTCGGCGCTTTCGGCCAGCGACGTTTTCGTCTGGTCGCCATCAAGGAGCCTCAGGTAGTCGCCGAACATGAGGTCGAAAATCTGCCCTGTGCGGTGCTCGGGCTTCTTGTTCGTCTGGACGGCCTTGACGGTCTCCTCGTCCAGCGCCGTGCCCAGGCAGCGGCGCAGCAGGGACTCGATCTCCCCGACGATGAAGAAGGGCCGTGCCGCGCCCTCGAAGCGGTCCGTGACGTCCGCGGCGGTGACAATGCCGGAGAGACAGCCGTCGTCGCCTCGGACCAGGAGATACCCGTGCTCGCGGACGACCGGCAGAGCGGAGAAGAACTCCTGGAGGGTGCCGGCGACCGGGAGGGAGTCCTTCTCCATCGCGTTGTCCAGCGTCGGCTGCTTGCCCGCCTCGTACATCTTGGCGACGGATCCCCAGGTGACCACCCCGTGGATCTGCGCCATACCGGTGGTCACCAGGACCTGCGCGACGCCCTTTGTGCGCATCAGGAACGTGGCCTGTGGCAGGGGCGTGCCGGGGCCGACGGACACGAGCCCTCGCCGCGCCGACGGGATGTCCCCGAGCAGCAGACGCTGCGGAAGGGCGGCCGAGGGCAGGGACTCCTGCGTCTCGTCCTCCTCCACGTCGGCGGGGGCGACCTGCGCGGGCACGGACGCGAGCGGCACCACGTCGACGTTGCTGCGCTGGCCGCACACGGCGAAGTCCGGCAGCGTCGTCAGCCCGGCGTCCGTGAGTGCTTGCGAGATGCGGTGCACCGACCGGTGATCACGGACTCTGACCTGGAACAGGTCAAGGATGTCCTGCACGGGGACGGTTCTGCCCGTGAGCGCGGCGAGGTCCTGCCCGCCCGGTGTGGCCGTCATCGGGCGTGGCCCTCCGTGAGGTCATGGAGCATGGTCCTCTTGCCCGTGGCGGCGTGCACGAGATCCTGCAACTGCTTGGAACGGTCGCTGTAGAACCGTTCGTAGTTGTTGTCGCGGAGCGCTTCCGGATCGATGAGGTGGGTGGCGAGTACGTCGTCGAACCACTCGGGTCGCATGTCGGAGGCTAGGACGCTGGCGCCCCGGCCATGTCCATCGCCGCGCGGTAGGACAGCGGGGTCTTGTTCACGATGGAGTTCGTGGGCAGGCCCTCACTGTTGCCCCGCCGGAACCAGGTCTTGGGGAAGATCTGCCGGACGTCCACGCTGTACTCGTCCAGCCTGCCGGGGTTGAGCGGCCTGTCCGTGTGGTGCCAGTCCACCGCTCCCTGCTTGATGAGCAGGGCGTAGATGCCCTTGTAGGCGGCGCTGTCTCGGTAGAGCCGCCGTACATCTCGCCGAGGACCCCGCACCAGTACCACTGCTCGGTCTTCTCCTCCGCTCCCAGCCCGTCCAGTGCCGTGTCGAGGATGGCGCGGACGGCCGCGAGCGGGACGAGCTGTGTCTTGTACGGCAGATCGTTCGGGCGGACGATGCACTGCCGTTCGAGCGCATACAGCGGACCGCCTGCTCCAGGGCGGGGTGTCTCCTTACGTAGCGGTCAAGGTAGCCACACAAGCTCCCTCGCTACACGTTTGCGCAGGTCATTGCGCTGCGATGGCTCTCCCCGGCGTAGAGCCCGACTCGTCTGCCGCCCATGGCATTTGGCCGGCGAACCTACTGGCCGGCTTTCTTCACGTCGACGCCCAGTCCTGCCCACAGCTCCTGCTCGACCCGGCTCGGAGGGGTCGGGCAGTGTCGTTCCGGGTGGCCGGTCGGGGGCCCCTGGAGCCGGGCGCCGTTCCCGCGGCCGTGTGTGGCTTGCGGCGGCCGGGCTTCCTGCGGAGTGTGGTCGGGGTCCGGGGCAGGGTCGTCGAAGTGGACACCGGCCAGCGGTCCGACGGTGAGGGAGCCGTACTCGACGAGCATGTTCCACACGCCGGTGACCGCCTTGTCGAGCCAGGACCTCGGCCCCATGCCGCCCCTCTTCTCCCGCACTGGTACTGAGGCGCTCCTGCGACGACCTCCGATGGCGCCTATGCTCACCGCTTGGCCTGAAGCGTCGCTTAAAGCGCGTCGCGGAAGGTCGTGACCATGAAAATCTCATATTCCGGGGCAGACGGATTCCCGCCAAAATCATGATCGGCTAAGTGTCGCTGCGGGCGACAACGTGTCAGTGTTCCAGCAGGCGGAAGGAGCAGTTCCATGGAGATCGGGGTTCTCGGGCCGCTCGTGGTGAGCATCGACGGCACATCCGTGGTGCCAAGTGCGGCCAAACCGCGCCAGATGCTCGCACTGCTGGCGGTCAACGCGGGCTGTGACGTGAATGTGACGACGCTGACCGAGGAGTTGTGGGACTCAAGTCCCCCCAGCGGGCCCGCGGGAGTTGTGCAGACCTACGTCAAGCAGCTGCGCCGGGCCATCGCAGACGCCTTGGGACCGGAGCACGAGTGTGCCCCGAAAGAGGTGCTGAGCCGCAGCTATGCCGGATACGCGCTGAACATGCCCGCGCCCGTCTTGGAGGCCGACCTCTTCCAGCAGCTCACCGGTCGCGGGTTGCGGGCACTGGCCGGCGGCAACGACGAGACCGCTTCGGAGCTGCTGGGCGAGGCGCTCGGCATGTGGCGTGGGCAGCTCCTAGCCGACGTACGCATCGGACCCGCGCTCCGCGTCGAGCTGCTACGGCTGGAGGAGGCACGTCGCTCCGCGCTGGAGGGGCGGATCACCGCAGACCTCCGGCTCGGCAGGCACGCCGAAGTGATCGGCGAACTCCTCGCACTCACTGAGCGCTTCCCGCTCCAGGAGCGTCTGCACGGGCTGCTGATGCTGGCGCTCTACAGATGTGGACGCTCGTGGCAAGCGCTTGAAATTTTTCGAAAGCTACGCGCGTCGACCTCCCAGGAGCTGGGCATTGAGCCTTCCCTGCGCGTCCAGAAACTGCATCGGGCGATCCTGGCCGCCGACCCTCAGCTCGACCTCGCCGCACCGAGTTTGGCAGCGTTTTAGCGGTCCCCGGCAGCGTGGGCACCGCGTTGGCCGGGACCGCACGACCGGTTGACGCATCCCGCACCCGGACGGCCCGCTCACACCCTGGACTGAACCGAGACGGAGCGACACGATGCGATACCTGTCCCGGAAGCGACCGGGCTTCGAACCGGAGCCCGCGACACGGCTGTTCTGCTTTCCGTACGCGGGCGGCGGCGCCTCGGCGTACCGGCGATGGCAGCGCGGCCTCGACGCCCATGACGCCGGAGTACAGGTGATGCCGGTACAACTGCCCGGCCGCGAGGAACGGTACGACGAACCCAGGTTCACCGATCTGGACGCCCTCATCGACGACTTGGACGCACAGCTCGACAAGGAGCTGGCAGAGCCCCACATCTTCTACGGCCACAGCATGGGGGCGCTCATCGCGTACTCGCTCGCCCGGCGGCGGCAGTCGCGCGGGGCCGCCCTGCCCCGGGCACTCGTGCTGAGCGCCTACCGTGCCCCGCACCTGCCGTCCCCGGCGCTCGCGGACCCGGACGCCGGGGACGAGGAGCTCGTCGCCGGCCTGGCCGCGCTCGGCGGCATCCCGGAGACGCTGCTCGGCCATCCCGAATTCCTCTCCGCGCTCCTTCCGGTGGTCCGTGACGACCTCCGGCTGTGCATGGGCAGCGTCGCCCCGCACATCGAGCCGCTGCGGGTACCGCTGCACCTGTTCGCCGGACACGCGGACCGGCTGGTCACCGTGGACGAGATGCTCTCCTGGCGGAGGCACGCGGGGAGCGGCTGCGACGTGCGAACGATGCCCGGCGGACACTTCTTCGTCAGATCGGACGAGGGCGCCTTCCTGCGTGAACTCGCCTCCCTGACACGCCGGTACGCCTCGGAGCGGGTCGCGGTGTAGCCGACCGGCACCGCGACCGCGGCCGGCCGCTTGTACAGATCCATCGCGAAAGGAAGTAAGTCCCGTGACTCACAACGCCACGGAAGGCGCCACCAGGAGCTCGGCCTCACGGCCGGTCCGCGCGGTATGGGTGGTCGCGTTCGTCCTCCTCCTGGTCTTTGCGGTGTTCGAGGCGACGAAGTACGGCGGATGGGTGCTCGTCGCGGCACTCGCCGGTGCCATCGCACCCGACCTGTCGTTCCTCGCCGGCATCTCCGGCGGCCCGCACCAGCACGGCCAACTGCCCCGCAGAGCCGTACCCCTCTACAACCTTCTGCACCGGCCCGTCGTGCCCGTGGTCGTCATGCTCGCCTGCCTGATCCCCGAATCCCCGTCCGTCGCCGTCCCCGTGTTCAACTTCGGTCTGGCCTGGCTGGTGCACATCGCCGCCGACCGGGCCCTCGGATACGGCCTGCGCACCCCCGAAGGATGGCAGCGCTGACACATCTGGGGCGCTTTGGCCTCGCACAAGGCGTCGCTGCGAGGCTCGTCCAGGTCCCCGACCGCGTCTCTTGCCGCGCGTCGGTCACTCGAACCACCGCACAAGCAACCGCTGAGCACCTGTTGCCGGAGGAAACGTATGGACACGACGGACACGACGCATGGCGGGTCGGAGACCGACCGACCTGTACTGGAATACCCGTTCCACCGCCCTTCGGCCGTCGAAGTGCCTCCCGTCTACGAGGAGTTGCGGGGCAAGTGCCCTGTCGCCCATGTCCGGCTGCCCACCGGCGACGAGGGCTACGTGGTGACCCGCTACGACGACGTGCGCACCGTGCTCGCCGATGACAGGTTCAGCCGCGCCGCCACCATCTCCCCCGAGTCGCCGCAGCTCACCCCCACGCCTCCCGTGCCGGGCAGCCTGTTCACCACGGACGCGCCCGAGCACACCCGGCTGCGCAGGCTCGTCTCACGGGAGTTCACCGCCCGCCGCGTGCAGAACATGCGTCCCCGTATCCAGGAGCTGACCGACGGACTTCTGGACGAGATGGAGAAGCTCGACGGGCCGGTCGACCTCAACACGGCACTGGCCTTCCCGCTGCCGGTGATGGTGATCTGCGAACTACTCGGTGTGCCCTTCGAGGACCGCGACCGCTTCCGCGAGTGGTCGGACGCGTTCGTCTCCATTACCGCGCACACGTCGGAGGAGATGGCCGCCCAGCGCCAGCAGATGATCGGGTACCTCGGGGAACTCGTCAAGCGCAAGCGGGAGGAGCCGACGGACGATCTGATGGGGGCGCTCGTCGTCGCCAGCGACGAGGAGAGCAGCCTCAACGAGTACGAGCTGATCGTCATGGCGGCGACCATCCTCGTCGCCGGTCACGAGACCACCGTCAGCATGATCGGCAAGATCGTCCTGACCCTGCTGCGCCACCCCGAGCACATGGCCATGTTGCGCGAGCACCCCGAAAAGCTCGACCACGCCATCGAGGAGCTGCTGCGCGTCAACCCGATCGGTGACGGCGGCCCGCTGCGGATCACCCTGGAGGACGTCGAGGTCGGCGGCACCCTCATCCCCAAGGGCAGCGCGGTCCTGGCGGCGGTCTGCTCCGCCAATCAGGACCCCGACCGCTTCCCCGGTGCGCAGGCGAACGAGTTCGACCCCGAACGGCCCGAGGCCGTCCACCATGTCGCGTTCGGCCACGGCCCGCACTTCTGCGTGGGCGCCGCTCTGGCCAGGGCGGAGCTGCAGATCGTCATCTCCTCGCTGCTGAACCGCTTCCCGGGTCTGCGGCTCGCGGAGGAGGTCGATTCCCTGGAGCTGACGACCGGGATGATGGTGCACGGTCTGAAGGCGCTGCCCGTCACCTGGTGACGGACCAGGGCCGGTCCTGATCGCCCCGTCCGCCGGCCGGCCCACAGGGCAAGGGCCCGGCCCGCACGAGAACGTGCGGGCCGGGCCCCTGTCCTGCGTCCGCCGGTCGCGCCGGCGGACGGCACCAGTCATCACACTCGGGTGGCGGGCGACTGCGCCTCCACGACGTGCGGCCCCGGCTTCTGCAACTGGAAGTACGCGCCCGCCAGCACCCGTTCCTTCAGCTTCTGGCTCCGGTCGATCACCCGGTACAGCGAGCGGCGGCCGACACCGCCGACGCCGTGCAGGGCGAACAGCCGCTCCTGCCGCAGTTGCAGACCGCGCGACTTGGCGACCGACTCCTCCCGCGCCCGCTGGAACTCGGCGCCCGCACGCGCCAGCGCCGCCTCGTCCCCGCCTGCGTCGATGGCGTCACGCACCAGCGGCGCCAGCGTCACCGCGTCGATGATCGCGTGATTGACGCCCTGGCCGAGGATCGGCGTCAGCGTGTGTGCCGCGTCGCCGATCAGGACCAGGCCCGGCATGGACCAGCTCGGCACCATCGTGGTGAAGATGTCCAGCATCGAGGTGTCGGACCAGGAGCGGATCTCACTTCGTACCGACTCGGCCAGCTCGGGAGCGAGCCCGTCCAGCCGCTCGTACAGCGCGGGCAGACCCTGGGCGCGCAGTTCCTTCAACCCGCCCTTGGGGATGTTGAAACCGACACGCACACTGTCCGGGTGGGTCGGGATGAACAGCCCGTGCTGGTCGCCGCGGATCCGGATGCGATAGGTACGGTCGTCCCACTCGGACGGGAACGGCAGCTTCAGCCACACCACGTCACGTTCCAGCGGCACCTTCGTGTACGGCAGGCCCGACATGTCACGGACCTTGCTGAACCGGCCGTCCGCCGCCACCGTGAGCGCCGCGTGAACAGTCAGCTCGCCCTCCGGGGTACGGGCCACCACCCCCGTGACCGGACCGCTCTCGCCGCCCGAACGCAGCAGACGGGTGGCGGTCGCCCGGCGCACCAGGGTGAAGTGCTCCGGGTGCTCTTCCTGCCCGAGGGCCGCCAACGCCGAGAGCAGCGCCGGCTGGGGCATCTCCACGGGGTAGGGGTGCGGATACGGGAAGCGGCGGAAGTCGGCGCGCAGCACCGTGCTGCCGGAGTCGACGATCTCCATTCTGTGCATCTGCTGGTAGGCGCCGTCCAGTCGGCCGAGGACGCCCAGCTTGTCGAGCAGCCACACAGAGTCGGGAGAGACCGACTCGCCCCGGAACGACCGGTCGAAGTGACCGCTCTGTTCCACCACCACGACCGAGACCGAACGCTTGGCGAGCTCAACGGCCAGCGTGAGTCCCGCCGGGCCTCCTCCGACCACACACACGTCCGCGGTCAGCTCAGTTGTCATCGTCGCTGCTGCCTTTCCGAAGGAGTCATCATCCACGGATGGTCCGCAGCCCGCCTAAAGCAGCTCTTGCGGGCGGCCCGCGCGGCGGCCGGGGCACCCGCGCGCAAGCCCGTCTTTAGGGTCCGGGCACAAGCTCCCAGGCGCCCGCCCCCGCAGAGAGGCGAACCGACCGTGAGGACAGCAGTGACGACGTCCGACCTGGACCGCACCGGCCCCGTCAGCCCCCTCGTCCGGCTCCGCGCGTTGCACGGCGAGCAACGGCTCGCCGCCGAGTACCCGGTGGTGCCCGGACTGCTCGCCGAACTCGCGCAGCAGGACGACGGGTTCGCCCAGTTGTCCCGCGCGGGCAGGCTGCTCGCCAAGCTCGCTCCCGAGGACATCGCGGAGCGTCACACCGGCGTCGTACCCGCGACTGTCGCTGTCACGGGACACGGCACCGTCGACGGGCTGACCGCACCGCTCACCGCGGAACTCGCCCGCCACGGCATCCCGCTGCGCGTACGCGTCGGCGACCACGACTTGTGGCTGCGCGACCTCCAGGACACCAGCAGTGACCTGTACGCCCCGGGCACCGAACTCGCTCTGTGCCTTCTCGACGCCCAGATCGTTTTCGACGAACTGCCGCTGCCCTGGGGGACGGAGGACGTCGCCAGGAGCGTCGCCGGCAAACTCGAACTCCTCGACGGGCTCGCCTCCCGCTACGGCGAACACGGCACCGGAACGCTCGTGCTCAACACCCTGCCGCTGCTGCCCCAGCACACGCAGCAGCTGGTCGATCACCGGTCCCGCACCGAACTCTCCATCATCTGGCGGGAGTTCAACATCGGTCTGCTGCGACTCGCCGCCGCGCACCCGCGGCTGCACGTCGTCGACCTGGAGCCGTTGATCGCCGAGAGCGGACCGGTCCGTGACCCGCGGCTCGCCGCCTACGCCAAGGTGTACCTGGGGGAGGAGGTGCTCGCCCGGTACGCGCGTCAGACCGGCCATCTGCTCCGGACACTGCGCGGCAGGGCCAAGAAGGTCCTCGTCCTGGACCTCGACAACACCCTCTGGGACGGCATCCTCGGCGACGACGGACCCGACGGCATCGCCGCCGCCACCACCTACCGCGGTGAGGTCTTCGGCCGGCTCCAGCGGGTGGCCAAGCAGATCGGCGGCCAGGGCGTACTGCTCGCGGTCTGCAGCAAGAACGACCGGGAGCCGGTGCTGGCCGTGCTCCGCGATCACCCCGACATGACCCTGCGCGAGGCCGATTTCGTCCGGATCGTCGCCAACTGGGAACCCAAGGACGGAAACATCCGGCACATCGCCGACCAGCTCAATCTCGGCACCGACAGCTTCGTCTTCGCCGACGACTCGCCCTTCGAACGCGGCCTCGTCGCCTCCTCACTCCCCGAGATCGCCGTGATCGGCCTCGACGAGGAACCGGCGCTGCACATCGACCGGCTGCTCGCCGACGGCTGGTTCGACGTACGGGAGCTGACCACCGAGGACCGGGGCCGCGCCGTGCAGTACCGCCAGGAGGCGGAACGGCAGGACCTCCGGCGGACCACCGGCTCGATGGAGGAGTACCTGCGCGACCTCGGTGTGTCCGTCGAGGTCGCCCCGGTACGCGACCACGAAGTGGCCCGAGTCTCCCAGATCACCCTGCGCACCAACCAGTTCAACCTCACCACCCGCCGGCTCCAGGTCCCCGACGTCCGCGAACGGCTCGGCTCGACCGACGACTTGGTGCTCGCCGTGCGCTCCCGCGACCGCTTCGGTGACAACGGGGTCGTCGGCGCCCTCTTCGCGCACCGGGAGGACGAGGCCCTGCGCATCGACAACATGCTGCTCAGCTGCCGGGTCTTCGCCCGCGGTATAGAGCAGGCCACCATCGCCGCGCTGCTGGAGCACGCCGTGGACTCGGGCGCGGCCGAGGTACGCGCGAGCTACCGGCCCACCGCCAAGAACCACAAGATGCGCGCCTTCTACCCGTCGCTCGGCTTCGAGCAGGCCGCCGAATCGGCGGACGGCACTGTCGAGTTCAGGCACCCGCTCACCCGGCTGCCCGAGGTGCCGGGACATGTGACCCTCGACGCGACCATCCGCAGTGGCACCGGATGACGTGCTCCGCGCCACCGGGTGCCGGGAACGCACAAGCGTCTCCTTAGTGGCCCCGACGACGATCGTGATGTCAGAGCAACCCGTGCCGGCGCCATGCCAGCGGAACTCGGAGAGGTCGGAGAAAGACGTTGACGAACTTCCGAACCTTCACGGAACTGGTTCTTGCACGCACCGAGGCCCGCAACGACGCGGATGCCTTCGTCTTCCTGCCCGACGACGCCCACGGCTCGGTGCCGCAGCACCTCACCTTCGCCGGGCTCGACCAGGAGGCGCGCCGGATCGCTTCCTGGCTCCAGGAGCGGAAGGCCGCGAACCGCCAGGTCCTCCTGCTCTACCCGTCGGGCCTGGACTTCATCAAGGCGTTCACCGCCTGCCTGTACGCCGGTGCCGTGGCCGTGCCGGGAACGCTGCCCACCGAGCAGGGCCAGCACTTCGCCCGGATCTCCGGCATTCTGCGCGACGCCGAGGCGTGTGCCGTGCTCACCGACTCGGCCAACGCTCCCGCGATCTCCGCCTGGCTGGCCGCGGAGGGCTTCACCGACGTGGCGTGCCTGGCCACCGACGACCTTGCCCAGGGCGACGCTGCCGCCTGGCACGCGCCCTCCCTCACTCCGGAGAGCCTAGCCTTCCTGCAGTACACCTCCGGCTCCACCAGCGACCCCAAGGGCGTCGTGGTCTCGCACCGCAACCTGCTCGCCAACGAGGCGGCGATCCAGCGGTCGACCGGTTCCGGCCCGGAGTCCGTGTGCGGCGGCTGGCTGCCCTTCTACCATGACATGGGCCTGATCGGGCACATCCTCCACCCGCTCTACCTCGGTGGCAAGGGCGTCCTGATGGCACCCTTCACCTTCCTCAAGCGCCCCTATCGCTGGCTGAAGATGATCGGCGACTACGGACTCACCACCGGCGGCGGCCCCAACTTCGGGTACGACCTGTGCGTGCGCAGGGTCACCGACGCGCAGCTGGAGACGCTCGACCTGTCGTCCTGGACCGCCGCCTGCAACGGCGCCGAACCCGTCAGGGCCGAGACGGTCCGCGCCTTCACCGAGCGCTTCGCGCCCGCGGGATTCCGCCCCCAATCGATGTTCCCCTGCTACGGCATGGCCGAGACGACCCTGCTGGTCACCGGCATCCCGCAGACAGCCGTCGCCCGGGTGCTCGATGTCGACGCCGACGCCCTGGAGCGTGGCGAACTGGCCGACCCGCGCGCGGACGCCTCCACCCGCTCCCTCGTCAGCAGCGGAATCGCGCGGGACTTCGAGATCCGCGTCGTCGACCCGGAGACCTACGTCGAGAAGCCCGGGGGACACGTCGGCGAGATCTGGATCAAGGGCGAGAGCGTCGCCTCCGGCTACTGGAAGCGGCCGGAGACCAACAAGGAGATCTTCGACGCGGCGATCTCCGACGGCTCGGGCGGACACGACGACGGCGGCTGGCTGCGCACCGGCGACCTGGGCGTACTCCAGGACGGAGAGCTGTACGTCACCGGCCGGCTCAAGGAGTTGGTCATCCTCGCGGGCCGCAACCTCTACCCGCAGGACGTCGAACGCGCCATCCAGTCCACGGACAAGGCCTTCGGCACCGGCGTCGGCGCCGTCTTCGCCGTCGATACCGACCGCGAGCACCTGGTGGCCATCCAGGAGGTCCGCCCCGGCAGCGTCTCCACCGACCTGCGGACCGTTGCCTCCGGCGTCCAGAGCTTCATCAGCAAGGAGTTCAGCATCCCCGCCGGTAACGTCCTGCTGGTACGCCCCGGAACAGTCCGCAAGACCACCAGCGGCAAGATCCAGCGGACCCTGATGCGCAAGCTGTTCCTGGAGGGCGGGATCACCGCGCTGTACGAGGTCCTGGAGCCGGCCGTCCGCGAACTGATCGCCTCAGCCGAGGCCGCCGACGCCACCGACGCCGCCCCGTCCCTGGAATCGGTGGTCTGACGTGGAGCACCCGCCCTACCGGCTCGCGGAGGAGTTCGACCGCTTCCTCGGCGACCCCGACGACCCCGACGAGGTCTTCTCCTACGCGCGTTGCGCGGAACTCGACGACAAGGAGGAGTTCCCCGCCGACATCTGCCACAGCTTCCAGGAGTGGGGCCTGCCCGACCAGTACGTACCGGTCGAGTACGGAGGCAGGCTGCGCGACTACGAGCACGTGCTCCAGCTCGTCCGCACCGTCGCCCGCCGCGATCTGACCAGCGCCATCGGACACGGCAAGACCTATCTCGGCGGGGTCTGCGTATGGGTGGCGGGCTCCGCGGAGCAGGGCGCCCGGCTCGCCACCGACATCATGGCCGGGGTCCCCGTCTCCCTCGGGCTCACCGAACGGGCCCACGGCAGCGACCTGCTGGCCAATGACGTGCATACCGATGACAAGGCGGACAAGGCGGCGGACGCCGACGGCAAGGCGGACCACTGGGTGGTCAGCGGCGAGAAGTGGCTGATCAACAACGCCACGCGGGGGTCGGTGCTGTCGCTGCTGACCCGCACCCATCCGGACGGGGGCCCGCGCGGGTTCAGCGTCCTCCTCGTGGACAAGCGCGAACTCGACGAGGACACCTACCGCCACCTCCCGAAGATTCCCACTCTCGGCATCCGCGGCGCCGACATCTCCGGCATCGCCTTCGACGGCGCCCGGGTGCCGCGAAGCGCCCTCGTCGGTGCCGAGGGCGCCGGCCTGGAGATCGTGCTGAAGGCGCTCCAGCTCACCCGCACCATGTGCGCGGCACTGTCGCTCGGCGCCGGTGACCACGGACTGCGGCTCGGCCTGGACTTCGCCGAGGAGCGCGAGCTGTACGGACGGCGGCTGATCGACCTTCCCCAGGCCAGGCACCTGCTGGCCGGCGCCGCCGCCGACGTACTGCTGCACGAGGCGGTGGCCCTGGTCGCCAGCCGCGCCGTACAGACCCAGACCGCGGAACTCAGCGTCACCTCGGCCGTCATCAAGTACCTGCTGCCCACCGGCACCGACCAGGTGCTCGCCGACCTGACCGGGCTGCTCGGCGCCCGCGCCTTCCTCAAGGACGTCCACGCCGACGGCCGCTTCCAGAAGGTCGCGCGCGACCACCGCATCGTCGGACTCTTCGACGGCAACACCCTGGTCAACCTCAACTCCCTCGTCAACCAGTTCCGTCCACTGGTCCGCGGCTTCAAGCGCGGCACCGGCGACACGGCCGGCGGCGCCGCCGCCTGCGACCTCGCCACACCGCTGCCGCCCCTGGACCCCTCGAAGCTGTCGCTGGTCGCCCGGCACGGCAGCGGAGTCATGGCGGGCCTCGCCGCCTCCGTCGAGGAGATCACCCGGAGGGCGGGACTGAACCCCGCGCTCGAACCGGTGGCCGAGGCCGCGCGGCGGCTCCTCGCCGTCACCCACGCGGTGCACACCGAGATGGAGGAGTACCAGGGCGTGCTCGCCGAGGTCCCGGCCGCCGCCTTCGAGGTCGCACGCCGCTACACCCTGTGCTGGGCGGGAGCGGCCTGCGTAGGCCTGTGGACGCACAGCGTCGACAGCCTCCGCGACGACGCCGCCACGGGCGCGCTGTGGCGCGACGGCCTGTGGCTGCGCACCGCCCTCGACCGGTTGCTGGTCCGCCTCGGCGAACCGGCGGCGGACAACCGGGAGACGTACGACGAACTGCTCGGCGCCCTGCGGGCGGCCCGATCCTCGGGCCGGCTGTTCTCGTTGCTGCCGCAGCGGGGCCCCGAGCGGCAGCCCGCGATGCCCGCCGCGGCCGTCGGCGAGACTGAGAGGACGTCATGCTGATCGGCACAGAGCCCCAGGACACGCACCCGCCGACCGGGGCCGTACGGGACGGCGACGGGGCACCGGGCCAGGAGGCGCGGGCCGTGGCCCGCGTCGCCGAACTGGACCGGCGGATGGGCGACCCCACCGACGAGAACAACGAACTGTCCTACGGCCGGCTGCTCCAGGCGGACGAGGCCGGTGAACTCTCCGGGGCCGGCGAGCGCGCCCTCGACGAGCTGAGGCTCGGCGCCGACTTCGTGCCACGCGCCGAGGGGGGCCGCCTGGAGCGGCTCGACACCCTCGTACGTGTCATGCGACAGGTGTTCCGCCGCGACGTCGCCCTCGGCCTCGGCTACGGCGTGACCTCTTTCATGGCCGCCGTGAACGTCTGGGCCTCCGGGGACGCCGCGCAGCGCGAACGCCTCGCCCGGATCCTCACCGGCGGCGGCAAGATCTCGGTCGCCTACCACGAACTCGCGCACGGCAACGACTTCGTCCGCAACGAGTTCGAGGCCCGTCCCGTAGAGGGAGGCGGGTATCTGCTGAACGGATCCAAGCAGGTCATCAACAACGCCGATCGCGCGGACGCCTGGGTTCTGTTCGGTCGCACCAGCCCCGCGCCGGGCAGCCGCAGCCACTCCGTGCTCTTCGTCGAGCGCGAAGGGCTCGACACGGACACCTGGCAGGTACTGCCCCGCTACGACGCCGTCGGCGTGCGCGGCTGCCATCTGTCCGGACTACGGTTCGACAACACTCCCGTGCCCGCCTCGACGCTCGTAGGCGAGACCGGAAAGGGAGTCGAAACCGCCCTGCGCGCCTTTCAGATCACCAGGTCCGCGCTCCCCGGCATGGCGGTCGGCACCACCGACACGGCCCTGCGGACCGTCGTGCGCTTCGCGCTGGGCCGACGGCTCTACCGGAAATCCGTCATGGAGATCCCGCACGCCAGGGCCACCCTGTCCGGAGCCTTCACCGATCTTCTGACCTGCGACAGCCTCTCCCTGGCCGCGACCCGGTCGGTGCACCTGCTGCCCGAACAGACCAGCGTCTTCGCCGCCGCCACCAAGTACCTGGTCCCGAAGCTGCTCACCGACGCCATGCACGAGCTCTCCATCGTGCTCGGGGCCCGCTTCTACGTCCGTGACGGTGAGCACGGAATCTTCCAGAAGCACATCCGCGACCTGCCGGTGCTCAGCCTCGGCCACGCCGGCTCCGTGGCCTGCCAGGCCACGATCATTCCCCAGCTGTCCCGGCTCGCCCGGCGTTCCTGGTTCAGCGACGAACCGGCGCCCGCGGAACTCTTCCAGCCGCGCGCCGACCTGCCGGACATCCCCTACGACCGGCTCACCCTGGCCAGCGGACGGGACGGGCTCAGCGCCACGCTGATCGCGGCCGTGGACACGCTGCCCGGCGCGACTCCCGAGGAGCAGGCCGTCCACGGGCTCGCGCGCCAACTCGTCGACGAGCTGCGGCAGGTCCAGGAGGCGAGCCGCGCGCTCGCACCCGAGGACCGTACGGCGCTGGCCGCCCCCGGCACCTTCGCTCTCGCCGACCGCTACGCCGTCCTGCTCGCGGCGGCCTCGGCGATCGGTGTCTGGCAGCAGGCGTCCCGCGACGGCGGCGACACATTTCTCGCCGACCCCGCCTGGCTCGCCGCCGCGCTGCACCGGCTTGCCCGGCGGCTCGGCCGGCGGCCCGCCGAACTCCCGGCGTCCGTGGACGCCCGGGTGCACGAGGAGGTACTGCGCAGGTTCCACGCGCGCAGCAGCTACGACCTGTACGACACCCCGCTCGCGGGCTGACGGAAACCTGCCCGGCCGCCCACCGGACTCCGGCCCGTTCCCCGACGGCCGCCGGACGACATCACGACAGCAAGCGAGAACCGCTCATCCCCGCCGAGGAGTCCACCATGCCCGTTCCGACCACCGGACATACCACCGAGTCTCTGACCACGTGGTTGGCCGAGCGCATCGCCCTCTACCTCAAGCGGCGGCCCGACGAGATCGCCTCGGACGTGCCGCTCGCGGAGTACGGCCTCGACTCCGTCGCCGCCCTCAGCCTGTGCGGAGACATCGAGGACGACTTCGACCTCGTGGTGGAGCCGACGGTTGCCTGGGACTACCCGACCGTCGAGGCGCTCGCCGGCCACCTCATGGAGGAGATCGCCGCGGATACCGCGAAGGGCGGCGGCGCTTGATGGAGCCCGTAGCCATCGTCGGCATCGACTGCAGATTCCCGGGGGCGCCCGACACCGGCGCCTACTGGGACCTGCTGATGCGCGGCGCAGACGGGGTGAGGGAGGTGCCCCGGCAGCGCTGGGACGCCAAGGAGTTCCACTCCGAAGCCGGAGAAGAAGGACACACCAACACCACCCAGGGCGGCTTCATCGCCGATCCGGACGCCTTCGACGACGAGTTCTTCACCATCTCGCCGCGCGAAGCCGCCGCCATGGACCCCCAGCAGCGGCTGCTGCTCCAGTCCTCGTGGCGGGCGGTCGAGGACGCGGGGATCGCGCCGCGCAACCTCGCCGGTACTTCGACCGGGGTCTTTGTCGGCGTCATGGGCAACGAGTGGGCGCAACTGCACCTCACCGACTACGCGAACGTCACCGCCCAGATCGGCTCCGGCAACGGCTACTGCATGACCGCCAACCGGATCTCCTACCATCTCGACCTGAAGGGCCCCAGCCTCGCCGTCGACACCGCCTGCTCGTCCTCGCTGGTCGCCGCGCATCTCGCGGTGAACGCCCTGCTGTCCGAGGAGTGCGACCACGCGCTCGTCGGCGGCGTCAACCTGGCGCTCACCCCGGCTCTGTCGATCTTCTACACCCAGGCCGGGCTCTCGGCCCCCGACGGGCGCTGCAAGCCCTTCAGCGCCGAGGCGAACGGCATCGGCCGCGGCGAGGGCGTCGGCGTGATCGTGCTGCGCAGGCTGCGGGACGCGATCGCCGACGGACAACGCGTGTACGCGGTCATCCGTGGCATCGCCGTCAACCAGGACGGCCGCAGCAACGGGCTGACCGCTCCCAACCGCTGGGCCCAGCAGGAGGTGCTCGGCGCCGCCTACCGCAGGGCCGGGGTCGAGCCCTCCGACGTGGTCTTCACCGAGGCCCACGGCACCGGCACCGGTCTCGGCGACATGATGGAGGTCAAGGCACTCGGCCACCACCACGCCGACCGCGCGGGCAAGCCCCTGGCACTCGGCTCGGTCAAGGGCAACCTCGGCCACACCGAGGGCGCCGCCGGCATCGCGGGGCTCATCAAGGTCGCCCTTTCCCTGCACCACCGGGTGGTCCCCGCCAGCCGCTCCGCGGCCAAGGAGAACAAGCAGCTCAAGCTGCGCGACCACGGGCTCCGGCTGCTCAAGGCACCGCTGCGGCTGCCCGCCGGCCCCACCGTCGCCGGACTCAGCAGCTTCGGCATGGGGGGCACCAACGCCCACGCCGTCCTGGAGTCCGCGCCCGGCCACGCCGCCCGTCCCGAACCGGTGAACGGCGCAGTGCCGGGCGGTATCGGCGCCGCCGTCTTCACCCTCACCGCGCCGAACACCGACGCGCTGCGCCGCAACCTGCTGACCCAGGCGGACGCGGCGGCGGCCCGCCGCGTACCGCTGGGCCCGCTGGCCAGGGCCGGCAACCGGGTCAAGGCCGGCCATCGCCACCGCTTCGCGATCACCGCCACCGACACCGCCGAACTCGTCGCCGGGCTGCGCGAGTCGGCCGCCGACCCCGATCTGCTGGCCCGGCTCTCCGGCCGGCCCGCCGCGCGCCCCCGCACCGCGTTCCTGTTCACCGGGCAGGGCTCGCAGTACCCCCGTATGACCGCCGCGCTGTACGAACAGTCGCCGCTGTACCGGCACTTCCTCGACGAGGCCGACGCCGCACTGCTGCCGTACACAGAGCGTTCCGTGCGCGACCTGGTCCTCGCCGGCGACGAGGCGATCCACAGCACCCGGTGGACGCAGCCCGCACTGTTCGCCGTCGGCTACGCCCTCGGCCGGACCCTGATGGCACTCGGCGTGCAGCCCGGTCTGCTCCTGGGCCACAGCGTCGGCGAGTTCGCCGCCGCCGTCCTGGCCCGCGCCCTCCCGCTGGACGGTGCCGCCCAGCTGATCGCCGCCCGCGGTGCCCTGATGCAGGAACTCCCCCCGGGCGGCGGCATGCTGTCCGTCCGGGCGGCCCACGAAGACCTTCAGGCGTGGATCGAGCGAGAGCCCCTGGTCGGCCTGGCCGCGGTCAACGGCCCCACCTCCACGGTGCTCTCCGGCGACCTGGAGGCCCTGGAACGGATCGGTGCCGAGATCGAGGCCGAGGGATTCACCACCCGCAAACTCCAGGTCTCGCACGCCTTTCACTCACCGCTGATGCGGCCCGTACTGGACCGCTTCGCGAAGATCGCCGCCGAGGTCGGCGGGGGAGTGCCGGAGATCCCGCTGTACTCGACCGTGCGGGGCCGGGTGCTCGACGGCGAGGCGATGGACGCCTCGTACTGGGTCGAACACATCAGCGCCACCGTGCAGTTCGGTGACGCCGCCGCCGCGCTGCTCGCCGACGGCCCGACCCACCTCGTGGAGATCGGTCCCCAGCCGGTGCTCTCCGGGATGGTGCGCCGCCTCGACCGGCCCGCCGAGGGCGCGGGCCCGGCACATGTCCTGCCGGTGCACGGGCCCGAGTCCGCCGGCCAGGCCCTCGCCGAGGCCCTCGCCGAGCTGTACCGGGGCGGCGTCGAACCCGATTGGGACGCCGTGTACGCACCCGAGGAAAGGGTCGCGCACCCGCTGCCGCCGTACACCTTCTCGACGGAACACCGTTACTGGGCGCGGAACCCGGTGCGGGGGCCGGGCACGACGGCCCCCGTGCCGGCGGGCTCGGCGCTCGTACCGCATCCGGAGCCGGAGACCGCCCCCGCGTCCGTCCTCACCCTGGACCGGCCCGGCGGCTCGGCGGATCCGGTCGCGGACGCCGTTTTCGGGGCCGTCCGGCTGGTCGGCGGCTGGACCGAGATCGGCCCGCACGACCGGCTGTACGAGGATCTCGGCTTCGACTCCGTCATGATCATGGAACTCAAGAACCGGCTGGAGGCCCGGCTCGCCGGCATCGGCACCCTGACGGTCCAGGACCTGCTGCCCCGCCTCTCCTCGGTCGGCGACCTCGTCGCCTTCCTGCGCGAATTCGGCGCGTCGGTGCCCGGTCCCGTGAGCTTCGGCGACACCGAGGAGAACCGGTCGCTCATGGAAGAAGAGAGGACAGCATGACCACTCCGACGAGCTATCTCGCCTCCATCGGCACCGCACTGCCCGGTGACCCGGTGGACAACGCCACCCTGTCCAAGGTGCTCGGCATCAACGAGGAGTGGATCGAGGTCTTCATCGGCACCAGGACGCGGTACTTCGCCCGCGACCTCGGCACCGGCGTGGTGCGCTGGTCGCTCGCCGACCTGTGTGCGCAGGCCGCCGAGCGGGCTCTCGCCGCCCCCGGTGTCGACCCGTCCGAGATCGAGTTCATCGTCCTCGGCACGGCCACCCCGGACAACCTGATGCCCGCCACCGTCAACCATGTCGCCGACCAGCTCGGCCTGGACCAGGTCCCCACCCTCCAGCTCCAGTCCGGTTGCGCCGGCGCCGTACAGGCCCTCGGCGTCGCCCAGTCGATGATCGCTTCCGGTCAGTACCGCACCGGTCTCGTCATCGGCGGCGACGTGTGCAGCAAACACCTCGACCTCCAGCGCGACGTGTCCGGCGCCGCCCCCGGCGACCTCGTCAACTACGTCCTGTTCGGTGACGGAGCCGGCGCGGCCGTCCTCACCGACGAGCCGCGCGGACAGGGCGTCGCACTGCGCCAGGTCCTCAACCGCTTCACCGGGCTGGGCCGCAAGCCCGGTCAGGTCATCGAGTGGTTCGGGCTCGCCGACCGGTACGACGACCGGCAGGCCCTCACCGAGGACTACAAGGCCATCGAGGAGTTCGTGCCCGTCATGGCGGTCGAGATCCTCTGGGAGATGCTCGGTGAGCTCGACTGGGAGGCCGATCAACTCGACTATCTGCTGCCGCCCCAGCTGTCCGGCCGGATGACCCGCCGTATCACCGAGGAACTCGACGTGCCGACCGCGAAGGAAATCTCGTGCGTCGCGGACACCGGCAACAACGGAAACGCCCTGCCCTTCCTGCAGATGGAGAAGTTGCTGGAGGGGATGTCGGGCGGCGAGCGGGCCCTCGCGGTCGCCGTCGAGTCCAGCAAGTGGATCAAGGCCGGCTTCGCCCTGGAGAAGATATGAGCATCGACAGCACCACGCCCGCGTCCGTTCCCGACGCGGGCGGCTTCACCCTGGACGACTATGTCCTGCTCGTCAACGACGAGATCGGTATGCCGCTCGCACCCGAGCAGGTGGCCGCCGACTTCGACGAACTCCCCGACTGGGACTCGCTGTACCTCCTCAAGCTCATCACGGCCCTGGAATCCGCCATCGGCCGCAAGGTCCCGGTCGGCAAGGTCCTCCAGGCCCGCAGCCTCAAGGAGATCTACGAGCTGGCGGTGTCCGGGTGAGCACCGCCGCCGTACGCCGCCGCCGCCACACCCTGTACTTCCTGGAGTGGGCGGCGGCCCAGCGGCCCGTACACCTGGACACCGACGTCGACATGACCCGCATCCAGGCGCACCGTGCCGCCGCCCGCGACAACGGCCGGCGCTATTCGGTCGTCGGGTATCTGCTGTACGCCGCCGGGCGGGTCCTCGACCGTCACCCGGAGGCCAACGCCGTCATGGCGCCCGGCTGGCCGGGACTGCTGCGCCGCCCGAGGATCGTCCGCTTCGACGGCGTCACCGCCAAACTCGCCCTGGACCGGCCCGTCGAGGGCGAGCGCACCGTACTCTCGGCGCTCGTTCCCGGCCTGGAGACCGCGAACCTGCGTGAGATCCAGGAACGAATCGACCGCTACCAGGGCGAACAGGCCGCCGAACTCCCCGAGTTCAAGGGCGTACGGATGCTCGGCCGGCTTCCGGTCCCGTTCGGCAGAGCCGCCTTCGCCGCGGCGCTGCGCGATCCGAAGAGGCGCGCCGGCGTGTTCGGAACCGTCTCGGTCAGCTCGCTCGGCCACCGCAACGTCGACGGCTTCCACTCGGCCGGCGGCACCGCCGTGACTCTCTGCGCGGGCCGCATCGTGGACCGTGCGGTGGTCCGCGACGGCGTCGTGGTGCCCGCGCCGATGATGCGACTGGGCCTCACCTTCGACCACCGGGTGATCGACGGCGCGACCGCGGCCGACGTGCTGTCCGATCTCCACCACACGATGGAGACCTTCGATGACGGCACCTGGGCGCCGGACCCCGGCCC
Source organism: Streptomyces sp. NPDC050433 (assembly GCF_044458565.1). NCBI lineage: Bacteria > Bacillati > Actinomycetota > Actinomycetes > Kitasatosporales > Streptomycetaceae > Streptomyces > Streptomyces sp. NPDC050433. The sequence continues at coordinate 5,665 of NZ_JBITIB010000035.1, read as the reverse complement.
TCGGGGAGCCGATCGTGATCCCCGGCCCCTCGGCGGACTGGAGCAGAGTACGCGCTGACCTGGACCGGCACGGGGTCGCGGTGCTCTGCGCCCGCCAGGACGACTGGCGACCGGAAGGGGCGGGCGGGCGGCTGCGCGCGCTCCTGGGCCACGACTGGGAGCGCTATCTGGAGCTGACGCACCGTCGGGTCCGTACCCGGTTCGCGGCCTCCCGTGTCCTGCTGAAGTTCGGGGCCGCAGCCGCGCTCGGCGTACGGCCCGAGTCCGTCGAACTCGGCTACGGCCTCAACGGGCGTCCCTGTCTGCGCGGCTACGACGGTGTGCACATCAGCCTCAGCCACACCGACGACCTGCTGCTGGTCGGCCTGGCCACCGACGGCGCCATCGGCGTCGACGCCGAGCGCAGCGACCGTGTTCTGTACGGTTCCGGTCTCGCCCGGCACATGTGCACCCCGTACGAGGCGGAGCGGATCGAGGCCATGCCGGTCGCCGAGCGCAACCCCGCGATGCTCCGCCTGTGGACCCTGAAGGAGGCCTACAGCAAAGCCATCGGTCTCGGCATGCTGCTCGGCTTTACCGACTTCGGCTTCAGCCCGGACCGAGCCCCCACGGATGTGCTGCGCCCCGACGGCACCCCCGGAACGGTCGGCGCGTGGGCCTTCCACACCTTGTCGTACGCCGGCCGCTACACCCTCGCCGTCGCCGTCGGCGACGCCGGCTTCGGCCGCACGACGGACCCGGCGGCGGCCACGGCCCTGGACCCGGGCACCGTCGACGCCCTGCTGGCGGCACTCGGCGAGGAGGAGCAGGACACCCGCTAGTGCCCCTCCCGGCAGGCTTTGCCCCGTTGCGTCGTCCAGCACGCTCGCCCGCACCGGACGACGCTCCTTCAGGGCAAACATTGCCGGTCGCGGCACTAGGCCCTGTCCGGGCGATCTGTGCCGAGTCTCCCCGTCGAAACTCGGCACAGACCCCTCAGCACATGGCGGGCAGACCCCACTCGGCCTGCTGGTCCGATGGCGACGGGTGGAAGAGCCAGACACCCGGGCGGACTTCGAGCGGGAGCGAGGACGCCCCGGCCGACTGGCCCGACGCGAGTGCGATGCGCAGGGCGGACGCCGTGCGCGACGCGTACTCGGTCCAGCGGTGGTCGCCCGCGGTGCGTGCGGCGCTCTCGCACTCCTCCATGCGGGCGAGTGCGTCCTCCTGGCGGCCCTCGCGCTGCGCCACGAGGGCCAGTCCGCGCAGCGACTCGGCCGAGCCACGCGCGTCGTCGACCAGCCGGCTCACCGACAGAGCGCCCGCATAGGCGTGCCCGGCCCGCGTGACCTGCCCCATGGCGAGGAGCGCGTCCGCCTCGGCGGACTGACAGCGGCCCGCCGCCACCCGGTCACTGTGGCGGGTGAACAACTGCCGGGCGAGGCGGTACCGGTCGAGCGCCAGCGAGGTCTGGTGGCGTTGCCAGGCCAGGTCGCCGAGGGAGCGCTGGATCACGGCCTCCGCGTGAATGTCACCGGACCGGCGAGCCGCGTCCAGCGCGAGGTCGTGCGTTGCCTCCCACTCGTCCCACAGGGCGCCCGCCTCGTAGTAGCCGGCCGTGGCCGAGGCCAAGGAGCAGCACAGACTCCACAACCCGGCCTCATGCGCCTGCCGCACAGCTCCGAACAGGGCGGCGGACTCCTCCTGGAACCAGCGCAGCGGCGCGTTGCCGACCACATCCTCGGGGGAGATCGCGGGCAGTGGTTCGGCCTCGTACGTGAGCCGTTCCCTGCCGGGCGCCAGTTGCGCGTCCGCGTGCCTGGCCAGGGTCAGAAAGGCACGGCACAGCCGTTCCACGGCCGCCGGGCCCTCCTGCGGGGACTCCTGGGCGAGCACCTCAAGGGCCAGGGAGCGCAGCAGCGCGTGGAAGCTGTAGCGCACGGGGGCCAGCCGCCCCGGCTGCCGCCGTGCCTCCAGCAGATGCGCCTGCACCAGCTCTTCGGTGATCCGCTCGGCCTCCAGCGGGTCCGTGGCGAGCAGCGCGGTCCCGGTCCAGGGGGCGAAGTCGGGCAGTGCGGCCAGCCCGAGGATCCGGAAGGCGCGCCTGGCCTTCTCGTCCACGTCGTGGTAGGCGGTCAGCAGGGTGCTGCGTACGTCGAGATCGCCCAGTGCGAGCGCGGGCAGCCGGGTCCGTTCGTCGCGCAGCCGCTTGGCGAGTCCGGCAGCGGTCCAGTGCGGGCGGGCCGCGAGTCCGGCGGCTGCCACCCGAAGGGCCAGCGGCAGTCGGCCGCAGAGCTGGGCGATCTCTCGTGCCGACTCCGGATCGTCCCGCATCCGCGGGCCGCCGCACGCCGTGAGCAGCGCCTCGGCCTCACGGGCCGAGAGCACGTCGAGGGTCAGGTGCCGCACGCTCTCCAGCGCACCGAGTACTTGACGGCTCGTCAGGATCACCGTGGCTTCGGGCACGGCGGACAGCAACGGCCGGACCTGTGCCTCCGAGACGGCATCGTCCAGGATGAAGAGCACTCTGCGGCCCTCGGTGCGTCCGTGCAGGAGCTCCGCGAGTTCAGTCTCGGACGACGGCAGCGGTTCCGCGCCCGAGTCGGCACCCGTCGCCCACGGCCCGCGCAGTCGTCGCAGGAGGGTCGCCATGACAGTCCTCGGTTCGACGGCTCGCCCGTTGGCGTCCCGCAACGACACCAGGACCCGTCCGTCGGGGAACCGGTCGGTGGCGCTGTGGGCCAGTCGCACGGCCAACGCCGTCTTTCCGGCGCCCGCCCGGCCCGACAGCAGGAGCACTCTGTTCCCGCCGGGCTGACCATCCGCCAACAGCCGGTTGCCGAAGGCCAGTTGGTCCTCCCGTCCGGTGAAGTTCGCCACGGTCGGCGGCAGCCACACCGTGGGCCTCGCGTCCTGGCCGTACGCCGCGAACCCGTTGCCCTGCCCGCCGGCCGGACGGTCGTCGGATCCGCCGACGGGAACGACGCCGCGCTGGGGCTCACCGTGCCAGGCCAGCGAGGGGTCGGAGGAGAGGATGCGCTCCTGAAGTCTGCTCAGCACCGGTCCGGGCTCCACCCCCAGTTCGTCGACGAGTGAGCGCCGCGCCTGGTGAAAGGCCTGAAGGGCGTCGGACTGCCGGCCGGACCGGTAGAGCGCCACCATCAGATGACAGTGCAGCGTCTCGCGCAGCGGATGTTCGTGTGCCAGGGCCATCAGCTCACCGACCAGCTCATGGTGCAGTCCGAGCCGCAGATCGGCGGAGATCCGCTGTTCCAGGACCTCCGCGCGCAGTTCGTTCAGCCGGATCGCGGAGGTCTCCAGCGAGGGCCCGTGCGGTATGCCCGAGAGCGCGGGCCCCGTCCACAGCCCGAGCGCGCGGCTCAGCGCCCGCGAGGCGGACTCGTACTCGCGCCGCCCGTACGCGGCCCGGCCCTCGGCCCGCAGCGACTCGAAGACGGCCAAGTCCAGTTCCTCCGGGGCGATCTGCATCAGATAGCCGGGGGGCCGGGTCAGCAGGGGTTGCACCGTGCCGGTCCCCGCCGCGGCCTCGCCGGTGTCCTCCAACAGGGCCTTGCGCAGCTGGGACACGTACACCTGGAGGGTGGTGGTGGCCGTGCGCGGCGGTCCCTCAGCCCACAGTTCGTCGATGAGGGTATGGGTCGACACCACTGTGTTGCTCCGCACCAACAGGGTGGCGAGAACCGCGCGCGGCTTGGCCGCGGACGGCGTACGAGGCGTCATACGCACGGGGCCGAGTACTCGGTATCTCATCGCGCGGCTCAGCAGTCCTGCAGCACGGACGCGGAGACCCGCGCGACGACCCGGCTGCCCTGGAGGAACGACAGCCGCAGCTCCACCACGGGCCGGCCCGCCGCGTCCCGGCACACCTTCCCGTCCTTCCTCCGCACCCCCTCTCGCACCGAACAGTGCAGCGGCAGTCCGGGCTCGGTGAAGCCGCGGAACGTGGCCTGCCATCGGGACAGCACGGCGTACGAGGGGACGAAGCCGCGCAGCTCAGCGGCGGCGAGCAGCCCCACCTGGCGGGACACCTCCAGGAACAGCATCGGCGGCACGTCGTCCGGTGCGTCGGCCTCGAACCGCAGCTCGGCAGCTGCCTTGGCGTCGATGGGGAAGAGCAGTTCGTCTTCGCCCTCCGCGCCGGTGCGCTCGGGCAGGCCGACCACGACGTTACGGCTGTCCCGGTGACCCACCTGTTCGGGCAGCGGCATGCCCGGGGACACCGGATCACAGAGCCAGGCGGCGGACTCCTCGCTCTGCCGCCGCCCGAGTTCGCGATGGTTGTCGTAAACGCCCTGGGCGAGGAAGGCCAGCCGGACCGAGGCGATGCCACAGCGCTCGCCGTCGATGGAGACTGCGGCCTCGCACTCCAGACCGTGCGGCACGCCGCCCACGATGTCGAGGGGCGTCATCCCGAGTTCCAGAGCGATCCCGGCCCGTCTGTCGCCGCGGCGCCAGGCGTCCAGATGGGTGATCTCGGCGCTGCCGGAAGCCACCACCGGGTGTCTGCTCGCGGGCACTCTGAAGTACCGGCGTGCCGCGAACAGCATGGTCCGGCGCAGTGACTCCATGGGGAACAGCAGATCGTGGTAGCGGGACACGGAGTCGCCGAACAGCCGGTGCTCTTCGGGTAGTTCTGCGGAGAAGGCGAAGTTCTGCCGTATCGGCGCGGTGGCCTTCAACAGAAAGGCCTCGGGGCTGGCCGGTCTGTGGACCAGATGGTGCGTGCCGAGGAAGGAGGGGGAGGGTGCGGTAAAGGTGTCCATGGGGTTGGGATTCCTTTGCTGCGGTGTCCGGCGGCTCCGCGGAAACGCTTGCGGGGTATGTGCGTCTGACTGGATGCACGTTGCCGGACTCCGCTGAAGGACCGGGGAAGCCACACTGAAGTGCGAATGTCGGCCACCCCCGCACCTCTGGACGCTTTAGCCCGCTTTCACCGGTTCTCCCTCGACGATCGGGTGGTCCTGGGCCAGTGAACCCGCCCCGCTCGCACCGCCGGACGCTCCTGTTGTGACGAAGACCTCACGTTCGGCGGCGAGATAGCCGGACCACTCGTCGGGCAGATCGTCCTCGTAGAAGATCGCCTCTACCGGACAAATGGGCTCGCAGGCACCGCAGTCAACACATTCATCGGGGTTGATGTACATCTTGCGCGGACCTTCGTAGATGCAGTCGACGGGACACACGTCGACGCATGCCTTGTCCTTGAGATCCACGCAGGGCTGGGTGATGACGTACGTCATGCGGTCTGCACCGTCCATGTGTCGTTGCCGGCGAGGAGCTGGGTCAGGTCGCCTTTGCCGTTCTGTTCGATGGCTGTGTCGAGTTGGTCGTTCATGAGGGTGTCGTAGACGGGGCGTTGGATGCTGCGCAGGACGCCGATGGGGGTGTGGTGGAGGGTGTCGGGGTCGGCGAGGCGGGAGAGTGCGAAGGCGGTGGTGGGGCTGGTGGTGTGTGCGTCGTGGACGAGGATCTGGTGTTCGTTGTCCGCTGTGACGGGGACGACGGCGAGGTCGCCGGTGGCGGGGTCGCGCACGACGCCTTTCGTGTTGTCGGTGCCGAAGCGGATCGGTTCGCCGTGTTCGAGGCGGATGACCGCTTCCTGGGCGCGTTCCTTGTCCTTGAGGGCTTCGAAGGCGCCGTCGTTGAAGATGTTGCAGTTCTGGTA
>NZ_JBITIB010000034.1:0-94371 GCF_044458565.1 Streptomyces sp. NPDC050433 | reverse complement strand
ACGGTGCCCGAGTCGAAGATCGTCGAGACCCTCATCGAGGAAGCGATGAAGATCGCCGAACAGATGGAGAAGGACGGGGTCCCGTCGGGCGAGCCGCAGGTGGTCGCGGGCATGTGAGGACGCTCGCGCGGAGGGCTCCGAAGGTCACCACCCTTACTCCCCCGGAGCCCCCGACCTGCGCCCTCGACCTGCGCCCGCGGTCTGTACGACCGGGAGCGGCCCGACCGCAGATTTCAAGCCAACGAGTCCGGTATATGCCGCCACATCGTGACGTGAGGGCCATCACACACAATCATCGGTGAACCAAGACAACCAACGGTCTCCGCACTCGGTCTTGATTTCCGATGAACACCATGCCTGCTCCTGACGCGTCCGTTCCTGATGTGAGCGTTCCTGATGTGAGCGTTCCTGACGTCAGCGTGATCGTCGGGGCCTATGAAGCGATGCCCTATCTGATCCGTTGCCTGGAGTCGGTGGAGGCTCAGACTCTGGGCGCCCGCCGCATCGAACTGATCGCCGTGGACGACGGGTCCACCGACGGCACGGGTGCTTATCTGGAGGAGTTCGCGGCCCGGACCGCCGTCCCGACCCGCGTGGTGCGCCAGGCCAACTCCGGTGGGCCCAGCGGCCCGCGCAACGTGGGGCTGGGCATGGCCAGGGGCCGGTACGTCTTCTTCCTCGACGCGGACGACTACCTCGCCGACGAAGCGCTCGCGAGCATGCTGGCCATGGCCGACCGGGCCGGCACGGATGTCGTGGTCGGCAAGGTGGAGGGCGTCAACAGGGGTGCCCCCAAGTCGATGTGGAAGCGGACCGCCGACCGCGTCGACGTCTACGACTCGCCGGTCATCTTCACGCTCAGCGCGCAGAAGCTGTTCCGGCGCGAGCTGATCACGCGGCTGGGGCTGCGGTTCGACGAAGGGCTGCGGACCGGCGAGGACGCGCTGTTCACCATGGAGGCGTACATCCGGGGCAACGGGGTCTCGGTCTTCGCCGACCACACCTGCTACTACCTGGTCGGCCGCGACGACGGCAAGCACGCCACCAAGAGCGGCGACCACACGCACCGCTTCGACTCCGCGCGCGCCATGATGGCGCTCATACACGACCTGGTCCCGGCCGGCCCGAAGCGCGACCGGCTGCTGGTCAGACCGTTCACGGTCGGGCTCATCCAGCAGTTCGGGCACAGGATCGTGCGGGATTCCCCGGAGATCCGCCGCCACAAACTGGAGCTGGCGGCCCCGCTGATGGAGACGTACTGGTCACCGGAGGTCGCGCGGCGGATCAAGGTCGCCGAGCGGCTGCGCCTGGAGTGCGTCGCCCTCGGCCGGCTCGATCTGCTCGCGGACATCCTGGCCTTCATCAAGGCCGGAACGGAGCCGGAGGTCGTCCTGCGCGGCCGACGGCGCACCCCATACCTCGCCTACCCGCACTTCGGGGACCCCCGGTCCCCTCTCCCCGACGCGGCGTTCGAGGTGACGATCCGGGACTGGGTGGGCAAGCCGGGCGGGCGAACCATCGAGCCACCCCGCGTCACCCGCCAACGCCGCTCGCTGACGCGGCGGTTGGTACGCGGGGTGCGCGCGTGGGGCAAGGGCGTTCGCCCTGGGAGGTCACTGTCCGGTCAGGCGTCCTGACAACTTCCGCCCTTCGGGGCTGTCGTGGCGACCATGGCGGGGAGTGCCCCACGGGCGTGGCGCCCTCCCCGCGTTCACCTGGTGGCGGTCAGCAGAACCAGCCGTCCTGGACCCAGCCCTTCCGGTTGATGTTGCCGTAGGCGAAGCCGTAGGCCCAGCCGCCCTGGATGCGTTCCACGTCGAAGGTCTGCGGGCGGTAGAGCGTGCCCATCCAGGCGCCGAGAGGCTCGGTACGCACGAAAAGGCTGTCCGCGCAGACGGTCTCCCGCTGGCCGGGCGTGCCGTTCGCGGCATGCGCCGGGGCGCTCGCCGTGCCGACGAAGGCCACCATCGTGAGCAGGAGGGTGGCGAAGACCTGGCGGCGTCCACCGCGTGCGGCGCGGTGTGCGGTACGGCTCATCCGGACCTCCCGGGAACGATGGAACGGCCTGCGGGTGTTCACCACGAACCCCATCCGCCGAGGCACTCGTAGCGCACGTAACCCCAGTCGTTGGGGCCGAAGTCGAACGTCGCGGCCCAGCCGTTGTAGACGGGGTGGGCGCCGCGGGTGTGACCGACCTTGTCGCCGTAAGCGAGGGTTCGCTTGAGGCCGACCGGCCCGGTGGAGCTGTCGTAGTTGTCATAGAAGCTGGCACTCGCGCAGACGATGATCGCGTGGTCGGGCACGACAGGGGCGCCCTGAGCGGGAGTGGCAGGCGCGAGAAGGGGAATCACCGCCGCGGCGGCCACGATTCCGAGGCGTCTGAGGACAGGCATGTTGATCCTTTCAGCGGAGGAGGGCGTCAGCTCCGGTTCTACGAAGTGACGCGCGTGGATGACGGCTGACATGGTGAATTGTCATGTGCATAACTGCCCTGCCGAAGGGACTGCGGAACACTGCGGGGGAAACCCGCTCCCCCCGCCCTGCGGCACAGGCGTGAACCGCGTTCGGCGCCGGACCGTCGGCTCAGCGGGCGGTGCCCGTGTGCGGCACGGTCGGGCCATTCCGAACGGTGGTGATGAGTCCCGCGTCGCGTAACGCGGTGGCGTGCCTGTCGGCCGCGGAGGCCGAAACGCCGGCGTCCGGATGGCGGGGGTCCGGCTCCGCGATCCAGCCGAACTCGTCCGGTCTCGCCTCGCGAGCGGCGAGGTCGAATCGCGGGTCGGCACGGTGCCAGGGTTGGCCGAAGCCGCCGGCGGACAAGCCGTACCTGACGTGCTTCTCGCCACGACGCCAGTCGGGCTCGTCCGTGCCGAAGACGGCGTTGAAGTTCTCCTCCGCCGCCAGGTGGGTGCCCCAGGGGGTGATGCCGGCACCGCTGCAGGCCGGCACGCCCCGTGACCTGCCGTCGACCACCACGGGACCGGAGAACCGGACCGTTGAGTCGCCCGTGATCCTCCGGTTGTACGCCGAATCCACGGCCTTCCAATCTTTCCTGTCTGCCCCAAGCGAACTGGCCCCTGGAACCGTCCCCTCCAGGTTCCCGGACTCCGCCAGCCCCAGGGCATCCTGCACAACGTCATCGGCAGGGCCGACGAATCGCACAGCGGTGAAGAAGCGGAACGCCTCGCGGTAGCGTCGTCGTTGAGGTCAACGGAGAGGAACCCCGCAGCATGCCGCAGCCCACGGACACCGCCCACCACCACACCCCACGCGGGCTCATCCTGGACTTCGCCGGGGTACTGACCGGTGATCCACGTCCCGTACACCGCACCTGGTGCGAGTCGGAAGGGCTCCTCGCGGAAGCCTGGCGGGCGACCCTCAACGACCATCCCGAGGGCCGACGGCTATACACGGCCCTGGAGATCGGGCAGATCAGCCAGGCCGAATGGAACGAGGGAACGGCCGCCCTGCTCGGCACGCACGTGAACGCCGACAACCTGATGGGGCGAGCCTGGGCGAAAGTACCGCCGGCCCAGCGGATGGCAGCGCTCGCCCGCGCCGCAAAGGATGCGGGGTACCGGTTGGCGCTCCTGTCGAACAGCTTCGGGCTGGAGCCGTTCAACCCGTACGAGCAGGCCGGCATTTGGGACCTGTTCGATGTCCACGTGATCTCGGAAGTGGTCGGTCTGGCGAAGCCGGACCCGGCCATCTACCAGCTCACCCTGGACCGCCTCGGCCTGCCGGGCCCGGCCTGCTTTTTCGTCGATGACCACCCGGTCAATCTTCCGCCCGCCGAGGCCCTCGGCATCACCACCGTCCTCGCGACCGCAGAGGACCAGTCGGTCGCCGAGCTTGAGCGCCTGCTCGGTGTGAGCGCGGTCCTCCCGGTGTAGGCGTTTTCCGGACGCCCCCCAACTCCCGCTCCGCAAAAGGGTGCACGCATCCGTAGCGAAGTGGGTACGGTCCAAGCCTGGCTTGATCGGCCCGGGGAGTTACTGTCATGCAATGGTCGGAATACACCACCGCTGAACGCCTCAAGACCCTCCGCAGCGGGATGACGCAAGAGCAGCTGGCGGAGGCCGCCGAGGTATCGGTCGGTGTCGTGCGGAAGCTGGAACGTGGCGGCACCGCTTCTCTTCCCTCCCTGCTGGCCATCGCCTCCACGCTCGGCACCGACATCGCCGTACTCCTCGGACAGCAGGCACCTCGCCGCTCGATGGATCGTGACGAGCGTGCAGCCCTGCGAACCCTCTCGGCTGCCACGCACGACGCCGCGATCGGCATCCCCGCCGACACCAAGCCGGGCACCGTCGCCGAGCTACGTGCCGTCGTCCAGCACGCGGACACCGCCTACTGGGCCGGCCGGTACACAGAACTCGGCACCCTGCTGGCGGCCCTGCTGCCGGAGGCCCGTGCTCGGTACGACGCCGCTGGCACCGACGAGAGAGAAGCCGCGGCCGGTCTGCTGGCCGACGTCTTCCAGACCGCGGGCATGGCCGCCAACGTCTGGGGTTCGCGGGACCTCGCCTACGCCGCCCTCACCTACGGGCGGCAGATCGCAGTCCAGGCCGGGGACGACCTGCGCGAGGCGCATCTCGCCGCCACGACGGCGTGGGTGAACCTCCGCGACGGGCGTACGTCGCAGGGTTTCGCGCTCGCCACCGCCCAGGCCGACAGAATCGAACCGAAGATGTCCGAGCACGACCCCGACCGGCTGTCGGTGTACGGGCAGCTCGTCACCAACGCTGCAGTGGCCGCCTCGCGGGGAGGGGCTTCCGCCGATACGGCACGCGAGTACCTCTCCCAGGCCCACGCGGTCGGCGCCCGCCTCGGCGGTGAACATGCACGCGGCGACCATGCCCAGCCGTACGGCCCGCTGTACGCCGCCACCCAGGCCATGAGCATCGCCGTCGCCTTGGGCGATACGGCGGGAGCGCTGCGGCTCATGGACACCGTCAAGCTGGACGAGACGGTACCGCTCGCGACGCGCGCCCGCTACGGACTTGATGTCGCCCTGACTCATGTGGAGTGCCGCCGGTGGGAGCGGGCGGCCGACACCCTGGAGGCGGTCTGCACCATGGCGCCGGGGTGGGTGCAGCACCAGATGTTGCCCGGAGTGATCATCTCGCGGCTGGCGGGTGTGTCCCTGGGCCGACTTCGCGGGCTCGCGCACGCGGCCGGCGTCCCGCTGGGCGTGCGCTGACCGCACACGACCACGACCCGTGGTAGTTCGGCGGTCAGAAGTGTGCCGACTGCCACGCTCCGTGGCAGTCGGCACGGCTGCGGGGGGCTCTACCTGTACGGGGCGTGACAGCCCGCCCCGTCCCCAACTTCCGCCGTAGCCACGGCCCGTACCTGTCAGCAGGACAGCCTTCTCAGCACGCTTGGGGCATGCCGAACTCCCCGTCCGGCGGCCTCGGGCACGTCCCCGTCGCCGTCGACTCCTGCGCCGCCGAACCTCCTGCCGTACGCGAGGCAGAGCGTCGAGCTCGCAATTACGCCGATGCCCGCCACTGGCACGTCGCCGGGGTCTGGTCCGACGACGACCCCACAGCGCCCCTGGACACCCGGTCGGACTGGTCGGCCATCACGGGTGCCCTGTCGTCCGGCCTGGTCCGGGGCATCGTCGTTGCCGGAGCCGCACACGTCACCGACGATGCCGCCCAGTTCGCCGCGCTCGGCGTCGTCATCCGCGACCGTGGCGGGTTCCTGGCCGAGGCGACGAACAGCCCCTCCCGCCACACGCCCGGCCAGCACGAGCGTCGCCGCATCCTCTTCGAGGCGGCGGCCAGCTGGACGCCGTGGGGACGTCTCAGCCTCGGAAGCGTCCAATGAGCGGCGTACGTGCGGCGGTTGGCGATCTCGTCCGGGACAGCACCGGCCGGCAGGCGATCGTGACCGACATCAGACAGAAGCAGACCTGGGTCCTGCGTCGACCGGCGGGCGGCATGGCGCACCGGTGGGAGACCGACGACCCCGACTCGCTTCACGTGCTGGAGACCCGCGCGTCCCGGTCCACACGCCGACGGGACGCGCCTTGAGCGACCGCCACAACCCATCCTCATCGCTGTCTCTGGAAGGCGAACCCGCTGTGTACGCATTCGGCTTGTGCCTCGATCAGCGCTACCTCGTCCCCGGACTGGCCGCCGTCACCGCCCTCGCCGACAGCCTCACTGCACGGGCTCGTCGGGACGTCGCGCTGCGTGTCCTCACCCTCGACCTGACTCCGTCCGAGGCCGTGCTCCTCTCACACCTCGCGCGACGGGCCGGATTCGGCTCGTTCGACCTGGCCCAGCGCGCCCCGCTCAATACCGCGCGGATGGCGGACGCCTCGTACATCAGCGTCGCGACCTACCTGCGGTTCGAGTTCACCGCCGAGTTCGTTCGACGCCCGTATGTGATCTACGTCGATGCCGACACTCTCGTCCGAGGCGACCTGAGCGCACTGCTGAACGACTTGCGACCAGGTGAAGTGGGCGCTGTACGGGATGAGTTCATTCCTTCGATCGGCGACAGTCACGCCCTGCCGGGTGTGGCAGAACGCTGGCCGCACCTGAAGGGCAGGCCGTACTACAACGCCGGTCTGCTGTGGGCCCACGTCGCCGACCTGCCCCGGGTACGTCGCGGAGTCGCTCACGCACTGGTTCGGCAACGTCGGCACATCCACCACAATGACCAGGACGCCCTGAACCTCTGGCTCCTCCACGCCGGCCGCGTTCGACCGGTCGGGCCCGGCTACAACCGCTTCGAGCTCGGCCGGTTCCTCGAACGCGGCAACTGGGCCCGTCGCGTTGTCGCCCGCTCTCCGCGCCCCGACGCCGCCGCACCCCTCATCCACTTCGTGGGTCCCGAGAAGCCGTGGCAGGCTGCCTGCCCCGGCACCGAGGAAGTCCGTGAGTACCGCGCGCACCTGAGACGGACCATGCGTCATGTCCGCGCCCTGGGCTCCACCCACGCCGAGCAACCGGAGCTCCGATGAACGCCTCCCTCGTCGTCCCAACCGTCCCGCCGATGGTCTCGCGCGCCTGCGGCCTGTTCCTGAGAAGTCCCGCCAAGACCGCCGAACGCCTGACGGCGGGCTCTCGTACCGCCGTCTACCGGGTCGCCCTCCACCACGGCCCGAGCGTGATCGTGAAGCTCTACTCCCACACCGCACGCCGGAATGCCCTCACCGAAGCCACGGCGATACGTGCAGTCTCAGCTGCCGTGCCCGTACCGAGGGTGCTCGGTTACGGCACCACCTCCACCACCGGCGCCACAGCCTTGATCACCTCGGACTTGGGCCCGGACACCCTCGGCTCTGCCGTTCGCTCAGGAAGCGTCCCGCGCCTCCAAGCGCTGAGGGACCTCGGCGCGCTCCTCGGCCGCGTGCACGAGGCACCGGTCACCACTGCGGCCCCGGGGCACCTAGCGGTTGAAACGGTCGGCTCCCTGAGTCGCCGCTGCTCGCCCGACGTACTCGACCGGCTCGCCCCCGCCCTTGCCATCATCACCGGCACACCAGACGAGGCGTCCACCGTGTGGTGCCACGGTGACCCCCACCTCGACAACGTGGTCCTCGCCGGCACCCGGCAGACCCGTCACCTGGTCGACTTCACCGACGCCGCCCCAAGGCGCCGGGAGGCGGACCTGGCACACGCTCTCGTCATGACCGACGCCCACGAACAGTGGGACCGGCACGCCTTCCTCGGCGCCTATCCCCACGCCGTGAGCGACACCCACCTCGCGGCATGGTCGGCCTTCGTCACCGTGAGCTGCTGGACCCACGCCAGCCCCGGCAGCAACCAGACCATCTGGTCCGACCGATTGGCCGAGCTGTCCCGCCGGACGCCACACCTCTTCCGGCCCCACGCGGGGCACTCCCACGCACCGAACGCGAGAAGGAGAGCCCGATGACCAGCCCCGACACCGGCCTGACGGTTGTCGTCCCAGCCCACAACGAGGCCGCCTACCTGCCGCGCTACCTGCCGACCGTCCTCGCCTCCCTCGCGCAGTGGGAGGCCGCGAGCGGTGAGCAAGGCGAGGTGATTGTGGTCGACAACGCCTCCACCGATGCCACCGCCGACATGGCTGCCACACTCGGGGTCCGCGTGATCAGCGAGTCTGTCCGCAGGATCGGCCGGGTACGCAACGCCGGTGCCACCGCTGCGCGCAGCCCTCGGCTGTTCTTCACCGACGCCGATGTCGCCTTGCCCATCGAGGCAATCGGCGCGGCAGCATCCGCGTTGGACGCCGGAGCCGTCGGCGGAGCGATCCCACCGCTCTACACACCGGACCGCCTCGGGGCACGGCTGCTGTGCGCGTACTGGGACCACTACCGCGCCCGCCACGGTGGCGCACAGGGGGTCGCCCAGTTCACCACCGTCGCCGCGTTCAAGACGATCGGTGGCTACCGCGAAGACCTACTCATGAGCGAGGACGTCGACTTCTTCGCCCGCCTGACCACCCACGGCCGTGCCACCAACGCACCGGTCAAGATCCTGGACGACCTGCGCGTACGCCCCTCCACCCGCCGTTACGACCAGTGGTCGAGCCTCCGGATGCTGTGGTGGCAGAACCCCGTCACCGCCCGTCTCCGGCTCAGGTCCCCGCGCATGTGGCGCCACTGGTACGAGACCACCGTCCGTTGAACCAGGAGTCCCGGATGAACGCCCCAACCGCCCTCACCCACACCTCCGCACAACCAATCGCCCTGCCGGTGCCGGACGCGACAGGGATCTACGCGTTCCCCGACGACCTCGACCACGCCCACCACCAGTGGACCCACCAGCTCCTCACCCGTCACCGCACCCACGACCACCAAGTCATCGAGCTGATGGCGCCGCACAGCGGCCAACCCCACTTCATCGAGCTGCGCCGCCCGGCCGGCCGTCCCGTCCTCGCGCTCGAACCGCACCACGACGACTTCACGCTCTCGGCTGCCGGCACCTTCCTCGCCCGCCCCCGCCCACTCACCGTCGCCACGGTCTTCACCCGCTCCACCAGCGTCCACCCGTCCCTGGAAGACGCCTACAGTACCGAGTCCGCCGTCTCCCACCTGCGGGACCGTGAAGGCGCCGCCGCCCTGGCTCCATTCGCGGCGACCCGCCTCGCCCTCGGCCACAAGGACGCGGAACCTCCGTACCGCCCATACGGCCAAGACCGCCTCGACCAGATCACAGAGCAACTCCGCTCGATCGTCGCCGCCCACCCGGACACCGAACTCCTCGCCCCCGCCGCCGTCACCCGCCACCCCGACCACCTGCTCGTACACGAGGCCGCAGTCCGCCTCGGATGCCGGTGGTTCTGGGAGGACCTGGCGTTCTGGCCCACCCATGCGCTCGCTGGCTGCGACCAGCACCTCTTCAGCTCCCGTGCGCGGGCGAAGCTCGTACCCTCGCTGGTAGACATCACTTCGGTAGTTCTCGACAAGCTCACCGTCCTGCGGATGCACGGCTCGCAGATGTACCCGGCCCGGAAGATGTACCGCCCGATCCGGCACGCCTGGACCGTCGCCGCCGACCGACTGGGCTGTTCCGGCACGTACGCGGAGCGCTTCTACCGGACGGAGTCGCTGTGAAGGTCATCGCGGTCGAAGGACCCTCGTACGCCGGAAAGTCGACGGCGATACGTCACCTGCGCAGGCACGGCTACGAGGGCCGGGCCTACATCGCGGACTGCTACGTCAAGCAGATCGGAAGCCGGGACGCCGTACCACCGGCTCGCACCGCGTCCGCGACCGAACAGGTCGCCGCTTTTGAGACGTTCATGGCCGTCGAAGAGACCCGCGTCCGCACGGCACTCGCCGCCGCAAAGCCCTTCGTAATCCTCGACCGCTCCGTGGACACCCTCCTCGCGCACGCCTACGCCCTCGACGCCTTGTTCGGCTACGCCGTCCAGCACCGGCTGCGCGACCGGCTCCAGGTGCTCCCCCACCTGAGCCCCGACCACACGGTCTACCTCGACGTACCCGCCGAAGTACTTGGCCTGCGTCGCAAGACGTCAGGCCATACGGCTGCCGAGCCGGACTACTTCCTGCACGAGCCCACCTTCCTCACGCACACCCGCGACTACTTCCTCACTCACGCACAGCCTCCCGTGTCCCGAGAGGTCACCGTGGTCCCTGCCGACACCAGCCCGGAAGCCATCGCCCACGCGGTGGAAGCTCTCGTCTCGTACTGGACCCGGTGACTCGCCGATGCCCACTGCTCTCTTCGCCTGGCGCCGCACCCCGCCACCGCTCCTCATCGGCGGCGCCGAGGTCACCCAGCAGCTACTGGCCGAAGAACTCGCCGCCGCCGGCTGGCAGGTCGTCTACCTAGGCTCCCACCAGGCGCCCTGGGACCAGACCACGCAACTCCCCCAGTTACAGGACCTGCTCGACGCACGCCAGTCCCCGTACGAGAAGGCCAAGGGAGTGCTCCGCTACCGCTGGAACGGAGTGGACTGCATCGCCGTACCGCAGGATCAGATCGCCGCCACCCTTCACGAGCATCTGGCCAGCCTGCACCCTGATGTCGTGTTCACCTCTCAAGAGGGTGCGGCCGACCTCGCCGAGCAGGCCCGGCCTACTGCGCTCGTCGCAGGCATCCTGCACTCCGTATCGAAGACCGGCCTCGGGGTCCTGGCCGGACGACCTCAATACGGCCTGGCCGTATCGGAGTTCGTACTCGGCCGAGCGCCCAAACACCACGACACGCGTCTCGCCGTCTTCCACCCGCCGTTCGTGCAGCCCCCGCAGGGTACGAACACGCTGCGGACCGAGTCGGTGCTGATGGTCAACCCCATCCCAGCGAAGGGTTCCGACCTCCTGCACAAGCTCATCCGCCTGATGCCCGACCAGCACTTCACGCTGGTCGAAGGCTGGTGGAACACCGCCGACGAGTTCGCCACCCAACCGAACGTGACCTACATCCCCCGCACCTACGACATGGACACCCTCTACCAAAGCCACCGCCTGCTGCTGGTGCCGTCCACGGTGGAGGACGCGTTCCCCCGGGTGATCGTCGAAGCCGCACTGCATGGCACACCCAGCATCGGCAGCGACAGTGGCGGCATCCACGAAGCCATCGGCCCACACGGAATCGTCCTCCCCCACACTGCGGGTCCACCGGCCTGGGCGAACGCCATCAACGCCGCCGATCACCACGCCCTCGGTAAGCAGGCCCAAGGCCACGCGGCCCGCCTCACGCGCCCCAGGCTGCCCGAACTCGAAGCGCTCGGGATCTATCCTGCGGCGAACGCGTCCTCGACCTGATCGAGTCGTTCCGTCCACCAGTGCAGCAACGCCTCGTCCGACGTGAAGAGTTCGTCGAACGAGAAGTCACCGCGGTCGTAGTGGAACTCCAGCTGCCAGAAGTCCGTCATTCGCTTCCACCACAACCGCCGCACACCATCCAGCAACGCGGATGTCTCCAGCGGAACCACGGAACGGTAGCCGCGCACAAAAGCCGTCACGCGAGCAAGATCGAACACCCCGCCCACCCCGAACTGCACCTGGGCCGTCCGCACAACCTCTTCGGCATACGGACGGACACCGACACGGTCCCAGTCGAGAACGGCCGACAGTTCCCCGTCCGCCCAGAGCAGGTTTCGGTACTGGACGTCACCGTGTGTCCACCCGTGGCGGCCCCTCGGCACGGCATCTTGCGGCCGGCGGTCGGCATGCTGATCGAGCAGTGCCCGACGTTGCTCCAGGGCCACCGTGGCCGCCACGTCAAACGGGCTGCGGTTGCCCTTCTCTCCCGCAGCAATGGAGAGTCGCTCCGACTTCTCCACCGCCCGTTCCGGTGCTGTCACATCAGCCGTCAGGGTCTGTGGCGTTGCAGGCAGCAAGCCCCGGTCGCAAGCACGACCGAGACCCTCGTGCAGACGCCCCAGCTCGGCACCCAGAGACCTCACCTGGAACAGGGAGAGGTCAACCCCGCGAACATGCGTGCCAGCAACCCAGGGGAACAGGCACCAGACCCCCCCACCAAACTCGGCGATCAACGAACCCGAGGCGGTGGCTACCGGGGCACTGACCGGGAGGCCATCCGCAGCCAGCGAGGACAAGGCCCTCAGATTGCGGACCAGCCGATCGAGCGACACATCAGTAACCCGCTTGAGGGCGAACACCCCTGCCTGGGCATCCACCTGCCAGTTGGCATTCATCAGCCCATCAGCGAGGTAGCGCTGCTCCCTCACCTCTCCAAGGCCGAAAATGCTCGCCAGTTCGGCAAGGGCGACGTCTGGAACAGCGGGACTGCTCGTCACGGTCGCATCAGTCACCTGGGGGACGATACGCGGCCCAGCGCCCGCAGAAACAAGCTTCACCGCGCGCCATCCACACCCCGCTCGAACATTCCTTGAAGAGGGCTGGCCGAATACCGGCCTGCGCCCCTCGTGCGCACTTGTTTGTGCTCCCATGACGCGTCCTACAGTCCTCCGGCTCACGCCACATCACATCGACGGAAGGGCTGCCCGGTGAACGAGGACGAATCAAAAGCCGTCGCCGAGATCCTCCACGAGCTGAGCACCACCTCCCACGTCCAGGTCCGCTCATCCACCGAACTCGCCGCCCAGGTCTCCCAGGCCGCGGAGGACGAGGACGAGAAGCGGACAGAGGACGGACGGGGCCCCCTCCGCCGGCGCACCGACTACCGAGCCGTCCGGACAGCGCCGCGATCACTGACACTCACACCCTGGCAGGTCATCCACGCCATCGGCCTCGGAGCCGCGTCGGCCCGCCAAGGCGCGGGGCGAGGACTGGCCGAACACTGGGGCAGCCTGCGCTACAGCCAGGCCCTGGAAGCCAACCGGGGCCGATACCTGCAGCTGTCGTCCGAAGGGCGCGATCTCCTTCGCTTCTACAAGGCCACCCAGTCCGGAGAAATCGGCACCGGCTTCGCCTCTCTGTTGGCCGAGAACGTGGTCAGGTTCCGCTACCCCGACCACTCGGTCTCCGTGATCCCGGCCGACATCGCTCTGAAGGCCGGCTGGACCCTCCGCAGCACCGGTACCGGCACTCGCCCGGAGCCGCTGCAGCGACGGCCCCACTTCTTCGTCGAAGCCTGGCAACCGGGGCAGCCGTCCAAGGTCCTCCTCGTCTCCTCGAAGGGCACCCACAGCAGCGTTCACCAGGTGCACAAGCAGCTCAGCACGGCCAGTGCTCACGTGGAGTCCGTGCACATCGGGCCCTACGGCACCGTCCCGTACATGCTCATCGGGACAGAGATCCCCAAGAAGGAGAGCCTCGCCTTGCACATCTTGGAGGGTCCGGGCACGACCGTCCTCCGCCCGTCCGAAGAGGTATCAGAAGCCGACCTGGACCTCACCCTGGCACAGGAGAACCGTACGGCCGACGTCGTGCGGCAGACGGCCCGACGGAAGACGACCGTCCCCGGGTTCCAGGTACTGCCCGAATCCTTTGCCTGGTTCAGCATTGTGCTGGCACGGACGGAAGCAGCCACCCTCACGGCCTTCACCGGAGGTGGCAAGCCCACCGCTCAGTACCTAACGAAGGAGCAAGGACGACGCCACTTCCAGCACGACGTCCATGCCAACACGGCCAGGCTGCGAGATACGGAGCACCGCATCCACGACATCGACTTCGTTGGTACCGACCACATCTACCGCCTCAATGGCAGTCGAATAGAGGCGTTTTCCGGACTCAGAAAGAGTCTCTACACACACCTCCACCACGGGCGCGTCAACGAATACCGAAGTGAGGTACACGCCCTGCGGGGGCAGTGGCCGGACCACAGCACATCAGAGCAGTGGAACGCGGTGTCCATCCGCCCCGACGGGACCGTGATGGCGATCCGACTCCAGGACGGGTGACCCAGCAGCCAGCGGCAACTGCAAATCGGTCCTAGCGGCGTCCCGGTCGCAGCGGACGCAGTCGTGGTGGAAGTACAGATCGAGAAAGCCGCCGCCGGTGGCTGTTTTGAAGGCGGCGCCGAGTCGGCGCATGACCTGCCGCGCCTCGGGCCACTCCTCAAGGTTCCGCTCGACCGGCTGCGCCGGTGCGCCCAGGAGGCGGGCGAGCCGGTCGGCGGTGGTGACGGTGATGTCCCCGAGGCCAACCTTGTCCTGCTCCACGCAGAGGCCGGGGACGTCGAGACCGTGTGCACGCAACGCGGCGCGTAAGCCGTCTGCGGTCTCGTGGACGGATGTTGTGTAGTCGGTGTGCGCGTCATCGGTCGAGGTACTCATAGAGTCTCCGGAGAGTGCGTGATCGAGGGCCGAAGCCGTGACTGATGGCGCCTATCTCTGCACCGCGAGGGCCGCCGTCAGGGCGAGGAGGAGCCCTGTGACGCTGAGGTAGGTGTAGACGCCGTGGGCCAGTACGGGGTGTTCCCGGTGCATGGTTCGGAGCGCGGCAAAGACGCTCTTGGAAGGGAAACGGGTCCGGAAGCCGGGGTCCGCCCGCTCGGGCTTCGTGGCACGCGGACGGGAGACGGGCCCGTGGCTCACCGTGGGTGGTCCAGTTCCTCCGCCTGCCAACGGCGCAGGGAATCCAGCAGAAGTCGCAGCATTTCGGTGTCGGTCCTCGGGTCGTCCTCGGCGTGATGTACGGCCATCAGCCGACCGCCGGTCCGACCGGAACCGCGCACCAGGTGCAGGTCCCTTTGCGTCCCCACTCGCGGGCGAGGTGGGCGACGAGGCGCATGCCACGTCCGCCCTCGTCGTCCGGGCCCGCCGCCAGCACCTCCGGGCTGCCGGGCGAGTGGTCGTCCACCTCGATCAGCACCTCATCGGCCGCGCATGTGATCTGGAACGAAACCGAGTTGGCGCTGCCGTGGACAACCGCGTTGGTGACGATCTCGCTGACCAGCAGCTGCACCGTCCCGATCGTGTCGTGGTCCCCGACACCCGCCTCTCCGAGCACGGTGGCCGTGATGCGACGCGCGGTCTCGACGTGCCTTGGCTGGGCGTCGAACGACAATGCGGCGTGTACGGCCCCCGTCGGCTCCGCGCTCGGCGCGGAAGCCTTGTCTGTCACGGTGGTCACCACTCGCCTCCTCTCGTGGCCGCTTTTGGTCGCGGTGTGTGTAGAGCTAACTCCGTAACGTGCTCGGACCGGTACCGTGAGAAGCACGTGCAACCATGAAAGCCATGAATTGACGCGGGAGTTGGCATGGCCAAGGCATCCCCGAGCGCCCGGAACGCAGGGCTCGAAACCTTGCTTGAGCAGGCCCGATGGTCCCGAACTCAGCTCGCCCGCGCCGTGAATCGCATCGGCGCCCAGGTCGGCATTCCCCTCACGTACGACCAGTCCGCCGTCTCGCACTGGGTGGCCGGCACCCAGCCCAGAGAGCAGGTCAGACCGGTGATCATCGAGGCGCTCGAACGCAAGTTAGGACGCCCGGTGACGTACGCGGAAGCGGGGCTTCGGCCGCCGAAGGGCAGGCGCGAGCGGGCCGGTGGGGACACTGCCGAATCCCTGCTGGATCTCGGAAGGGCAGACATGGACCCGTCGCGCCGTGGTGTTCTCACCGCCGGCCTGTACTCGGCCGCCCTCGCAGTGCCTCTGTTCGCCGGTGAGGCACACGCGGAGAACCGCGAACGTGCCACCCGGCCCACCACTCACATCGGTGCGGGTGAAGTGGCAACCGTGCGAACGATGACCGACCGCATCGCGGACATCCTCGACGAGCTGGGAGGCGGTCACGCCAGGCCGATGGCGGCGGCATTCCTCGTCAACACCGTCGCCCCTTACCTGAGGGCTTCCGCATCGGAGCAGGTCAGGAGGGACATGCTCTCCGCGGCCTCGGACCTGACGTACCTCACAGGCTGGATGGCCATGTTCGAGCGCGAGCACGCGCTCGGACAGCGGTACTACGTCAAGGCGTTGAACATCGCCCGAGAGGCGAACGATCACGTGACGTACTGCCGCACTCTGCGCGGTATGAGCCTACAGGCGTCCAACCTGCGTTACGGGCGCAAGGCCCTGGAGCTCGCGGACTCGGCCGCAGAGGCGGCGCCGCAGGCCGGCCCGCGCCTCGTCGCCTTCCTCCGGGGTCAACAGGCACACGCAGCCGCCATGGTGGGCGCCGAGCGTCAAGCGTTCGCCCGGTTGCGCGAGGCGGAGACGGCGCTCTCGAAGGCCGACTCGCGCAGGGAGTCCATCGGTGGGTACGACCAGGCCGCCTACCAGTTCCATGTCGCTCATGTGCTGCACGAGACCGGCGACCTACCCGGCTCGATCGCAGCCCTGAAGACGGCGCTTCGGGCACAGCCGAAGCAGGAACGCCAGGGGCGGGTGCACTTCAACGCGGTCTTGGCCCAGCGTCAGTTCCAGCTCGGTCACATCGAGGAAGCCTGCGCCACGTGGGGCGCGTTCCTGGACGGCTATTCGGGCTTGTCGAGTGCGCGGGGCGATGAGCACTTCGTGACCATGCGCAAGCGCATCTCCCCGTACAAGAAGGTGCGCGCGGTCCGGGAACTCGGCGCGCGGGCTCAGCGGGTAGCAGCGTTGAAGGGCTGATGGGCTGATGGGCTGATGGGCTGACAACGAGAACGAATCGAGCCGCCGGGTGAGCCCCTGAGTCAGTCACTTTCCGAATAGTTCATGAACCAGTGCGTGTCGAAATACCGGGCCATCGTGAACCGGTGGTGCGAGTCGACGAGAATGCGGCAGACAAACTCCGCTGTCTGGCAGTCGAAAAGGACGTCCTCGTCATCGAAGGACCGGACGGCGACCGGCCAGCGGTCGGGGTCGTCGCCGTCGGTCCTCCGCCTTGCGAACGCACGCACCAACGTGTCACGCGCTCTGTGGCGCGCGTGAGCCCCGCCCTCCGGGCGGCCGGATCGCCGGCCGCCCGGTAGAGGCTCTCAGCGCCGCGCCAAGCCCCCCGCCGCCGCCTGGGCCCCGCCCTGGTCCAGGGGGCGGAGCATGCGGCCCGCCACCTGGACGCGGGAGGTGCAGCCGAGTTTCTGCATCACCTTGCGCATGTGGTTGACCGCTGTCCACTCCGCGATGCCCAGCCTGCGCGCCACCTCCCGGTTGGTCAGGCCCTCCGTGACCAGCATCGCCACCTCGTGTTCGCGGCGGGTCAGTGAGCCGACGAGGTCCGTGGGGCGGGGCTGGTGTTCGGTCGGTTCGATCAGGGCCAGGGCCAGGGCGACCGCCGCGTCCGGTGTGCAGCGGGCGCCCTCCTGCCAGGCGGTGTCGAAGGCGCTGCGGCCCATCCGTTCGCTGACCTGGCCGAGCAGGGTGCGGCTGACGGCCTCCGGCTGGCCGGCCAGGGTGTCGCCGACCCGGCGGCGGAGCGCGTCCGCCGCGCCGAGCAGGCGGGCCGCCCGCTCCCATACCGCCGCCGTGCGGCCGTACTTGTGGGTGAGGAGTTGGGTCAGTACGACCAAGCCCCGTGCCACTTCTGGCAGATCACCCCGGTCGTGCAGTAACAGCAGTGCCCGGCAGGCCAGTTGCTCGGCCCGGTCGTAGTCGCCCTGAGCGCCCGTCAGTCCGGCCAGCGTGAGCTTGGTGCGGGCCGCCGAGCGGGCGTCCTCCGCCCGCTCGAAGAGGCGTACCGCCTCTGTCGCGTGCCGCGCCGCCGACGCCGTGTCGCCCCGGTCGCGGCGGACCTCCGCCAGGCGGGCGAGGACGGCCCCCCGGCACCACTGGCCGCCGCCCCTCGGGTCGAGGTCCGCCAGCACGAGCGTCAGGAGGTTCTCGGCGGCGGGCAGGTTCCGCTCGATCTGGGCGAGCCTGGCCAGGTGCTGGCGTACGGTCGCGACCCCCGCTCCGTCGGCCAGTTCGGCGTACGCCGTGAGAGCCTCGTTCAGCCAGGGTTTGGCGCTCGCCGGGTCGTCGGTCAGGAGCAGCGCCTCACCGAGCGCTTCCAGGGTGGCGAGCCGTACCAGGAGCCGGTCGATGCCGAGGCGTACCGCGGCGGACAGCCAGTGCGTGGCGCTCTCCACCTCGCCGCGCAGCAGCCAGTACGGCTGGGCCGCCGTGGCGAGCGTCGCCACCGCCTCGCCGTTGCCGGACTCGACCAGGAACTCCAGCGCGGCGAACACGTCCTGGTGCCAGTGCCCGAACTGCTCCAGTGCGACCGTCTGGCCGGGCCCCTCCAACTCCCTTCGGATGCCGTGCATTTGGCGGATGAAGAACACGGCGTGGTCGGCCCGGACGGGCCCCAGCGCGTCCTGCCGCCTGAGGTGTTCCAGGGCCCGCGCGCGGGAGCTGCGCAGCATCCAGAACCGGATGCTGCCGTCCCGCTGCTCCTCGGTGAGCAGCGCGCTGTGGTCGACCATCTCCTCCAGCGCCTGCCGGGTGATGTCCAGGGGGAGTTCGAACACCCCGGCGGCCTCGGCGACACCGAAGCTCTCGGTGAACACCCCGAGCCGTACGAGGAGTTCGACGGACGCGGGCGGAAGTCCCAGCGTGTCGACCTCGGCCTCCGGAGCTGCGGAGTCCGTACCCGTGCCCGTGCCCGAACCCGTGCCCGTGCCCGTACTCAGCTCGTCCAGCAGCACACGCGGCGAACTCACCTTCAGCCGCGACGCGGCCAGTTCGATCGCGAGCGGCATCCCGTCGAGCATCTGGCACAGCCTGGCGACGGTCTCGCGGTTCTCCTGCGTGAGCCGGAATCCGGGCCGTACCGCCTTCGTGCGGTCCACCAGCAGCCGTACGGAGTCGACCTGCCCGAGCCGGGCGAGGTCGGCCGTGTCGTGCGGCGTGGGCACCGCGAGCGGGAAGAGCGGGACGCGGTGCTCCCCGTACATCCCGAGCACCTGAGTGCTGACGGTCAGCAGACACAGCCGCCGGGCCGCTGCGGCGACCGCCTCCCACAGCTCGGCGATGCCGTGCGGTGGCCGGCTGCCGCAGTCCAGTACGAGCAGGAAGTCCCGCCCGCCGAGATAGTCCCGCAGCAGATCGAGCGGCGTGTCGCCGGCGCCGTTGCCGTCCGCGGAACCGGGCGTCAGTTCCAGCGCCTCCGCCACCGCGCGGGCGAGCCCGCCGTCGGGGTCGCTGTCCCGCAGCCTGAGCGTGTCCAGTTCGACATAGCGCCCGCCGTCGGCGAAGTCGCCGGATATCTGCTCGAAGAGCGCGTCGGCCAGCCTGCTCTTGCCCACGCCCACCGGGCCGGTGAGCGTGAGGACCTGCCCGTTCGGTGCGGTGGCGCGGGCCTTGAGATCGGCCAGTTCCGTGTCCCTGCCGACCCGTGAGGTGAGCGCGTAACGCGCCCGCTGGTGCGTGGTGGGTGGCGTGATGGGTGAGGTTGTGGAGGACCGTGCCGTGGGCAGGGTGGTGGGCTGTGCGGCGGACCGCGCCGATTCGCCGTCCGTCCAGCCCGTCCGGGCCGTCCGGGCCGTCTTGACGATCCGTATGGTGGCTTTTGTTCCTTCGTTGCTCTGCGCGCGCATTCCAGCCCCCGTGGCTCATGTTGTTCGCACGACCGACTCGTATCTCTGACCCCCGGAACCTCACAGGCCCCGTCCAACGATCGGTCAAGGCTCAGTCAGTGCACGCTTACTGACAGTGCGTCGGGCAGCCGCGCGACGATCAGGGAAACCCCCTCCGAGCATGGGAAAGCCGCCCGATCCACCGAGAGTTCGGAGAGCGGGCGGCCCCGTGACACGTGGGACGAGTGTGTCAGGAGTGCACGGTCCCCACCGGTCCCTCCGCGGTGGCGGGGCTCCGCCGCCGCGACAGGATCCGTTCGGCGGCCAACTCCCCCGCCTGCACGGCGGCTTCGCTGGTGGGCCGCTGGAAGACCCAGTCCCCGGCGAAGTCGACCGCCCGCACGGGCCGGTCCAGGAAGGCGCCCTGGAGCCGCAGCGCGTCCGGGGTGGCCTCGGGGGCCGCGTACGGGAAGCGGTGAACGTACGACTTGCGCAGCGCCGAACGCAGTTCGGGCACATACTTCGTCGCGCGCCCGAGCAGCGCCTCGACGACCTCCTCGTCGGGCTGGTCGATCAGCTCGTCGGTGGCGGCTGCCGCCGTCAGCATGCTGACCAGTCCCTGACCGCGCGGCGCCCGGTTCGCGGCCTTGAAGTGCTCGAAGGTCAGACCGGCCAGATAGCCGTCCTCCTTCTCCGGGATGAGCAGCGCGTAGACCTTCTTCGTGCCGCGCGACTGACGGACCGCCAGGGGCCGGTCGACCAGACAGGTCACGCGGATCATCCGGGAGTACGACACGGCGTCCAGGAACGGCAGTTCCTCGGCGGGCGCCGACGGGTACAGCTTCCTGGCCACCGGCGCCGGCACCGCGAGTACGGCCTCACGGGCTGTCACCACCCGCCCGTCGGCGAAGACCAGCCGTACGCCGCCGTCGGGGCTCTCGGTGACCTCCTGGACGGCGCTCCCGGTGTGCACGGTCAGCCGGTCCGCGACCTTCCGGGCGAGCGAGTCCATGCCGTCCCGGTAGGTGCGCCAGCCGTGCAGCCCACGGGTGGCGACCATCGTGGCGACCAGCGGCGCGACGCACGACCGCCGGGTGTCCCAGGCCCAGCCGGTGCTCGCCGCCGGCTGAAGCAGATAGTCGTGCAGGTCGGGGTGTTTGCCGTCGACGAACTCGGCGACCGTACGCAGGCCGAGCGGGCTCTCCCCCGGCCGCCGCGTGCTGACCTTGCCCAGCGACGGCAGCAGTCCCCCCAGCATCCCGGTCATGGCCATCCGGCCGCCGAGCGACAGCCCGGCGCCGGTGAGGGTGCCCACCCAGTGCCCGCTGCCCGCGTGCGCCTTGCCGCCCCGCCAGACACCGGCCAGGCTGCCGACCTTGAGCACCCCGCCGTCCCGGTCGAGACCGACGTCCTTGATCAGCCGCCAGGTGGCCGGGTAGCCGTGCGAGGCCAGGGTCTCGGTGCCCTTCTCCACCAGCCAGCCGTCCTCCTTTCGCGCCTGCATCCGGCCGCCGACGTCACTGTCGGCCTCGAAGACCTCCGGCGCGCGGCCGGCTTCCTTCAGCCGGTACGCGGCCGTGAGACCGGCGATCCCGGCGCCGACGACGGCCACGTCGACGTGCGTGCCCGTCTCCGCGTCTGCCTCTGCCGCTGCCTTTGCCGATGCCTTTGCCATGGCGGGTGCGCTTCCTTCCCAACGAACGTTCACCGAGTCGCGCGGCTCACGGGCCGCGCGTTGTCCCTTCAGGTCCAGTCAGGTCCAGTCAGGTCCAGCGCCCCGTGCCGTACGTCTCCTCGCCCAGCAGCCGCTCGCGCAGCTCGACCCGGCGCACCTTGCCCGTGCTCGTACGCGGGATCTCCTCCAGCGGCAGCACCCGCGGCGCGCCCAGCTCCGGCAGGTCCGCGGTCGCGCGCCGCCACTCCGTCTCGTCGAGCGAGCCGTCGGCCGTGCACACCACCGGCAGCGGGAGCTGGCCCGGAATGCCGATCACGGCCGCCTCCAGCAGCTGCGGCAGCCGGTCGGCCAGTACGTCCTCCAGCTCGATGCAGCTCATGCCGGGGATCACATCCACCTCGCGGTCCAGCAGACGGAACGCGCCCGCTGCGGTGCGCAGGCCGTAGTCGCCGGTGTTCCACCACTTGCCGCGCGCCTTCTCGTTCCAGCGGCGGGACTCGCCGAGGTAGCCGATGCAGCGGCCGTCGGTGCGGGTGAGCAGCACGCCGGGCTTGCCGTTGGGGACCGGCTTCATCGTCGCCGGGTCCACCACCTTCATCCCGGTGAAGCCGGGGATCGGGCGGCCGACGTCGCGCGTCGTGGGGTGCCGGTCGCCCTTGGCGGCGAGCGCCCTGCGGGTGAGCAGACGGAACGTCATGGGACCGGTCTCCGACTGGCCCCAGCCCTGGAGCCAGGTCGGGAAGCGGCGCTTGCTGGCGTTGAGGAACCGGCGGACCGTGGGCGGGTGGATGGCGTCGAAGGTGCTCACGTAGAGCCGCACGTCCGCGTACAACTCCGGTCGCTTCTCCGCCAGTTGCTGCCAGCCGATGTAGGTGGCGGGCAGCGCCTCCAGATAGGTCGGCCGCCGCTCGGCGAACATCCGCTCCGCGGTGGCCGGTTGGGCGTCGGCGAGAAGCATCGCCGCCTTCGGCTCCAGCTTCAGCGTGCCGGTGCTCCAGGTGATCATCCGCATGTGGTTGAAGGGGGTGGCGGTGGCCACCGTGTCGGAGCGCTTCATGGCGACGATCGGGAAGCGCAGCGACTCCGTACGGCCGAGGTGGCCGAGGACGGTGTCGACGGAGTGCACCACCAGCTTGGGCACTCCGGTGGTACCCGAGGTGTGGGTGGCCACCATCGGCTCGTAGCTGGCCGTACGGAACACCTTCGGGGTACGCGCTCCGCGCAGGTCGTCCAGCGACACCGTGCCGGGGAGCGCGGCACCGACGGTCAGCGTGCGCGGGACGAAGGACTTGAGGTCCACACCCTGCTCGTCGGCGGAGCTGAGGATGTCGGCGGTGGTGACGAGCAACTGCGCCTCGGCGCGCTTGAGTACGGTGCCGAGCGTCTGGGCCGGGAGGCTGCCGGCGATCAGTACGGGGAGGCCGCCGAAGCGGGCGGTGGCGCAGGCGATGAGCAGGTAGTCCCAGTGGTTGTCCTTGGCGATGGCGACCCGGTCGCCGGGCCGGGCGCCCGCCTCGTACAGCAGGCCGGAGGTCTCCTGGACCAGCTCGGCGAGACCGGCCACGCTGAACTCGGTGCCCGCGCCGGGTGCGATGTCGAAGGGCCGGCTGAGATGGAAGCGGGTGCTGCGGCCCGCCTGCGCGTGTTCGTCGAAGAGCAGGCCGAGTCCGGTCGGTTTGTTCTTGGTACCCATGTCGGTGTGTCCTGTCCGGAGTTCGGGCCGCCGCCTGCTCGGGCGGCGGCCGTCGCCCCTCAGCTCGCGAAGTGGATGAGGTTGGCCAGGACGATGCCGGCGACGCCCGTCCGGAACGCCACCACTCCTCGCCTGCGTGCCAGCAGTGCGTCGCCGTTGCGGCTGAAGGAGGTGAACTGGCGCAGCCGCAGCGCCATTTCGGGCAACAGGGCGGCGAAGAACCACCACGGTGCCCAGCCCACGGCCGATGCTCCGACGATCAGCAGCAGGTCGACCGCCGAGAGCGCGCCGATGAAGATCAGATTGCCGCGGGCCGAGGCGTGCACCGCGACAGTGCTGCGGCCGACGGCCGCGTCCCCGCTGATGTCCTTGGTGTTGGAGTAGCAGGAGACAAGGATCTGCCACAGACCGAAGAGCACGGCCTGCACGAGCACGGTGGCGGGCAGGTGACCGGTCACGAAGCCGTACGGCGCGACGACGATGACCAACGGGCAGCCCATGATGAGGACTTCGCCGAGGCCCCGGTAGCTGAGCTTGAGTCCCCAGGAGTACTGGAAGCCGCAGAACAGGACCAGCCCGGTGACGACCAGCGCCCACATCGGCTGCTCGGGGGCGGTGACGGCCGACGCCGTCCAGAAGACCGTGCCCCACAGCAGGCTCAGATACCCGAACCGGGTGGCCTGAGGCACCGTCAGCGCCCCGGTGAGCAGGGGCTTTCGCTCCAGGGGCCGCAGCGGGGTGCCGCCGGTGCCGAGGTAGTTGGCACGGTCGCTGCCGTCCCTGATGCCGTTGACGTCGTCGAGGGCCATCACGGCGGAGATGACGCCGATCTCGCCCAGGAGGAAGAGGAGCAGCGTGGTCAGCGTGTCGGGCGCGAACCGCACACCGCTCGCGAGGGCGGTCCACAGCACGAGCATGCTGAGGTAGTAGTCGAGGACGAACTCGAACTTGGCAAGCCGCGCATACGCGACGAGCCGGTCTCGGGCCCCGGTGACGGGGCGCCCGGCGGGAGCCTCGTCGGCTGCCGCGGGCCGGCCGGCGGCACCGGGGGTCGTAGCAGCGCTGACACCGCTCCCGACCCCGGCCGTGCCGGGCGGTCCCGCTTCCGCCTGTACGCCGGTGCCGGAGTGCGCGCCGTCGACGGTCTCCGTGCCGGAGGCGGACGCGGCGGAGCGCGTACCACGCGGAGCGTCGCTCCGGACGGCACCGGTACCGGAGCGGGACGTGGCCGCCAGGCCGGAAGCAGCCTCGGCCGTCCGGCCTGTGGCGGCGCCGGAGCGCGTACGGGGCGGGGCGGTGCTCCGGGCGCCCACGGCGCCCGTGCCGGACCTGGCCGCCGCGCCGGACCGCGAACCCGCGCCGGACGGCGAACCCGTGCCGGAGGCAGACGTCGCATCCATGACTTCTCCCCTCTCCCTTCCGCCGTCGTCCCGGATCAGCCGGCCGTCGCCAGCTTTCCGGCCGTCGTCAGCTTCTCGGCGGCCCGGATGCCGGAGAGCATCGCCGCCTCCGAGATCGGCGCGGTGAAGTAGTCGCCCGCGAAGACCACCGGCGCGTGCTGGAGCCCGATGACCCGCGCGGACATCCGGTAGCGGCCCGGCGCGGGCAGCGGCATCGCGTGCGGGCGTACGGCGATCTCGAACGGCTCCGCCTCGTCCACCGGGAAGTCCGGCCACAACTCGGTGACCAGCCGGGTCGTCTCGGCGTACTGCTCCTCCGGCGACAGCGTGAGCAGCCGGCGCGTCTCGGCGCGGCCCGGGTAGACGAACGCGAGGTGCTTGTCGACCGAACGCCCCTGCTCGTCCTTGACCTTGCGCGGGAAGGTGATGATCGTCTTCACCGGCGGGTCGTCCGCGCCGGCGGCCACGATGTGCGCCTCGGACGGCATGCTGCTGAAGTCGACCAGGTACGAGACCGACAGCGCGGGCTCGTACACCTGGGTCTCCAGGAACTCACGGGTGTCGCGGCCCACGATGTCGTTCGGCAGCGCGGCCGTCAGCTTCGCGGCGACCGGCGCGGTCGTGGCGACCACGACGTCGTCGAAGACCTCGGAGTTGCTCTCACCGTCCGCCGACCGCGCGGTGATGTGCACCCGACCGTCCGTCACCTGGAGGTCGGTGACCTCGGTCTCCAGCCGGATGTCGGCGCCCTCGGCGTTGCGCTCGGCGATGACCTCCATGCCGTTGCGGAACACGTAGAACTTCGCGCCGGCGACCTGCGCCTGCATCGCGCGTACGTGGGCGGCGGAGATGTCCTCGCAGCGCCACAGCCAGAACGACTCGATCTCGGGACGCAGCAGATTGTCGAAGCCGCGCTGCGACAGGCTCTTGAGGGCGTACTCGGCCGCGGTCGTACCGTCGTCGAACGGCGCCAGCTTGACCGGGTCGAAGATGTCGAGCTCTTTGCGCTTGAGCGTCTCCTTCATCGTGCCGGTGAGGAAGCCGATCCGGTCCTTGAGGCCGACGTGCTTGTACGTGAGCAGGCTGCGCAGAGAGTCGGAGAGCAGCTCGGCGGGCTCGCCCTTGTCCACGACGATGACGTTGTTGGACATCTCCACGAGCTGGTCCTCAAGCCCGTACTCGCGAATTCGCTCGAACATCAGCTTGTAAAAGCTGGTGAACCAGAGGTTGATGCCGACAGAGGGCTCGATCTCCGGACGGTGCCACGAACGGGCCCGGCCGCCGAGTCCGGCAGCCGCCTCGAAAATGACCACCTCGCGGCCCGCCTTGAGCAACTCTTTGGCGGCGGCGCATCCGGCCATCCCTCCGCCGATGACCGCGGTCCTCTCACGCTGGCTCATTCGCTTTCCCCTCCAGGGAATGTCTCGGATTGCCCTCGACTGGTGTCGCCTGTTCTCGTCGCAATTTAGGAGGGGGAAGCGGCCGTTAGATATAGCAGTCATCCAGGAAATGACCCGCATACACCTGTCATTGTGCGCATTCACGCGCTGGGGGACCGTAGTCGGGGAGCATGCTGCCCAACTGCCCTGAGGTGGCTCGATCGTGCACCGAACGATGGCTCGATCACGCGCGGTTCGGGCCCCGAACGGGCCTCGAACGGGCCTGGATCAGGGCCGAATCGGGCCTGTCGGACGATCAACTTCGGCCGGTTCGAGGCGGGTTGTCATTGCCAGTGGGCTCGCGGGCTCCCTAGCCTTGATCGTGTGAACGGGATCGACACGCCGCCACCGGAAACGGCGTTCCCCGCTTGAAAGGTTGCCGAATGTTCGCCTCACTGGCCAGATTCACCACACACCGCAGCAGGCTGGTCCTCTATCTCTCCGGTGTGCTCCTGGTGCTCGCGGGAGCGCTGGGCGGTGGCGTGATATCGACTCTCTCCGCCGGTGGGTTCACCGACAGTTCCACCGAGTCCGCGCGGACGGCCGAGGTTCTTGACGGACGATTCGGTTCAGGTGCCCCCAATCTGACCCTGCTGGTCTCGGACAAGCGGGGCGTCGACGATCCGGCGGTCGGCGCGGCCGGCGCCCGGCTGACCGAGCGCATCGGCGCCGAGGACGGGGTCGAGCAGGCGCTGTCCTACTGGACGCTGGGCAAGGCCCCGGCCCTGCGCGGCGAGGGTGGCGACAGTGCCATGGTCCTGGTGCGGATCACCGGCGACGAGGACCAGGTGCAGGAGACGCTGGAGCGGATCCAGCCGGAGTACGACACCAAGGTCGAGGGCCTGGACACCCGCGTCGGCGGCGTCGCGGTCGCCAACAAGGAGATCACGGACACCACGCAGGACGACCTCCTCCTGATCGAGATGGTCACCTTCCCGGTGCTGCTGGTCGTGATGCTGTTCGTCTTCCGCGGTGTGGTGGCCGCGCTGGTGCCCCTGATGGTCGCCGGACTGACCATCGTGTCCGTCCTGCTGACGCTCCGTATCCTCACCCTGTTCACCGATGTCTCGGTGCTGGCCACCAACGTCGCGACCGGACTCGGACTCGGCCTGGCCATCGACTACGCCCTGATCCTCCTCAAGCGCTACCGCGAGGAGTTGCACGGCGGCGCCGACACGGACACGGCCATCGCGACCGCGCTGCGCACCGCGGGCCGTACCGTCCTGTTCTCGGCGGTGACGGTCGCGCTGGCCCTCGCGGGCCTGCTGGTCTTCCCGTTCTACTTCCTGCGGTCCTTCGCGTACGCGGGCATCCCGACCGCCCTGCTGGCGGCGATCGTCTCCATCACCTTCCTGCCCGCGCTGCTGAAGGCGCTGGGCCCGCGGATCGACAAGGGCCGCATCCGGGTCCTGGGCCACGGCAAGGAGGAGCGGCCCCCGAAGCCGGAGGCCGAGCGTTTCTGGTACCGCCTCGCGACCACCGTGATGCGCTTCCCCCTCCCGGTCGCCGTCGCCGTGATCGGGCTGCTGCTCTTCCTCGGCTCGCCGTTCCTGTCCCTGCACATGAGCCTCGCCGACGACCGCGTACTGCCCGCCGACACCCAGTCGCGGCAGATCAGCGACATCATCCGGGAGGACTTCAGCGCGCAGGAGTCGCAGGCGCTGAACGTGGTGCTGAACGACACCCCGCCGACCGGGGAGCGTTCGACCGACGCGTACGCGCAGAAGCTCTCCACGCTCGGCAACGTGGCGCGGGTCGACAGCGAGGCCGGTTCCTTCGCCGCCGGTGAGCAGGTCGCACCGCCAGGACCGGGCTCGGAGCGGTTCAGCGCGGACAACAGCACGTATCTCTCGGTGATCCCCAAGAGCGAGTCGCTGAGCGAGGAGGGCGAGAAGCTCGTCAAGGACATCCGGGCGGCCGAGGCGCCGTACGACGTCCAGGTCGGCGGCCCGGCGGCGGAGCTGGTGGACTCACTGGACTCCATGTACGACAAGCTGCCGGCGGCACTCGCGATCATCGGCGTCACGACGTTCGTCCTGCTGTTCCTGTTCACCGGGTCGCTGGTGCTGCCCCTGAAGGCACTGGTCCTCAACTGCCTCAGCCTCAGCGCCACGTTCGGTGTGCTGGTGTGGGGCTTCCAGGACGGCCATCTGGAGGGAATCGTCGGCGACTTCACGGTCACCGACACGATCACCTGGACCGTGCCGGTGCTGCTGTTCTGCATCGCGTTCGGCATGTCGATGGACTACGAGGTGTTCCTGCTCTCCCGTATCAAGGAGGAGTGGGACCGCTCGGGGGACAACCAACTCGCGGTGGCACGCGGGCTGGAGCGCACCGGCGCGATGGTGACCGCTGCGGCGGGACTGATCGCCATCGTGTGGCTGGGCTTCGTCCTGTCCGGGATCTCGTACCTCAAGGCCATCGGTCTGGGGCTGGCCATCGCGGTCGTGATGGACGCGACGCTGGTACGAGGCGCGCTGGTGCCCGCGTTCATGCGGCTGGCGGGACGCGCCAACTGGTGGGCACCGGCGCCGCTGGCGCGCTTCCACAAGAAGTTCGGACTGCGCGAGGCGCCGGACGAGCCGTCGGCAACGCCGGGCGCGCCCGACGAGAAGCCGACGCGCGAGAGCGTGCACTGAGGCTCCACCGAGGAGTGTGGCCCGGCCCCCGCGCCGTGAAGCGCGGGGGCCGGGCCACTGCCGTTCCGGAGCGGGGAGCTAGGGCGTGTTGCGAAAGTCCCGCCTGGCCGACGACGCCTGGCACGCACGCTCGCCGCGTTGTCGGAGTCTCCCGAGTACGCCCAGTACGAGGGAGATCCTCCGCCTTGCGATCGCACGCACCAGACGCCGTCGGCCCCGCCCTCCGGGCGGACGGCGCTACTTTCGCAACACGCCCTGGAACCGGGTCACCCCGTCGTCGAAAGTACCGAGTTGAAGCACGGCACGGCCGCCTGCCCTGCCCGCTGCGGCGTCCCCGACATCAGCCGCAGCTCGGCGACCGCCATGTCCTGCGCCTGCGCCTGGGCCTGCGTCTGGGCGACGAGGCGGATCAGCTCGGGGATGCGGTAGACCGTCGCGGCGCCCGGCGCCGACTCGGCGATCTCCACCACGTGGTGGTCCAGGAGCCGCCCCACCACGAGTTCGGCGGCCCAGGTGTCCATCGCCAGGGCCCGCGCCGCGCGGGGGATGTCGAACGGGACGGCCCCGGCGCGGGCCAGGCAGTCCAGCGCCCTGCTGTCCGGCTCGGCGAGCCGCGCGCACGCGCCCGCCAGCCGGCCCAGGACGTCGAGGGAACCGCTGCCCAGCTCGGCCAGCCGGTGGTGTTCCGGGGCCAGCCGGGCGGCCAGTTCGGTGACGGACCACATCGGGCGGGCCGCCAGCTTCTCACCCGCCGCCCGTACGCCCAGCGCGCGGTTGCCGGTCAGGTGCACTGTCTGGCGGGCGGCGGCGACGTCCGCGCCGACGCGGTCGGCCCCGGCGAGCGAGGCGAGCAGTTCGACGGCGTCGTCCGTCTCCATCGGTCCCAGCTCGACATTGGCCGCGCCGGGCAGGCCGGGCAGCCGTACGCGCGAGGTGACCAGGACCGCGCTCAGGGAACCGCCGGGCAGCAGCGGCAGCACCTGCTCGGGGCCGGCCGCGTCGTCCAGGACGAGCAGCAGACTCCGGTCCACGCTCCAGCTGCGGAAGATACGGGCCAACTCATCGACCTGGTCGGGCAGTTCGTACACCCGCATACCGATGTCCCGCAGCAGGGAGCGCAGCGCAGCCGCCGGGTCGGTCGGCCGGTCGGCCTCGTCGTGGAGCCGTACGTGGAACTGGCCGTCCGCGAAGTGCTCGCGCAGCAGATGCGCGGCGCGGACGGTGACGGTGCTCTTGCCCGAGCCGGCTCCGCCGAGGACGTTGACGATCTGAGGCGCCGACAGATGCGGGTCGCTGCCCGATTTGGCATGCGTGACGATACGGGCCAGCTCGGCCCGCCGACCGACGAAATCCGCTGTGTCCGCCGGGAGTTGGGCGATCACCTCGTCACGGGGCCGCCCGTTCGTGGCCGCGGGGGCGGCGGCCCGTACGGTGGCCGGCCCGGCGGACCGGCCCGGCGCCAGGTCCAGCGACGGCGCCTCGTTCAGTACGTCGCGCTGGAGCCGCTGGAGCCGGTGCGACGGCTCGATACCCAGCTCGTCCACCAGATCGCGGCGCAGCTGCCCGAAGGTCTCCAGTGCGGTACCGCGCTGACCGGACCGGTAGGCGGCGAGCATGAGCTGGGCGGCGAACTCCTCGTTCAGCGGGTGGTCGGCCGTGAGCTGCCGCAGCTCACCCATCAGCCGGTGGTGCCGGCCGAGCCGCAGATCGGCCTCGACCCGCAGCTCCAGGGCGCCGAGGCGGGCGTCCGCCAACTGCGCGACGCGGGCGGCCAGCGCCGGGCCGGTCTCGATGTCGGCGAACGCGTCGCCGCGCCACAGGGCGAGCCCGAGCCGCAGCGTGCGGGCCGCGCTCTCGGGGTCACCGTCGCCCAGATCGGCGCGCGCCCGCGCGAGATGCCGCTCGAACTGCCACAGATCCAGTTCGTCGGGGGCGAGCCGGATCCGGTATCCGTTCGGACAGGTCTCGACCCGCTCTCCGGGCCCGCCGGCGCCCCCCGCGGAGGCCGGCGGCTTTCGGAGCTGGTACACGTAGGTCTGGATGGTCTTGCGGGCCAGCCGGGGCGGCTCACCGTCCCAGAGTTCGTCGATGAGGGTGGACGTCCGTACCTGTTCGTTGGCGTGCAGCAGCAGGGCGGCGAGCAGCCGCCGTGCCATCGGGGCGGACGGAGTCCGGTCCTCTCCCCGACCGCTGATCTCCATGGGCCCGAGGATCCGGATGCGCAGCGGACGGGCACTGTGCGGGTGGGAACTGTGCGCGTCGGTGCCGTGCGTCTCGTTGCCGTGCTTGTCGGTTCCATGCGTCTCGCCGTGCGTTTCGTTGCTGTGCTTGTCGGTTCCGTGCGTCTCCGTACCGTGCGTCTCCGTGCCGTGCTTGTCAGTCCCGTGCGGGTGAAAACCGCGCGGATGGGAGCCGTCCCGCTGGGTGCCGGAACGGTGAGTGCTTTCGGTCGCCGAGTGCGTCAAGACCTGTCGTGTCCTCTCGGATCGTCTCTCCGGGACCGTGAAACGCTCAGCCGGAAACGACCGCCAACGCGATGGTGGCGGCGGCTGCCACGCTCGTCATGCTTCCCCGTGCCCCGTTGATCTCTGCCTCCGCTGCACTCTCCACAGTGCGGCACCGAACCGGAGCCCCGCCCGATCGGAGGGGGCGGGGCTCGGGTGCCACGGGCGTGAAGGTGAAGTGCTTCCTGCTGTAGAGTTGTTGATGATCTCTGTTGCCAAACGGAGTGTCAACAGCCTTTGTGAGTAGTCGCGTTCCCTGCGGCGCAACCCTCACACACCCTCCTCCGGCCCCTTTTCGGGAGCGCCCCGCGCGGGCCTCAGAGGCCGAAGCTGTACAAGGCGACCAGCAGGCAGATGACCAGCATGCCCGCCGCGTTGAGGAACAGATTGCGGCCGAAGTCCCGCGCCCGGACGTGTATGAAGACAGCCACGAGAAAATAGATCACCAGCGCCCACACGGTGACGCCCCCGAGTACGGGAACCCAGATCCCGGCGATCAGCCCCACGGCGGCGGCGAACTTCACGGGGGGCGTGACCCACCACCACTCGCGCGGAAACTTCACGCCCTCGAAGCATTCGCGTACGAACCGAACGGGCCCCATACAGAGAATCCCGTCGCCGACCTGGATCAACGCCAGAACGACCACGGGCCACACGGGATCGGGCAGGGCTCTCATCGGCCACCTTCCATCACCGACCCAAACGCCCGAAGCCCCGCCGGGTTGTGCCCTCTCCGCCGACTCCCCCTGATCGGGGGAGGGCGCCTCAGCGGTCGATCAGCGGCTCGAAGGCGGACCGTACGTCGTCCTTCGACGCCTTGACGTACTGGTCCGACGGCGGACCGAAGTCGGTCGGGCCGTAGGTGGTGTACGAGAGGACGCGCGGGCAACTCGTGCCGCTGATCTGCACCCTGCGGTCGGCGACGAGCTTCCCGGTCCGCAGCTCGTACACCTTCACCGGGATGGCGATCTTGTGGAACGTCACGTTCCTGGGGAAGTTGGGCGTGAGCTTGTTCTCGTACGGGCAGGTCTGGACGCCGTCGCCGTTCTTGTCGTCGTCCGCGCAGACCACCAGCACGGCGCGCGCCGCGTCGGTGGTCCGCCAGCGGGCGGGGAGCTTGTCCGTGTACTCGTCGTTGCCGGTGAACATCGCGCGGTTGACCCCCTTGCGGTAGGGCGGGGCACCGCTGTACTTGGCGGGCTTCGAGCAGTAGTCGGCCCGGGTGCCGCCGGTCGTGTCCTCAAGGAGTCCGCGGACGTGTGCCAACTCGATGGTCAGCGTGGCCTTTCTGACTCCCTTCCGGGCGTCGGCCGCCAGCTCGTGACCCGGATACCCGTCAAGCAGCCGCTGGTAGTTCGTACGTGCCTTCGCCCAGTCCCGCGCCGCCGTGAGGTCGTCGCCGCACCCGACGAGCGCGGCCGGCGCGGCCCGCCGGGCGGCGTCGCGCGACCGGTCCAGCGCGTCGCGGGTCGGCGGCCGGTTGCGGAGCCAGTCCGTGACCGTGACGGCGTCGCACGGGTTCTTACCCTCGGGTACTCCGTCGAGGAAGCCGTCCAGGACAACGCCGGCAGTCCTGTCGTTGCCGGGTTCGGCGAGGACCGAGGAGAGCGTGTCGAAGCCCGCCTTCAACTCACCGATGTCACCGGCGGATCCGGCGGTCAGCTCGCCCTTCGCGGTCCGCAGCCGCTGGCACGCGTCGAGGGTCCTGTCACCGCGGGCGGTCAGGGGCGCGTCGGCCGCGCGGTGGCCGAACCACACCCTGCCCTGGGCGGCCAACACCCGTGCGCAGTCGCCGCTTTCGCGGGCCTCGTCGACGCTCCGCTCGATCCGCGAGGCGTCGTACCGCAGCAGCCCCACCCCCAGCAGCACCGGCACGGTGACGCCGAGCGCGATCAGGCGCCGCTTGCGCAGCGCGGGGCCCCGCAGACCGTGCCGGCCCCCTGCGCCCCTGCCCGCCGCGTAGCACCCGTGCGCGACGACAGCCACCCACCACCCGAGCACGGCGATCTCGCACCACGGACGGGCGACCGAGACGAGGACGGAGACGAGGACGACGCTGCCCGTCACGGCGGCGACGGCGAGCTTGCGCCGCCCCATCATGAAGTAGCCGAGGCCGAGCAGGGAGGCGTTGCCGAGACCGACGGCCAACGGGTCGCACACGCGGGCCCCGAGGCGAGGCGGATACGACGGGGGATACGGCGGCGGATACGGCGGCGGCGCGGGTGTCTGGTCATTCATCGTCGTTTCCCCCTGTCACGGAACGGGCGGCGCCTCATTGAGCGGGCCCCATTGAGCGGGCCTCATTGTCGGCCGCCTCCTCGGGGAGGGGTCCCGAAGGAGGCGGTCGCGCTCGCCGCGGACGACGTGTCGTCAGTCCCCGAGCAGGGACAGATCCGCTCTCACGATCGTCGTGGTGACCAGGAGATCCATGATGAGGTTGTGATTGAGGGCGTTCCCGACCGGCGGGGGGACTTCCTTCTCCATGAGCCCCACGACGTTGTCCTTCTCGCTGAGCCGCTTGCGCACCTTGGCGACGATATGGGCCGCCCGCTTCGGCCCCCACCGCTCCCCCGGCCTCAACCGGCCCAGTTCGAAGGCCACTTGCGTCCAGGCCAGCGGCTGCGGCTGCGGCTCGTTGCTCAGATAGCGCCGGGCGAGGCAGACGAGCACCAGCTTCTCGGTGGGGCTCAGCTTCCGCACCCCTTGGTCGTACGTCGCCGCCTCGTACGCCTCCGTCGTGTTCCCCGGACCGGGCGACGGTGCGGACGCGGCGGCGATCCGTACTTCCAGAAGGTGCTCCTGCCGTGGCGAGACGACGAACAGAGGCGTGTACCCGGCCGCCAACTCGGCGTCGTCGCCACCCAGTACGAGCCGTGAGCCGGGCAACCGGATCGGCAACTTGCCGGTGTTGCGCACCATCCAGCGCGAGGACTCCCGCACGATCAGCCCCTGCCGCCGGCTGACGGACGAATCGCCCGCGCCGACGCAGACATGGACCTCGGGCTCGTTCCGCCCGAACAGCAGCGGGAATTCGGCGTCCGCCGCCACACGCATGCCGCCGTTCGACCCCAGGACGAACAGCGTGCCGGGCAGGGCGGAGGGAACGGTACGGCTGAGGCTGCCCATGTCGTGCGGCAGAAGGCTGACCTTGCTCACCGATCTCACCATGGTGTGTCCCTTCTTCACGAGGTCGGAGGCCGACCCTAGACGCCCTCGCCGGGGACGGATCCCGAGATCGCGGAGCTGCCGCCCGTATCCACGTCATGGGGGTAGAGGTTGGGGAAGCCGCGCGCGGCAGCGATGGGGTAGCTCTCGTCGTAGACCGAGGAGCCGTCCCGGAGCACGCGGGACCTGACCTCGCCGGCGGGAAAGGTGAAGCGCAGCCGCCAGTCGACGCTTCCGGCGCTGCGCGGCACCTCGACGGTCTTGCGCCAGGGCAGGGGCACGTTCTTCAGCGTGGTGAGCCGGCCGTTCACCGCGTACGTGAGGGAGTTGAGGGGACCGTCGCCGGTGATGGAGAGTTCGAGTACGACGGGCTTCGCCGGGGCCGAGGGCGAGGGTGGCGGCGACGCGGACGGCGACTGGGAGTTGGCGCTCCCCACCTCCCCGCCGCCCCCCGCCCTGGACCCACCCGCCAGTTCGTCGGCACCCCCGCCCCCGCCCTCGTCTCCGAGCGCCGCGAAGACGGCGGCGCCCCCCGCCAGGGCCAAGGCGCCGATGCCCCCGGCGAGCAGCCGGCGCCGCGCGAGTGGCCGGGGCACGGGTACCGGCTCCGGCGGGTTGACCGCGGCGCTCGCGTTCCGGTCGATCGCGCCCAGCACCGCCGGCGGCAGCCAGGGACCGTCCGCCGAGCCCGGCGGATGCGGCGCCAACGACGAGAGCCGCAAGGTCAGTTCGGCGGCGGTGGGCCGGGCGGAGGCCGGGGACCGCCGGCAGTCCGCGATCACGGCGGCCAACTCCTCGTCCCGTTCCCGGTCGCCGTTCTCCCTCTCGCTCTCCCTCTCGCTCTCCCTCTCGCTCTCCCTCTCGCTCTCCCCGAGCGCGTACTCCAGGGTCGCGCCGAGCGAGTAGACATCACTCGGCGGACCGGCCTCGCCGGTCATCTGCTCCGGCGACATGAAACCCCGAGAGCCCGCGGGACCGGTGGATCGCGCGGTCGCCGCGATACCGAAGTCGATCAGGCGCGGCCCGTCCACGGTCAGCAGTACGTTGGCCGGTTTGACGTCCAGGTGCACGATCCCGGTGCGATGGAACGCGGCCAGCGCCTCCGCGAGCCCCGCGGCGAGCCGCCGCACGGAGCCGGCGGGCAGCGGACCGTATCTCTCCACCGCCTCGCGCAGCGACACCGCCGGCAGGAACTCGGTCGCCATCCAGGGAGTCGCGGCGTCGGTGTCCGAGTC
Source organism: Streptomyces sp. NPDC050433 (assembly GCF_044458565.1). Lineage (NCBI taxonomy): Bacteria > Bacillati > Actinomycetota > Actinomycetes > Kitasatosporales > Streptomycetaceae > Streptomyces > Streptomyces sp. NPDC050433. Next base: position 59,307 of record NZ_JBITIB010000034.1, on the reverse strand, counting down.
GAGGACGGGCGGGCTGTGCATGCCGCCGACCGCCGTGGCGGCCGTCACCTCGGACCGGAACCGGCCCCGGTGGAAGGGGTCTTGGGCGTACTGGGCGTGCACCGCCTTGACCGCGACGGCCCGGCCGCCCCTGGACCGGGCGAGGTAGACGGTGGCCATGCCGCCCGCGCCGATACGGGCCAGGATCCGGTACTGCCCGAGGTGACGGGGGTCGCCCGGCTCAAGCGGTTCCACGCGTCACTCCGTTCGGCCGGTCGGGCGGTTGGTCGAGCGGTCGGGCGGACTGAGGGCCAGGACGTTCCCGCCGGTGGTGCCCAGGAGTACGAGTCCGGCGACGGCCAGCGCTCCCGAGGCGGAATCGGCGGCCGAGCCGACGCCGGCCGAGGCCTCGTAACTCCACAGAACGCGGCCGTCGGCCGCGTCCAGCGCGTACACGAGCTGATCCTGCCCCCGGACCCAGAGCGTGTCGCCGGACAGGCCCAGTGCCTCGGGCCGCCCGAACGATCCGCCGGGCGTCGCCCGGCCCGGCTCTCGTGACCACACCTGCTTTCCGGTGGCCGCCCGCAGGGCGCGGATCCGGCCGTCCGCCTCGGCCACGTACAGCATGCCGCCCCCCAACTGACGTACGGAACCCCGGTAGTCGATCCGCTGCTTCCAGGCGGCCCTGCCGTCGTCGGCGTGGACCGCGTAGACGGTTCCCAGGGTGTCACGGGTGATGACGACGCCGTCACCGATAAGGGCGGACTGCGGTGACTCCGGCATCTCGTACGTCCACCGGATCCGCCCGCTGTCGGCGTCCACTGCGGTCAGTACGCCGTCGCCTCCCGCCACCACGAGCCCGGCGCCGGCGTTGAGGGACATCCCGGTGGCGCGCGCGGTCCAGCGGGGCCGGCCGTTCTTCGCGTCCAGTCCCCGCAGGTCGTTGCGTACCGCCACGCAGAGGACCGATCCGGTGGCGGCCGTCCCCCACGGGAAGAACGGCACGCGCGCCGTCCACCGGACGGCCCCGGACTCGGGGCGGACGGCGCGCAGCACGAACTCCTCGGTGCTGTCCCCGGCACGGGCGTCGAACAGATACACCCCGTGCGGGCCGGTCGTGACCTGGCCCTCGGGGCCGCTCTCGGAGGTGGCGCGCGACCACAACTTCTCGCCTGTACGCGGATCGAGGGCCTGGACGTCGTGCTGCCCTTCGCTGCGGGCGAGGACGATGTTGCCCGCGCGGTAGAGGTCGGGAGAGCGCGTGTCGTCGTCGAGGACCTTGGTCGTCCACCGCGCGACGGGGACGGCGGGCGGGACGGGAACGGAGCCGGACGGCGACTTCGGGGATCCCGAACGCGGTTCCGCCGGCTTGTCGCCCCCGGCTCCTGTCCCTCTCACGAGCACCACGGCGGCGCCGGCCGCCACGGGCACGGCGGCCAGGGCGAGGAGCAGTCGGCGGCGATGCCGGAGGGGGCTCTGGGGCGGCGGGTCCTCGGTGGCTTCGCCGGGCAGCGCGTCGGGCTCCAGAGGCGCTACGAATGGCTTGTCCACCTTCTCCCTTGGCTCCGGCGGTTGTTCGCCCCCCGCGACGCGCCGGTCGATCGCCTCCGCCAGTGGTGCGGGCAGCCAGCGGGTGCCGTGTACGGAGGCGGCGGGTTCGCCCAGCCGGTTCAGCAACTCGGCTGCGGAGAGGCGTCGTTCGGGCTCGCGGTGGTGACAGGCCGCCACCAGGGCGCGCAGCTTGCGGTCCGTGATGCCGTCGAGGTCCGCGCGTGCCGACCGGACGCGTTCGAGGGTGGCGGCCCGGTCGCCGGCGTCGAACGGCTCGCCCCCGGTCGCCGCGTACAGCAGCACCGTGCCGAGCGCGAAGACGTCACCGGCCGGCCCGGCGGCGGCGCCGGACGCCTGCTCCGGCGACATGAATCCGGGCGTGCCGAGGAGCGCTCCGGGAACGGTGATCTCGGTGGCGTCCTCCGGCCGCGCGATCCCGAAGTCGATCACTCGCGGGCCGTTGGCGCTCAGCACGATGTTCCCCGGCTTGAGATCCCGGTGCGCCAGGCCCGCCCGGTGGATACCGACGAGCGCTTCGGCCAGGGCGCCGGCCAGCAGCCGCAGCGGGTCGGGCGGCAGCGGACCGTACCCCTCCACCGCCTCGCGTACCGACAGCCCCGGCAGATACTCCATCACCAGCCAGGGCACCCGCGCGTCGGGAGCGGCGTCCAGCAGCGGGGCGGTGAACGTACCGGTCACGGTCCGGGCCGCCGCCACCTCGCGACAGAAGCGCGCCCGGTAGTGCGCATCGCGCCCGAAGTGCTCCCGCACCACCTTGACGGCAACAAGCCGCCCACCCGGCGACCGCCCGAGGTAGACGACCCCCATCCCACCCGCCCCGAGCCGGGCCAGCAGCCGGTAATCGCCCACGCTCCGCGGATCACCCCCTCGCAGCGGCTGCACCGATGTTCCTCTCGCCCGTCCCTCTCGCCCCCGTATTCAGCTTTCCGCCTTGATCTTCTTCACGGTCAGGCGGGAGGTGACCCGCAGTACTCCGGGAAGGCCGGTGAGCTTATCGTGACCGCCCTGCTCACCGTCCTGCGGTCGACGCGATCCGCGACCACCCCGGCGACCTCCCACCCTTACCTGGCCACCCCTCCCCCAAACAACCCGAGGCCCACCCCGGAACGCCGAGTCCGCTACCCTGTCTCAGGTCCGCCTCCGTAGCTCAGGGGATAGAGCACCGCTCTCCTAAAGCGGGTGTCGCAGGTTCGAATCCTGCCGGGGGCACCACGCACTGACGGTCTGACCTGGGGTTTCTCCCCAGGGAGGGCTTTATTCGGCCTCGGACTCCTCGTCCGGGGCCGTTTGCGTGAGCGGTGCGTGAGCGGACGGGGAGTTGATCTCCCGAAGCCCAAGTCGGAGAGGCTGTCCGCGACGGCGTCGTAGAGACGGCCGTCGTCGTCGGCCAAGTGCCGGGGCCGACCCCATACGCGGGAGAAACACCGGTCCCAAGGGGCGGATCGAACGGGAAATGCGGATTCGCAGGTCGCCGCCTGTACGGCTGAGCGGTCGGCCCGGGAACAGCCGGCCCGGTCGGCACGGTTGCATCGACCGGGGGACCGCCGCCGCGCGGGCGGGGAACTCGGAGACCACAGCGTCGTCCGCCCCACCAGGATCGGGACCCAGGATCGCGGTACGCCCGCCGCGTACCGGTAGCAAGACGTATTTCTACAGAAGGACTGTTTCATGACTGACCGGCCCCTGACGCTCATGGCAGTACACGCCCACCCCGACGACGAGGCCACCGGAACCGGAGGGATCCTCGCGCGGTACGCGGCGGAAGGCATCCGCACGGTTCTCGTGACGTGTACCGACGGCGGCTGCGGTGACGGACCGGGGGGTGTCAAGCCGGGCGATCCCGGTCACGATCCGGCGGCCGTCGCCTTGATGCGCCGTCAAGAACTCATGGCGAGCTGTGACGTCCTGAAGGTCAGCGATCTGGAGATGCTGGACTACGCCGACTCCGGGATGATGGGCTGGCCGAGCAACGACGCCCCCGGATCCTTCTGGCAGACCCCCGTGGAGGAAGGCGCCGCCCGGCTCGCGGAACTCATGCGGCACTACCGACCCGATGTGGTCGTCACCTACGACGAGAACGGCTTCTACGGCCACCCCGACCACATCCAGGCCCACCGCATCACGATGGCGGCGCTGGAGATGACCGCGCTGACCCCGAAGGTGTACTGGACCACGGTGCCCCGCTCGACGATGCGGCGGTTCGGGGAGACCGTGCGCGAGTTTCAGGAGGACATGCCGGAGCCGGATCCTGCCGAGGCCGCCGCGATGGCCGAGATGGGCCTCCCCGACGACGAGATCACCACGTGGGTGGACACCACCGCGTTCAGCGGCCAGAAGTTCGACGCGCTGGCCGCGCACGCCAGTCAGGGCGAGAACATCTTCTTCCTCAAGATGGGCAAGGAGAGGTTCGGCGAGTTGATGGGCACGGAGACTTTCGTACGCGTCAAGGACACCACCGACGCGGCCGTACCCGAGAACGATCTCTTCGCCGGACTGCGCTGATCCACTCTGCCGGCCGAGGCCCGGGAAAGCTCATCGGCCCCTCCGCGTGATCGTGCGGATCACACACACCTGTCAACCGCGCAGGCGGGAGGCCCGCGGTGTCCGCCTCAGCCGAACAGAGAGGAGCCGAGCGGGTGTTGTTGGTCGAAGCCGGGGAGGATCAGGAACGTCGCGCCGGCGGTCGTGGTGGTGAAGGGCAGCAGGGCGTCGGAGGTGTCCATGCGGGTGAGCGTGGCCGTGAAGGTCCGCAGGTCGTTCTGGAAGCTGATGAAGAGCAGGCCGGGTGCGGGCTCGTCGGTGCTGTAGGAGCGGCGGAGCATGTGGCCGACGCCGACCGCGGTGGGGTTCGCCCTGCGCACGTGGGCGTCCACGGGGACGAGATAGCGCCCGTCGGGCGTCTTGGCGCCCAGTTCCGGGCCGGAGGCGACGGTGCCGCCGGAGAGGGGTACGCCGCTGGCCCGGCGCCGCCCGAAGACGGCCTCCTGTTCGGCGACGGACAGGGCGGCGAACCGTGTCAGGTCGAGTTCCATGCGCCGCAGTACGGCCAGGGTGCCGCCGGCGACCGCGGGGGGCCCGGCCAGCCACAGGTCACGTTCCTGCTCGGCGGTCGTGTGCGGGCCCACGATGCCGTCGATGAAACCGAGCAGGTTGCGCGGTGCGGTGCGGCCCTTGGCGACCGGCACGTCCGTACCGCGGCGTCCGGACTGCCGCCAGCGTTCGCGGACGCGGTCACCGGCCTGGTCCAGGAGCGCGGCGGCGACGACCGGTAGGAGCAGCGCGTCGCCGGCGCAGATCTGTATCAGCAGATCACCGCCGCGTGCCCGCGGGGCGATCCGCTCGCGGGAGAACCGCGGGAGGTCGACCGCGCCGGGCAGTGAGGCACCCGCCGTCCGCACCAGCCGCGGACCCACGCCGACGGACACGGTCAGGTCGCCGGGCGACAGGCCCAGCAGCCGCGGGTCGGACCCGGCGGTGAGGGTGCGGATGGTCTCGCCGAGTTCGGCCAGTAACGGGCCGGGCGCGACCACGGTGCCGAGGTCGGCCACCACGGCCAGCAGGTTGCGCTGGGCCGACCGGGGAAACGTGACGCCCGCCTGATGCCGGCCCGTCGCCGGAACCGGCGTGGATTCGGCCGCCGCGGAAGCGGAGGGGGCGGGCCGCCCCGGCTTGTCGGAGTCCGATGAGCACCCGGCGATGAGACCGGCGGCCACCGTGGCGCCGGTGACGTCGAGGAACGCGCGGCGTGACGGGTGGCGATCGACGCGGTCCATGATGTGCAGAGTGCCACACCGGCCTCGCGTCCGCCGCTCAACCTCCTTGTTCCGGCGGGGATTTCGCCGTCGTGCCAGACTGGAATCATGTCTCGATCAGCACTTCGCGTGATGGCGGCGTTACTGGGCGCACTGACACTGCTGGCCGGCTGTAGCAGCGGTGACGGCGACGACGACGGATCGGACAAGGGCCGACGGCCGGACGGTGCGCGGGTGACGATCCGGGTGCCCGGCGACGCCCCGACGATCTCTGCCGCGGTGTCCCTGGCCCGGCCCGGTGACCTGGTGCTGGTGGCTCCGGGTACGTACCGCGAGTCGGTGAAGGTCGACACCGCTCGCATCACGCTGCGGGGCGAGTCCCGCGACAAGGTGGTCATCGACGGTCAGTTGCGGCGGCCGAACGGGGTGGTCGTCACCGCGCCCGGCGTGGCCGTGGAGAACCTGACCGTGCAGAAGAACACGCAGAACGGGGTGCTGGTCACCGGTTCGGCGGCGGCGGTCGCCGGGCTGCCGGGGAGCGGCGGTTACGACACCGGGGACGAACCCGTCAGGCTCCTGAAGTCGTTCCTGGTCTCGCATGTGACCGCGACCCGTAACGGCCTGTACGGCATCTACGCGTTCTCCGCGCAGAACGGTGTCATCGAGCACTCCTACACATCGGGCGGGGCGGACTCGGGGATCTATGTCGGCCAGTGCAAGCCGTGCCGGATCGTGGTGCGGGACAACGTCTCCGAACTCAACGCGGTCGGTTACGAAGGCACCAACGCCGGCGGCGACATGTATGTGACCGGCAACCGTCTGGTCGGCAACCGCGTCGGACTGACCACCAGCTCCGACCACCAGGAGAAGCTGCTCCCGCAGCGCGACGCCGTCGTCGCCGGCAACCTGATCGCGGACAACCAGCAGACGCGGACCCCCGAACAGGCCGACGGCGGCTGGGGCATCGGTATCGGCGTCGACGGCGGCAGCGACAACCAGTTCATCCGCAACCGGATCACCGGCAACACCAACGCCGGGCTCGTGATCACCGCGACCTCCGACCTGACGGCGGACCGCAACAGGATCACGGACAACACCTTCACCGCCAACGGCGTCGACGTCGGCTGGACGTTCCCCACCGCCACCCGCGGACAGGGCAACTGCCTGCGAGGGAACGAGCTTCGAAGGACCGTACCCGCAGGGCTCGCGGACACCGCGTCCTGCCCGGTCCCAGCCAAGTCACCGACGCCCTCCGGCAGTTGGCCGAGTCCGGCGGGGCCCGCGGGCATCCCGTTCACCGACGTGGCCGCGCCGGGCCCGCAGCCGGAGTTCCCGCGCGCCACCACCACGGGCGCCACCGTCGTGCCGGATATTCCGGCACTGCCGGACATCGCGGATCTCGCGGACATCGCGCTGCCGTCGGAGTCGCTGCTCGCCGCCCGTGCGCGGGTGCGGACCTCGTGAGGGGCGGCCACCGCTGAGCGGTGGCTACGACTCAGGGGCGGCTACGGCGCCGGTGTGACGCCGGGGACCGGCTTGACGGGGACGTACGCCCTGGTGTCGAAGTCGAAGACCACCGGCTGCGACTCGGAGGCGATGCCGACCTGAACCCGGTACATGGTGCCGTCCGAGCCGATCCAGTAGCGCACGGTCTGTGACGTACCGGGCTTGGCGGGCTTGGCGGGCGTGCCGGGCGTACTGGGCTTGGGAGACGCACCGGCCTTGTCGGACGAACTGGCGGCGTCCGGCCCGTTCATGATGTCCGTCCGATGGCCGTTCACCTTGTCCCGCCCGACCCATGCCGCGCCGTTCTGCGGCAGCAGTGCGGCGTTCTCCGGCCGGTCGCTGCCGAGGCCGAGCGCGATGGCCAGCGAGCTGTCCAGCGCCATGCCGGATGTCCGCAGCGGACGGCTGTGCCAGCCGGACGCGGGCGGCGACGCGGGTGCGACGTCCGGGGGGTCTGTCATGGGGTGGACGAGGACGGTGGTGGCCGTCCACTGGATCAGCCCGTCGCTGGACGTGTCGCGCCCGGTCCCGCGCACCACCCCGTAACCGGTGTGGGTGCGGTAGTCGACTGATCCGGTGATCACCAGCCCGCCGGCGGCGTTCGGCACGGTGATCGTCAACGCCCGGCCTCCCGCCTGGTAGTTGAGGAACCGCGAGACCGCCAGCCGGTTCGCCTCGTCCGAGGTCAACGCCCGTGGGCCGGTGGGGCCATCCCTGTCGCCGAGGAGGACGAAGGCGCTGATCGCGGCAGCCGTGATGCCAAGGGCGGCGGCTGCCACCCAGCGCAACCTCGGCCACCGGCGGCGCCGGCCTGCCTCGCGCCCCAGGGGGCCCCGCTTGATGTCGATGCTCCGCGTTCTGTTGCTCCGCGTTCGAATCCTCCGCACGCGGCGCGACAGTAACAGGTCTCCGCCGAGCCGACGACAAACTCTGCGTTTGCCGGACATGACGTTCAGTAACTTGTAAACTCGGCCCGGAATTTGCCGAGTTGGCGTTCGGCGTCGGACTTACTGACTGATTAGAGGAATGCCATGCCATTACGTGCAGTGGTGCGGTTAGGGCTGTCCGGCCTCTTACTGGTGGGCGGCACAGGCACGATCTTGACCGGCGCCGGGCAGGCCAGCGCTTCGGCCTCCGACGGCACCCTGACCGTCCAGGTGCTGCGGGACTTCTTCGGCACCGGCGTGATCAACTCGACCATGGACGTGCCGCAGCGGGGAATGAAGGTCGATGTCGCCGACCCCGCCGGCCATCACGTCACCGGTGTCACGGATGCCACCGGAAAGGTCATCGTGCCGCCGTCGAACGAGCTGACCGGCGGCCGGTACCGCGTCGATGTCACCGTCCCGGCCCCCTACAGCGACTATCTGCGGGCGGCGCCCGCCTCGACCGCGCCGAACCACTTCGACAGCTTCACCACGTTCGTGGACGTCTCGGACGGCAAGGACGACTCGGTGATCACCGGGGTCTGGGACCCGGCCGACTACGCGCTGCCCGACTCCCGCTATTTCGTGCCGATCCAGAGCGGTGCCGGCGGGACGGACACCCGGGCACTGGTGGCGTTCGGCACGGACGCCCGCGGCAACTGCCCCGACCAGAAGCCATGTCCGGAAGTGCTCAACACCCAGGACCAGGTGGGCACGACCTACGGGCTGGCCTACGACAAGCACCGCGAGCAGCTGTTCCAGTCGGCGTTCGCCCGGCGGTACACCGAATACGGGCCGGAAGGCGGTGACGCGATCTACACCGTGCCGGCCGACGGCGACGGCGCCCCGAAGCTGTTCGCGAAGGTGCCGGGCGCCACGGAGACGCCGCACGACACCGACAACCTGATCAAGGACGCCGGGTTCACCGACGCACCGGGCAAGGAGAGCATCGGCGGCCTGGACCTGTCGGAAGACGGCTCGACCCTGTACGCGGTGAACCTGCTCACCCGCAGCCTCGTCAGCTTCGACGCCACCAAGCCCACGGCCTCAGCGCCCAAGGCGACCGTGCCGATCCCTGATCCGGGCTGCGCGTCGGCCGACGACTGGCGCCCGTTCAGTGTGGCCACCCACAACAACACGCTGTACGTCGGGGGCGTGTGCAGCGCGGAGAGCACACAGGAACGCGCGGATCTGAAGGCCGTCGTCGCCACCTACGACGGCAAGAAGTTCACCACCGTGCTGTCCCAGCCGCTGACCTTCGAGCGCGGGGCCGTGCTCACCGGCAGGGCCAACTACGACCAGGTCAACCACTGGAACCCGTGGAACACCGACCTGGAGGACTGGGACGACCGCAGCGTCGACGGCCCGATGATCGATCCGCAGCCGGAGCTGGCGAGTCTGGCCTTCGCCCGCGACGGCTCGCTGATCCTCGGCTTCCGTGACCGGTTCATGGATGCCGTGAGCTGGGGCGGGCTGGACCCGAGGCCGGGCAACGACACCCCGCAGAACGGCATGTCCGGCGGCGACATCAACATGGCCTGCGCCACGCCCACCGGCGGGTACGAGTGGGAAGGCACCGGAGACTGCCCCGACCACGCCACGGACCCGACCGTTGACGGGGTCCAGCCCGGCGGCGTCGTCGAGTACTTCCCGGGTGACTTCTTCCCGAACGGCGGCTCCGCGACCCAGCCCGGACCGCACCAGGAGTCGTCGCTGGGATCGGTCGCCTACATCCCGCAGCAGCAGTGGGTCGTCAGCACGCAGATGGACCCGACCGGCCAGGTCATCACCAGCGGAACCGGCTACTACGACGTCGCCACCGGCCTCGGCCCCGGCAACGATCCGGCCGCCAACGCCTACCAGTTCGTCGGTCCGAACCAGAACGGGTTCGGCAAGGCCGGTGGCCTCGGCGACATCGCGTACGCCGCGGCGAACGCACCGATCCAGATCGGCAACGTGGTGTGGTTCGACGGCGATCACAACGGCATCCAGGACGCCGGGCACGTGCTGCTGCCGGATGCGACGATCAACCTGCTGGACGCCGACGGCAAGAAGGTCGCCACGACCACGACCGATGCCGCCGGTGAGTACTACTTCGGTGGTGTCGGAGCGGAGTACGAGCTGACTCCGGGCGCCAAGTACACCGTGCAGTTCGATGTGTGCACGGCGGACACCAGCGAGGTGCCGGGCCGGCCGGCCGCCGCCGACCTGCGGTTCACTCTGCCGCGGACCGGTGACGACCGGGTACATGACTCCAATGTGACCCCGCCGGCCAATGGCCGGCTGTGCAACGGGTACGCCCCGGTCACCGCACCGGCCAAGGCAGGTGGGGTCGATCACACGATCGACGCCGGCGTGTACATCCCGAAGGAGCCATCGCCGACACCCACGCCGCCGACAACCGAGTCACCGACACCGGCGCCCCCGACGGACCCGGCGCCCAACACCCCGGCACCGGACGGCGACCGGACACCGGGTTCACTCGCGAACACCGGCGTGTCCGACCTGCGAGTGGCTCTCGCCCTCGTCGCCGTGCTGCTCGGTGCGGGTGCGGCAGTCGTCCTCGTCACCCGTCAGCGGCGCGCCAGTCACCGCTGACACCCGCAACCCCAGACGGGCCGGTGCGATACGCACCGGCCCGTCGATCGTGTTCCGTCCAGGCCGGCATCCGGACCGCCTCCCGGAAGCCGGAGTGCGGCCACCGCGCGCACCGCCCTGTGGGCGGTCGGTCAGGCGCGCGGTGGCCGACCATCCCCCGTCGCAATGTGGCTCGGTGGTGTGGGCGGTTGCCAGCACTTTCGATGCGGTGGAACCGCCCGGCAGATTCGCCGGGACGGGAGGACGGTAACGGGCACGACCGGGTGCGTCAACTGGAATGGACAGAATTGGAGACTCACATTTATTTCAGTTGGTGAGTACGATGCGGGGATGGCAGACGACATCGCCGGGGACGCGCTGGCGACGAAGCTGGACCACTTGTTCAGCGCGGTGCGTCCGGCCGGAGGGGACGAGTACACGTTCGACGAGGTCGCCGAAGCCATCAAGGCTCAGGGCGGTCCCACCATCTCGTCGACCTATCTGTGGCAACTGCGCAAAGGCCTGCGCGACAACCCGACCAAGCGTCACCTGGAAGCTCTCGCGACGTTCTTCGGCGTACCTGCGGCGTACTTCTTCGACGATGCGCAGGCCGAGCGCATCGACGCCGAACTCGCGCTGCTCAGCGCGCTGCGCGACGCGCCGGTGCGGCAGATCGCCCTGCGCGCACGGGGGTTGTCGACGAAGAGTCTTGAGGCGATCAGCGACATGGTCGACCGCGTCCGTGAACTCGAGGGTCTGCCTGACCCGCCGGGCGACGCGGACCAGTGATCGGGACCAGGCGGTGGAAGGTGCGGCGCCGTTGCGCCGCGGTGCTTCGGGATCTGGAGCTGCCGGATTCGTTCGATGTGCCGACGCTGTGCGCTGAACTGAGTGCGCGCCGCGGGCGGCCGATCAAGCAGCTGCCGGTGCCCGACCTGTCCGACGTGTGCGGGCTGTGGATCGCGACCGACACCGCCGACCTCATCGCGTACGAGCAGAACACGACCGTGCCGCACCAGAACCACATCGTGCTGCACGAGATCGGTCATATGCTGTGCGATCACTACCCCGTCACCCTCAGCCCCGCCGAGCAGGCACGATTACTGCTGCCCAGCCTTGACCCGAACATGATCCGCCGGGTGTTGGGCCGCGCCGGCTATTCCAGCGTCGAGGAGCAGGAGGCGGAGTTCCTGGCGTCGTTGCTCGGCCAGCACGTCCGCCCTGCGCGTGACGACGACTCCGTTGTCGGCCGGCTTCGATCCGCGCTGGAGAACGGTCGCGACCATGGGTGAAGCGGTGCGGAACTACGCTCCGGCCCTTCTTGCCTGGGGGATGCTGCTGTGGCTGCGGGCGGGACCCGCACCGGGCCGCCGGCTCGTGCGGCTCTGCGTGCTCGGCCTCGCCGTCTCACAGACGGCACTGACACCCGCCGCTGCCACCTGCACGCGCGCCGTCGGCTTGCCCGGCATCGAACGGCTCGTCGGCCATGTCGCCATGCTCGGCGCCGTCTGGGCGGGGGCCCAGATCCTGCTGCGCCTGCACGGTTACGACACACGCGCCCGCGCGCACTCGGCGTGGGTGATCCTGGCCGGTGCCGCGATGTGTCTTCTGTTCGCTCTCACCCCGAACTTGTACCCGCAGTCGCCCTGGGTGATGGAGTACTGCATCGCCTACGCCGTGGTGTTGCTCACCGAGTTCACCGTCATCGCGCGGCTCTGCCTGCGGGACGCGCTGGAAGCGCCGGACGTGGCACTACGTCTCGGTCTCGGCCTGGTCGTCGCGGGAATCGGTGCGGCGGCCTGCTACATGATCAGTAAAACCCTCGTCGCGATCTCCGCCCGCGCCCCGATCGACTTCTCGTGGGGAAGGGGCTTCGTGATGAGCAAAGCCCTGCCGACAACGGCCCACCTCTGTGTGCTCGTTGGGGTCGCCGTGCCGGCGATCGCCGAGTGGATACGACGCTACCGCCGCTACCGGCGGCTCGGCCCGCTGTGGTTCGCCCTCTACCGGGCCGAACCCACCATCGCGCTGGAACCCCCGCGCCTGCTGCACGGCCACACCCTCTTTCCCACGCGGTTGCAGCTGTACCGGCGAGTGATCGAGATCCGTGACGGTCTGCTGGCGATACGCCCGTACCTCCCTGTTGAGGAATCCACCCGCGGTGGGCTCGCGGACGACCAACGCGAGGCCGCCCGGATCGCGGCAGCCTTGCACGCCCGCGAGAAGGGCGTGCCGCTGGGTTCGGCCAAGACGACCACCGTGGGCGGCCACGACCTGGGCAGCGACACCGAATACCTCTGCCGTGTCGCCGACGCGTACCACGCCATCGCGAGAGCCGGCCGGGGCTGGTGATCATCTTCCTCTTCGGGGTGCTGACCCTTCTGGCACAGTTCGGGCGAAAGCCGTCCTGATGGGTGGGACGGAATGGTGGCGAACCGGGGCGGGTGGGGCGCGGGGCGGATCCGTGACCCGCCCGCCGTCGTCGTCCCCACACCACCCATTCACCAACTGCCTTAATAGTGAAGGCTGTTGACTATCCGTCGGCTCTCCGCCCAGGGTTCTGCTGGACAGCGATGCGGACTCGGAGTGATCATGTCTCTGCCGACAGGCCAGAATGGGCATTCGAGACCGTGCGTACGAGACCGTGAGGGGTGAGTCAGCTGGATGGAACTTCCGCTTCGACTATCTGACCGCGCCACTCCGGTTGTCCGAGGAGGGCTCGGTTCGTGACCCCTGACGAGAGCGCGTACCCGGTCGAGACGGCGACCGGGAAGGCCGCTCGGACGGATGCCGGGAGAGCCACCGACCGCACCGCCGAGCGGCCCCCCGTCCACCCCGAGCAGCGCCCGCCCACCCTCCTACGGGTGCTGCTCGAACGGCTCAACTGGGCCAAATTCGCCGTTTTCGACGTGCAGTTCAGCCTCGCCGCCCGCCGCGCCGCCAAGGAGTACGGCAACAGCCGCGTCGGCAATGTCTCCGTCTCCCGGATCACCTTCAAGCGGTGGCTGGCCGGTACGCAGTCCCCCCAGGGCGACGCGGCGACCGTCCTCGCGTACATGCTGGGCGTCGAGGTCGACCTGCTGCTCCAGCGCGTGCCCAGCCGCGAGGTGGTCCCCGCTCGGCTGCCGCACGGCTCGTCGCTCGCCACCGCCCGCTCCATGGACGCCCTGTGGTCCAGTTCCTCGCTCTCCCCCTCGGAGGCGGCGGCCGGCACGGGCGGGCTCTGGTATCTGGACGGTCTGCGGATCTTCGACGGTACGGCGGTGCCCGCCCAGATGTACGAGGCGACGTCGCAGGACGACGTCGTATCGATCGCCGTGGAGGAGAATCCGCATCTACGCGCGTTCGTGCAGCCCGCACGCCGGGCCCTGCTGCTGGCCTCGCTCGGCGGCAGCGGTGGCGAGGGGCTGTTCGTGCTCGACTCCGCCCGTGCGCGCCACCAGCTGGACGCCGATCCGCGCGGGACGCTGCCGATACCGAAGCCGTACCGGCTGGACGATCTGACCTTCGGCATCCTGTGGGCGATGCTCAACCTGGAGGACAGCCTCCTCGCGGACGATCACATCCTCGACAGTGAACAGCGTGAGCTGGAAAGGCATTTGGCGATGCCCCGCTCGGCGGTGGCACGTTCGGCGATGCCCGAATTGTCACGGGTGGGCGCCGCCTGGCTGGGCTCGTACTTCTGCGCGCTGCACATCGACCGCCATCTCGGAGAGGCGACCGAACCGCCTTTCTTCTGGACGCGTGAGCAGACGGGCGAGGAGAGCGCGGCCTGGCTGTTCTTCCGGCACAAGCACGAGCACCTCACCCGTGCGGCGGCCCGGCGCCCCGATCCGTCCGTCCGGCCGGGGCACGCGTTCTGCATTCCGGAGCAGTCCGTCAAGGACAGCGAGCCGTACGAGCGAATCCTGCTTTTTCTCACCATCGCCCTGATGGAGATGCACGGACTGTCCGTATCGGTCTGCGCCGAGGAGGAGTACTCGCAGATCGACGAATTCGTCCTGGCACCCGACGACCGGGTTGTCGTGGCCAACTGGCTGCGCTCGGACGGTATTTGGCGGGTCGGCATTACGGATCAGCGGTCCCAGCTCCGTACGTACACCCAGGCGATCGACCATGCCCGCGCACACAGCGTGATCGACGGACCCACCTCGGCACTCCGACTGCGGGCACTGGCAGACTATTTGTCGATCGACTGGCCCTGGCTGCTTCGCCGTTGTCAGGAGTTGGGGGCGTACGGCAGCTCCGGCATGCTCCGGCCGCGCAGCCGGCTGCTCAGTATGGACCAGCTGGACGAGGTCCTGCGCTTCGTCGGTGAACTCGACTGAACGCGACTGAACTCGATTCGAACCGACCCGCATCATGGATATCCGCTCTGAATCAAGCTCCGCTGACGGATACCCATGGTCATCCTCACCAATTCTCCTCGTTGTGGAGGTCAAGCATGTTTGAAGTCCCTTACCGCTGGGGAGAGTTGACCTGAGGATTGCGATGCACGCCATGAGAGGTTCTTCCTCACATCCCTCTCAAGTTCTCCACAAGTGCGACGCCATATCGATCGCCGCGGACCGCGAAATCGATCGTTTGGCGGTCGCATCTCCGGCGTGCCCTGCCGACGGGCTCTTTGCGTTCGAGCCAATGGCCGCTTTTGCCTGGTTCACATTGTGAAGCGCCTGGGATGAAGCGACCGCTGAACGACCCCCTCCGCCCGTGGCGGCGAACGCGCCCACACACCAAGCTTGTTCTGGCTCTTAATGACGCTGGCATTTGCCTGTCCCGCCCCAACTGCCCGTCTGTGAAGGCTCCTTATCCCCATGGTCCGCTTCCTGTTGCTCGCATCGCCGGCCCGGACGTATCGGCCGGCTGACGCGGCGGCTCCGGAGGGCCGCGGCCGGGACGGTGAACCGGTGGGCGTCCCAGACCGTGCCGGCCCGCGACGCCTGGCCCATGCACCCGAAGCACCAGGAGCCCCAAGCCGGCCCCGAAGCGCGGCCCCTTCACCTTCATCCGCCGGTCCCCGTCGTACCGAGGACATTTATGCCTGAACTATCCCCACACGCCGCCCCACATGCCGCCCCAGCCGACCGTCGTAGCGGTCGGCGTCGCGGACGTTCCGACCGGAACTCCCGGACGGTCACCCTGGCCCCGAGCCAGGCCCTCGCGAAGGCCAACCGCAATCTGGCCACCGAGAAGGGTCTGCGCTCGCGGATCCGTTTTCTCGTCGCGATGCCGGTCTCCACGGTCGTGGTGACGGCCGCCGGCGCGTGGTCCACCTGGCAGTTCGCCGGAAACCCCGTGGCCACCTGGTCGGCCGTCGGCGCCAGTGCCGTCATGGGCGTGGGCGCGATAGCCGTCGCGACCCGTAAGGCCGCCGACGTCTCCGTCGCCGTGCACGAGCAGCGGGTCACGAACGCCACCTCCGCCCGCCAGTGGGTCGAGCGCTTCGAGGCCGTCACCGCCGAGGGGCAGAAGAACATCGCCGCGCTGCTGGAGCAGATCAGCCGCGGCGAGCGCCCCCACCTGCCGGACCCCCTGCCCCACCCCGTCGCCCAGGGCAATCCGTTCGCGGATCTCGAACAGACCCTGCGCCTCGCGCAGCACCAGGCGCTGGCCGCCGTCGCCGAGGCGGGCGCGCGCCAGCAGGTGGACGTGTTCGTCAACATCGCCCAGCGGCTGCACGCGCTGGTCAACCGCGCGCTGGCGCGGCTGGACAATCTGGAGAGCGAGGTCGAGGACCCGGACCTGCTCGGCGGTCTCTTCGGCGTCGACCACCTGGTCACCCAGTTCCGCCGCCAGGTGGAGAGCCTGGCCGTGATGGGTGGTGCGGTCCCCCGCCGTATCAACAAGCCCGTCCCGCTGCCGACCGTGCTGCGCCAGGGTGTCGCCGAGATCGAGCAGTACGCGCGCGTACGTGTCATCCAGCCGCCCGAGGGCACGCTGCCCGGCTACGCCGCGGCCGAGGTCATCCACCTGCTGGCCGAACTCGTCGAGAACGCGGCCCGGTTCTCCGCCCCGGAGACCCAGGTGACGCTGCGCGCCGAGCGCGTCCCGGCCGGTCTCGCGATCGAGATCGACGACCGCGGGCTGCCGATGGCGCCGGAGAAGCTGGAGCGGATGAACCGGCTGCTCACCAGGCCGGACCAGTTCGACATCCGCGAGCAGCTGGAGGACGGCCGGATCGGCCTGTTCGTGGTCGCGCAGATCGCGCGCAGGCACGACATCGACGTCGCGCTGCGCCGCAACATCTACGGTGGCACCCAGGCCGTCGTCGTACTGCCGAGCGCGCTGCTCGACGCCGCCCCGCCGCCGCCCGTCCAGCGCCAGGCGCCGCAGCAGGAACAGCACCGGCAGCAGGAGCAGCCGGTGGACCGCTCGCAGCGGACGGAACCGGTCTCCTCCGAGCCCTCGTCGGGCGCGGCGTGGTCGTCGCACCCGCAGCCGGCCGCCCAGCCGGCGGCACAGGTGCCGGCGCAGGTGTCACACCAGGTGCCGCAGCACGCGTCGCACCAACTGCCGCAGCAGCAGCCCTCGCCGTACCAGGTCCCCCAGCCCGCGGCCGGTGCGCTCGACCACCGCAGCCCGCTGCCCGCCGAGACCGGCCCCCGTGCCTCCAACGGTCGTCAGGGGTCGTCGTCACAGGGTGAGGCGACGACGCCCGTACGCCGCATCGGCTCGCCCTCGGCCCACGCGACGGCGGGCGCCACGGCGACGGCGTCGGCCGGGTCCAACGGCATCGGCGGCACGAGCAGTTCCAGCAGCACCGGCGAAATCCCGCTCCCCCGGCGGAAGCCCGCCGCGTACGCCGCGAGCACCGGCCAGAACGGCACGGGCCACAGCGGAGTCGGCCAGAACGGCACCAGCTACACCGGCGGCCACCCGACCGGCAGCTACACCGGCGGCCACCCGACCGGCAGCTACACCGGCAGCCACTCCGCCACCTACCCCGGCGCCCCCTCCGACTCCCCCTACCCCACCGGGAGCCACCAGGCCCCCGACTCCGGCCACGGCTCCAGCTCCGGCTACCCCGGCGGCGGCCGGCCCTCCGCCACCGCCCACCCCAACTCCGGCCAATCCAGCGCCGGACGCCCCACCCCCGGCTCTGCCGACGTCACACCCCCCGAGGTCCCCCGTTCCACCCAGGCCTCACCCCCGAGCGACGCCACCACTCCTCCCGGCCGTCGGCCCACCCTGCCCCGGCGGAGCGAGACGTACCGCGGACCAGAGTTCCCGCGGCTCGCCGACGCCGACCGGCAGGTCGTCGCCCCGAATCCGGATCTGATGGCTCGTTTCGCCTCAGGCATCAGGCTCGCCAGTGCGGAAGACGGCCCTCAGGGGCCCCCCGACCAGACGAGCTGACGCTGCCTTCGGCGGTCGCCCAACCACTTACGGAGTCACTCTCTTGCCAAACGAAGTTTTTTCGGCCCAGCAGCCCGATCTGGACTGGTTGATGGCTGATTTCATCAGGCGCGTCCCCGGTACGGAAGGCGCTGTCCTGGCTTCCAGTGACGGAGTGCGTAAGCATTCCTTCGGTCTGAGCATCGACTCGGCGGACAAGCTGAGCGCGATCAGCACCGCTCTGTGCTCGCTGGCCGGCGGCGTCCGTGACATCAAGGGTCCCGCCGACGGCAGGGTCAGGCAGGTGGTGGTCGAGCACGACAACGGGCTGCTCTTCGTGTCCATGGCCGGCCCCGGGGCCGTGCTGGGTGTGCTGGCCTCCGACAGCGCCGATCTCGGCGCCGTCGGTTTCGAGATGGGGCAGCTGGTCAAGAGCGTGCCCGAACACCTCAGTACGCCGCCGCGGTTCAGGCAGTCCCCCGTCGACGACCGGGTGCACTGATCATGGCGGCCTTAGACGGTACCCCCTGGGTGGACGACGACGAGCACGAAATTCGTCCGTACGCCCTGACGGGTGGGCGCACGCGGCCCACGAACGAGATGAGTCTGTCGTCACTCCTCAAGGCACGCGCCACGGCGCCGGAGGGCTACCTCAGTCCGGAGGCGGCCCAGTGTCTCGCGCTCTGCCGCGGCGAGGCGCGGTCGGTCGCGGAGGTCGCCGCCACCCTGGGCCAGCCGGTCCAGGTGGCCAAGATCCTGCTCTCCGACCTGCTGGACGCCGGGGCGTTGATCATGGCGATGCCCACGAGAACGGCCGACCCGAAAGATCCGAATCTGCTGGAGGCAGTGCTTGAGGGGCTACGAACCTATGTCGTCTGACGATCCCATCGCCCTGAAGATCGTGGTCGGTGGCGGATTCGGCGTAGGCAAGACGACCATGATCGGCGCGGTCAGCGAGATCAAACCGCTGTCGACCGAGGAGACGCTGACCTCGGCGAGCAGCGGGACCGGCACCGACCGGCTGGAAGGCATCGAGAACAAGGCGACCACCACGGTGGCCCTGGACTTCGGCCGGATCACCCTCCAGAAGCAGAACATGGTGCTGCTGCTGTTCGGCACACCCGGCCAGCAGCGCTTCTGGTTCACCTGGGACGATCTGTCACTGGGCGCCATCGGGGCCGTCGTGCTGGCCGACACGCGCCGACTGCTGGACTGCTTCGCCGCGGTCGAGTACTTCGAGAGCCGCGATGTGCCCTTCGTCGTCGCCGTGAACGAGTTCGAGGCCGACGACGCCTACCGCTACAGCTCGGAGGAGGTCCGCGACGCGCTCGAACTCAAGCCGGACGTACCGGTGTTGCTCTGCGACGCCCGCGACCCGGCGTCGGCGAAGCACGTACTGGTCTCACTCGTCAGTTACGCCCACTCGGTCTCGCTCCGCCGCGCGCGGGAGCAGGCCGTACAGGCACCGCCGCCCCCCGCATCCCCCCTTCAGTACTCCAGCGATCTGGGAGCCACCTCATGACCTACGACACCGAAGCGGGCCTGCATCTCCCTTCGCCCGACATGGACTTGGCGCGGCGGGAGGCCCAGCTGCGTGAACTGGGCCTGGGCGACATGCCCGACGCCCAGTTCGACGCCTTCGCGACGAAGCTCGCGCAGGCGGCGGGCGCCCCGTACGCGATGGTCAACTTCATCACCGGCCATCAGTTCTTCGCCGGTCTGCACACCCCGTCCGCGCCGTCCGGTCCGGGAGGCCCGGAGGCCGGCGCCCCCGAGGTCAGCCGGATCATGTCCCGTGACCACGGGTACTGCCCGGACGTGCTCAACCGCCGTAAGGCGCTGGTGCTTCCGGACGTGTACGCGTACCCGCGGTTCGCCTCGAACGAGGTGGTGGACCTGATCGGTATCCGTACGTACGCGGGCGCCCCGCTCATCGACGAGCGCACGGACACGGTGCTGGGCACGGTCTGCTTCGTGGGTACGGACCCGCGCGGCAAGGAGACGGGCCGCGACACCCTGCAGCTCATCAAGGAGAGCCGCGACGAGCTGATGCGCATGATCTACCAGCGCACCGGTGGAGGCCCGCGCTAGGGCGCGGGCCTCCCTCACGACGGACCGTCCACGGACGGTCTCGGAGTCCGAACTCAGACGGCGACAGCCGCCCCCGCCCCGGCGTGGGCGGCCAGTCGTCGTGACCACTCGCCCTTCGAGGTGCCGAGCGCCGTCTCCGCCAGCCGCTGGAGCTGGATGTCGGACGTGCCGGCCGGCGCGAAGATGTGGAACGCGTCGCGCGTGTAGCGCTCGATGGGGCGGTCCGCCGAGAGACCGATGGCCGCGTGGATCTCCATGGCGGTACGGGCGGAGTCCATCGCCGACTCGACGTTCACGAGCTTGGCGTTCATCAACTCGGCGTCGCAGGGCAGTCCTTGGTCCAGCAGGTGCACCGCGTGATACGCCGTCAGACGAGCCGTCATGAACGCCGACTGAATCTGCCCCAGCTTCTGCTTGATGGTGGGGAGTTCGGAGAGCGAGTCACCGTAACGCTGGCGGGCGATCGAGAACGCTACGGTCTCCTCCAGGATCGCCCGGTGGATACCCAGGGCGACGGCGGTGAGGTTGGCCCGGCCGTAGAGGGTGCTGGAGGAGTACGCGACGGGCAGCCCGTCACCCTCGTTGCCCAGCAGATTGGCCGCGGGCACCCGGCAGTTGTCGAAGATCAGCTCGCCGAAGGAGAACCCGTGCAGGCCCATGGCGGGCCGGTGCGGGGCGAGGGAGAAGCCGGGGCGGTCCGCCTCCACCAGGAAGGCGGAGAGGCCCTTGCTGCCCGGTCCTGTGCGCACCACGACACCGTGCAGATCGCCGACGTGCGAGTTGCCGACGAACACCTTGGCGCCGTTGAGTATGTAGTCGTCGCCGTCGCGGTGGGCGGTCGCCTCCATGCCCAGTACGTGACCTCCCGAGCCGGCCTCGGTCACGGCGATGGTCGGCAGACAGTTGCCGGCCGCGATCTGCGGGAGCCAGGTCTTCTTCTGGCTGTCACTGCCGAAGTGAATGATCTTCGCGACACCGAGCTGCGAGGCCTGCACCATGGCGCCCATGGCCCCGCTGACGCGCGACAGCTCCTCGATGATGATGGTCTTCGCGACATGGCCGGCGCCCATGCCGCCGTACGCGGGGTCGATGGTGACGCCCAGCCAGCCCTGCCAGGCGATGAGCTGGGACAGCTCGTGCTGGACGGCCTTGGACGCCTCCATCTCGGGTATTCGGGGCCGGACTTCGGCCTCGGCGAACTCCCGGACCTGCGCCCGGAGACGCTCATGGAACTCCGTCGTGAAGTAGCCGCTCATGCGCCTGTACAGCCCTCTCGAATGAGACATCTGTCAACTGTCAACATGGTTAGAACTGATCGGTGCTCTCAGCTTGGCCAATGAAACCGGAACTTGCCCTACCGGCGGCAGGCCCTCCTACACCCTGACGATTTCCCGCTCTCGTTGCAGCACCGGACAGGGGTCGTTTGTGGGTCGTTTGCTGCGATGACTACGCCCCGTGTCCGCCTGACTCTGTGCCAAACCGGCCTTTCTCACGTTTTGGCCGCCCCTGGGCGTAGATCGATCCGAACCGCAAACGACCCCTCCGCGCCCGGCGAACGACCAGGTTCGACGGTATGAAACAGGCCAAGGGACGTTTGCGGGCTATTCGGGCGCGGCTCGGGCACTCTGTGATCCCGTACGGACACCGTGAGAGACGGCCGCGATCAGGTCGTCCTCGGTGAATCGCACGGCGACCGAGTACCCGTTCCACTCGCCGTGCACGTGTCGCCCGTCGCCGGACTCGTGGGTCTCAAACGCGTGGCGCCGGGAGATATCCGGTCACCGTGAGCCGGGGGTCGTACGAAAACAGACTCAACACCGGCCGCCGCGCGGCCTGTTCGGGGCCGGGGACTTAGAGGTCCAGGGTGGTGAGGTGGTCGGCGGTGCCGCCGTGCCATTCGACGAGGAAGATCGTCGCGTCGTCGCTGGTGGTCCCACCCCTCTCTCGTTTGAGTGCGTGGGACAGATTCCGGGCCATGTGCTGCACGTCTCGTACGGTCGGGCCGACTTGTTCGATGATGTCGATCATGCGGCCTTCGCCGAACTGTTCCTGACCTGCGTGGTGTTCCTCGACGAGGCCGTCGGTGTAGAACATCACCCGGTCGCCCCGCTGAAGTTCAATGGAGTAGGTCAGGGGTTCGGCACCGCCGAAGCCGACCGGAAGTGTCCCCGGGTTCTCCAGGACTTGCACGACCCGGTGGCCCCGGATGAGCAGTGCTGCCGGGTGGCCGGCGTTGACCCAGTGCAGCCGGCCCGTCCCGATGTCCAGGCGCATCATCTGCGCGGTGACGAACTGGTCCGGGCCGAACTGCTGGTCAATAGCTCTGTCCATGAAGGCGTACAGCTCGGCGAGGTCGACATCCGCGCGTCGGGCGTGCCGGTAGGCGCCCACAGCGACGGTCGCCAGCACGGATGCGTTCAGACCGTGGCCCATCGCGTCGATGATGGCCATGTGCAGGATGTCGTCGTTGAGGGCGTAGTCCACACTGTCACCGGCGACGGCGTAGGCCGGCTCCAGGATCCCCGCGACAGAGACCTGTGGGGTGGTCATCGACATCGGCGGCAGCAGGGACCACTGGATTTCCGCGGCCAGACTCATCGGATGACGCCGCCGGGCCTGGAAGAACTGATCCGTATAGGCGCCCTTGGTCACCACCATGTCGGCGACCAGGCCGGCCAGCCGCCGCAGCAGCCGCCGGTCGTTGTCATCGACCGTGTCCAGGGTGAGCGCCATCACCCCGACCTCGTCGCTGCCGTCCAGCAGCGGGAGATACAGCCGTACGCCGTCGTCCCGCACTTCCTCGGCCGCGGTCTTGCGCAGAAATGCCTCACCCGCAAAGGACCCGTCGATCGGCAGCGCCTCCCCGACGGTGAGCCCCCTTCCCGGCAGCGGGACCAATTCGAGCTGCTCGTAGCACTGCAGCAGGATCGACACGTCCCGGCCACCGATCCGGCGCACTTCCTCGGCCACCAGCGGAGCCATGAGCTGTGGCGGCATCTCGTGAGCCCGGTCCAGCAGCTGCCCCAGCAGCCGCTCGCCGAATCCCTCCGACAGGTCCACCCCAACTCTGCGGCCCTCCGACCGGCCCTTCTCCACTGTGCGCTTTCCTCTCGCTCACCCGACAGCCTGCTCGGCTCGGCCAACGATCACAGCAGACCACGAAGAACAGGCCAGCCGGACGTCACACGATGAGTGTCGGGAAACGAGAGTTCACCCGCCGCACAGCCCGACGGTGCCGCCGGCTGTTGAACCTGTCTCCTCTCCTCCTACTTGCTCGACTCCGCCGCGCAGGTGAGGTCCTGCGGCGGGCGCTGCCCGGTGGCCAGGAACGCCGTCACCGAGTCGTTCGCGCACGTGTTGCGGCCGAACGGATAGACACCGTGCCCGCTCTGGTCGGCCGTCACCATCGTGGCCCGTTCCCCGAAGGCCCGCCGCAGCTTCTGGGCGCCGGCCAGCGGTGTCCCCGGGTCGCGCTCGTTCTGCACCATGAGCACGTTCGACGGGCCCCGGTCACCGATGCGCACCGGCGGCTCGACTCGCTTGTCCGGCCAGAACGCGCACGGTCCGATGCTGGCTGTGGACCCGCCCAGCATGGGGTACTTCAGCCGGTCGACCGCGACATTACGCTGATACTCGCGGACCGTCCCCGGCCAGCGCGTATCGCCGCATATCACCGCAAAGCGGCTGGACATGAGGTTGTCTACGTTCGCCGGCGGCGGGTTGGGCGGCAGCGGCCGGTCCGTGTCGAGCGCCTGCCAGGTCTTGGCCAGCTGGGGCATGAGCGCGTCGCTGTAGAGGTTGTCGAACGTGATCCCGCGGAACAACGTCCCGTCGATGCCCTGGACCGGTGTCGCCTCCAGCCGTTTCGCGAGCTCGAAGAACTTCGCGGTCACCTGCTGCGGTGTGGTGCCCAGACCGTACTCGGGGTGCGCGGCCGCGAACGCCGCGAAGTCCGGGAACGTCTCCTCCATTCCACGGGCGAACATCCGCATGGCCGTGACGTCATAGCCGCCGGGGCCCAGGTTGCTGTCGAGCACGATCCGGTCGCTGCGCTCGGGGAACTTCGTCGTGTACACCGCACCGAGGTAGGTGCCGTAGGAGGCACCGAGATACGAGAGCTTCGGCTCACCCAGCGCCGCCCGGATCCGGTCCATGTCGCGTGCGGTGTTCGCGGTGGTGGTGTGCGGCAGCATCCACGCTGTCCGCGAGGCGGCGCACTGCTTGGCGATGGTCCGCGCGTTCCCCGCCTCCCGCGCGACATCGGCCGCGGTGTGCGCGTACGGCGCGAAGTTACGGCGTGCCTGCTGCTCCGGCGTCAGATCGCAGGTCACCGGCGTGCTGCGGCCGACGCCACGCGGGTCGAAGCCGATCACGTCGTAGGAGTCCAGCACCTCCTGCGGCAGCCCGAGGGCGAGAACGGCCGGGTAGATGAGTCCCCCGGCGCCGGGGCCGCCCGGATTGGTCAGCAGCACGCCGCGGCGCTGCGACGGTTTCTCGCTCGCCAGCCGTGAGATCGCGATCTCGATCTGCCGGCCGGCCGGATCCCGGTAGTCCAGCGGGACTTCGAGCGTCGAGCACTCAAGACGAGGTGCGGCGGCCTCCTCCGGGCACGGGCCCCACCGGACGGTGTCCGGCGTCGCCGCACGCACGGTGTCCGGCGTCGCCGCCACCGACGCTCCGGGTATCGCGGTTGCCGCCACCGCGGTGGCGGCGAGGGCGACGGACAAGACTCTGCGCATCTGCTGTTCTCCTGAGGGACGTACGGGGGCGGGCTTGGTACGGCCCGCCGCCAGCCGTTCATGCGGACCAGCACGTCGATGGGGGTGTAGAGGCCGACGGCGGCCTGCCTGAGTGCGTGTACTGCGGATTCCAGTGTTCTTCGAGCGCTGCCGAGCCGGCAGTGACATACGTCATCACTTCGACGTGAACGGTCAGCAGCCGCGCCACAGCGCCACGACGATCGAGCCGCCGACGGCGATGACCGCGAGGACGTAGAGGGCCTGGGCCTGGGCGGCGCTCACCGGTCCGGTTCCCCCGCGGCTTCGTGAAGGTCGACGAACGAGCGGGTGGTCTCGGCCAGGGCGCGCATCAGCTCGTACGCGTGCAGGGGCGGGGTGGTCGCGTCGAAGGTGCCGCAGAGTTCGAGCAGCCGGTAGGCGTCCCTGTGGAGGGCGAGCGATGACGGGGCGTCCGTGTCCCCGTCGTACTCGCTCAGCAGGAGTTGGAGATGTCCGCGGAGTGTGAGTGTGGTGGCGTCCACCCAGGCGCGCTCGGGC
Source organism: Streptomyces sp. NPDC050433 (assembly GCF_044458565.1). Classification (NCBI taxonomy): domain Bacteria; kingdom Bacillati; phylum Actinomycetota; class Actinomycetes; order Kitasatosporales; family Streptomycetaceae; genus Streptomyces; species Streptomyces sp. NPDC050433. The sequence continues at coordinate 34,293 of NZ_JBITIB010000034.1, read as the reverse complement.
AGGGGGAGTTGAAAGTCGAGGGCCTGGGCGACGGTCCGGGAGATGGTCGCGAAGTCGATGGGGAGGGGGCGGTTGAGGGCGGCGAGTAGCCGGTGGAGCGTCCGCGAGTCCTTGGCGAACCTCAGCGGTCGCTTACGCCAATGGGCGCCGGGCGTACGGCGGTTGGACGTCATGAGGCGGACGCCTCCCGCGTGTCGACGGTGCACCAGGTGCGGGTCCCGCGCCGGCCCCAGGCGCGGGCGAGCGCGGCGACGAGCAGTAGCCCGCGGCCCGTCTCGTCCTCCGTTTCCGGGTTACGGACCTCGATCCGCGCGGGCGACCCGTCGTCGGCCTCGATGAGCACGTCGCCGCTCGGGCCGTACGAAATCGAGAACCGGACCCGGTCGCCGCCACCGTGCACAACGGCGTTGGTGACGATCTCACTGACGAGAAGCAGCACGGTCTCGACGGCGTCCTCCCGGACGTCGCCCTCCCGCAGAAGCGTCCCTGTGATGCGGCGCAGATTCGCGACGCGGCGGGTGTGGGGGCGGAACGAGACGCTCAGGCGGACGGCGTCCCGTATGTCGACTGCGATGGGTGGGACGGGAGTTGCGCTGCGCGTCATGGGGGGCATGGGGAGTCCTTGTCGTCGAATCTCCACACTCACGCAATGAGTTGAATCGACTGCGATGCGTGAGCTACGCGTATAGCCTCGCATCGGATCGGCCACATCGGGACGGCTCTGACAGGATTCCACGATCAAGTTTCTTCGTGAAATCCCGCCCGCGTGAGGGGTGTTCGCCCCGAGGCGCGGTAACTCCCGGCGAGACGCAGAACGTTCCTTGTGGAGGCCGAAGAAGCACCGACACACTGGGCAATACGCGGAGAGGACAGCAGATGATCACGGACATCGAGTCGGCAACGCCCGCTCTGTGCCGTCTCCAGTTGGGCAGTGAGCTGCGCCGGCTGCGGATGGATGCCGGACTGACATCTCGTCAGGTGACGCGAAAGCTCCTTTGGAGCCCGTCGAAACTGACCCGGCTGGAGACGGGTGAGAACGCGTCCGTCGAGACCTCGGACATCATGGCGCTCTGTCAGATCTACGCAGCGGACGCGGAGACGACCGAAGTGCTCAAGGGGTATGCGGCCGTGACCAAGACGAAGCGCGACTGGTGGCAGTCGCCTCTGCACCGCCCGGTCATCAGCCCTGGTTTCAAAGCGTTCCTCGGTATGGAGGCCACGGCCTCCGCTCTGCACAACTATGAGTCCGAATACGTACCCGGCCTCTTGCAGACGGAGGCGTACGTACGGGTCATCCATCACCGCGCGTACGACGGTCTCAGCCAGGAGGAGATCGACCGCATGGTCGCGCTACGAATGACACGGCAGGAGGTCCTGCGTAGGGAGTCCCCGCTGAAATTCACCGCGATCATGAGTGAGGCCGTGCTACACCGGCAGGTGGGAGGCCCGGAGGTGATGCGGGCGCAGCTCGCTCACATTGTTGAGGCCGCATCGGTGCCCAACGTCCGGGTGCAGGTGGTCCCCTTCAAGGCCGGTGCTCATCGAGGGATGAGTGGAGCATTCGCCACCTTCCAGTTCCGCGACAGGCTCGCGCTGAAGCCCATCGTGTATCTGGAGAATCTGGCTGACCACTGGGTGACGCGTCACGACGCGGACGTAGAGATGTACGAGGAAGCGTTCACCGACCTGCAAGCCCTTGCTCCGGGGCCGGAAGAGTCCCTGAGCATGATCAAGGAAGCGATGAAGGAGTTTTGATCCCGATGACAACCACGGTTGACGCGCTGACCAGTGCCGACTGGTTCAAGTCGAGTTACAGCGACGGCCACGGCGGCAATTGCGTCGAAGGCGCCCACCTCCCCGGCGGCGCCATGGCCGTACGCGACTCCAAGAACCCCCACGGCCCCGCCTTCGTCCTCACCGGCAACGCCTGGACCGCCTTCATCGGTGCCCTCGCCGAGGGGGAGTTCCGGCGCTGACATCCGGGCTGTGGGCTGCCCCCTCCCGGAGGCAGCCCACAGACGTTTCAGAAGCTGTGCCCGCTACGCGGGAAGCGCGTGGAGCTGCTTGCCGTGCAGGGCGTAGACGTGCTTGCCGTCGGTGGCCACGATCCACGCGTGGTAGTCGCCGGACTTGTCGTTGAACGTCCAGCGCAGGGCACCGGTCTTCGCGTCGAAGGCGTGGATGCCGCCCTGCTTGTCGAGGTCGGTGGCTCCGTAGAGGGTGCCGCCCGCCTTGACGAACTGCCGGGGTACATGGACGTTCGCCTTCGCGAGGTCCTTGGACTGCCAGATCTTCTTTCCGGTCTGCGGCTCGATGGACCAGAGCGTCCTGCCGCTGTCCGCGACGTAGAGCACGTCCTCCAGGACGGTCGGCTCCCTGAACGAGTCGAACTTGTCGGTCTGCAAGGACCACTTCTCAACGCCGTCGGACAGGTTGAACGCCTGGAGTTTCTGGCCCTGGGGGACGATCACCAGATCCTGGTGGACGGCGAAGACACTGAAGTTCGTCTTCGTCGTCTTCTGCGTCCACACCTGCTTACCGGTGGCCGTGTCGCGGACTGTGAGGTTCTTCTTGAAGTCCGTGTAGACGAGGTGGCGGCCCTGTACGACGGCGTGAACGCCGCTCTCCTCGGTACCGACGTCGCGCTGCTCCTTCCACACCACCCTGCCGGTGCCGGTGTCCAGAGCGGCGATCACGTTGGTGTAGGACGAGCCGTCGTCCTCAAGGATCTCGGCGATGACGTACACCTGTTTCTCGTCCACCGCGATCGGCTTCGGCTGCCGGTACTCCTTGCCCAGGTGGCTGCGCCAGGTCTCCTTGCCCGAAGCCGGGTCGTACCCGCCGACGGTGCCGTCGTACTTGCCACTGGCCAGATACAGGGTGCCGTTGCCGAGCAGCAGCGGCGCACCGGGGACCGCGCCGCCCTCCAGCGACCACTTCGGCCTGCCGGTCGCCCCGTCGAGGGCGGCCAGCGGATCACCGGTCGCCACCACCACGCCGTCCACGGCGACGAGTTCGTCGTTGTCCCCGTACGTCTGTGCCGAGATCGGCTTCGTCCACAGCGGCTTGGGCGCCTGCCCGTCCTGAGGGGTGGCGCCCTCGGACGGCTCGGCGCTCCCGGCTCCCCTGGAGCCCTCCTCGTCAGCCACGTCCTCGCGGCAGCCGGCCGTTCCGGCCCCCAGGCCTGTCAGCATGAGACCGCCCCCGGCCAGCCGAAGTATCCGCCGCCGGGAAGACCTGGCACCTGCTGTGCCGTACCCCGTGAACATATCGCCGTACCCCCGTGAAGTCGTATGAGCATGAGCAGGCCACTCCCGCAAAGGCGTGCGGCCCCGCGGCCAGGTACGTTAACGCTCCCGGTCCGGCACCGGTGACTCCAGGACCCGGCCGGGACAACGCCGTGAACCAACCGGAACATTGATGCGGCCTCATCGGCGCTCATCGGGCCGCGGCCGGGAAACTGGCTGGGCACGACCTACGGCGCCGGTACGGCCCCGTCCACCGGCGCGCTCGCCGCCCGTTCCCCGCTGCTGCGTTCGACGCAGAACTCGTTGCCCTCGATGTCCGCGAGCGTCGCCCAGCCGAGGCCGTCGGGCCGGCGGTGGTCCTCCACCAGGGTGGCGCCCAGGGTCAGGAGCCGTTCGACCTCCTCCTCGCGGGTGCGGTCCTGGGGTTCGAGGTCCACGTGGATCCGGTTCTTCGCCGTCTTGCCCTCCGGGACCTCCACGAACAGCAGCGTGATGCCGTCCGCGGCCACCAGCGCCTCGTCGTCGCCGGGTTGGTCCTCGTCCGACACCCGGGCGCCGAGCACTTCGGCCCAGAAGGTGCCGAGGCGGTAGGCGTCGGCGCAGTCGATGGTCACGTGTCGTACGCGAGAAGTCATGGCGGTCACTGTGCATCAGCGGGCGGACCGTGCGCAGGTCGATTTCCGCCGGGCGCCGTCCCGTCGGCCGGAGTCGGGACTCGCTCCGGTGGTCTTGAAAGGCGTGCGGCAGTCCCGGAGTGCGCGGGTGCGCTTCGGGTGCCCCCGACCAGGGAGCAGTGCGCCTGGGGGCGGGAGGGAAGTAATGGCAATGTACGTCACGTAAAGGATTTATTTCAGGCACTAACTGTTAGTTCGTGCTGCTACGTGCCTGTATCGAAAGGGAGTTCATCATGCTTCGTCTCCGTTCGTTGGCTCTCGCCACGGTCACCGCGATCGTCGCTCTCGGGGTCGTTCCGACCACCAGTGCCGCCGTCGCGCCGTCCGCAGCGGCCTACTCGTGCTCGCCGGGTTACTTCTGCATCTACAGCGACTGGAACGGCGGCGGGACCCGATGCCAGTGGTCCGACGAGAGGAGGGCCAATACCGCCGACAACTGCTCGTTCATCCAGCGCGGGCAGAACGTCCTCTCGGTGCGGAACAACACCAACCACCGGGTGCAGTACTACACACAGACCAACTACAACTCCCGGGTCGGCTCCACCCCGTCCGGCGGGGAGGGGAACCTCCAGGGCAACTACCAGATCCGGTCGTTCAAGAGCCAGTAGCCCGGGGCACGGCGCCGGGTTCCCGACTTCCGGCGCCCCACTCCCGTACCGCCGTCGCCATCGCCGCGACCGCCCGTGCCGTGCGTGCCGCGTCGCCGCGGACGGCGCGGCTCACCTCCACGTGCAGGAACGGAACATCCTCGTCGGCGGCGAGTCTGCCCTGCTTGTTGCTCCGGCCTTCGAGCGGGCACTTGTCCACCCAGGCCCGGCAGACCCGGAAACCGTCGTCGTCCAGCGCGGTCGCGAGTGTGCGGGCCTGGGGGCGGGCCAGGGTGCCCGCGCCGGTGGAGACCACGAGGTCGCGGCCGGGGACGCTGCTGTCGGCGAAGCCGTGGACCTGGATGCCGGGGAGCCCGCGGTCGACGAGTTCGGCGGAGACCGCGTGGAAGACGGTGTCCCGGCGGTGCGCGACGTCGGCCGCGTCGCCGTCGCCCGCGCGGCGGTGGGCGCCCGCGATCACCAGGACCCCGCCGGGCGCGCCGCGCAGGACGCCCGCGCCGAGCCGTTCGGTGTACGCGTCGGCGACCGGGTGCGGGACCTGGACGCTGTAGCGCGGTGGGGTGTCCAGGTCGACGTAGACCCGGCCCCAGCCGCGCCGGGTCTCGTCCGTACGGTCGGCGATCTCCGCGTAACGGCGCCCGGGGGGCGCGTCCCGCACGATCCGGACGCCGAAGTCCACGTCGGCCAGTCGGCGCGCGCCCTTCGTGTGCTCTCCGTCCACGTACAGCGCGACGCCTTCGGCCAGGGCCTCGCGTTCGGCGCGGTCCGGGGGCCGGAAGCGGGAGTCGGCGACGACGTCGGAGGCGTACGAGGAGAGCCGGCGTTCCAGGCCGGACGAGGGGGCGTCCGTCGGGCCGGGGCCCGGGGACGGGTCGTCGGTGCGGGCCTTGTCGAGCGCCGGTACGACCACGGCCACCGCCGCCACCAGGAGTGCCAGGAGTACGGCGGTTCGCGGCAGGTTGATCGCTGCCGCTATCTTTTTGGTCGGATCGGGGCTCATGTTCGAGCGAAAGTATCAGGGTGAGACCACAGAGAGACACATCCTTCATAGGCCGCCGCCTGCCCCGGAGCACCGTCGCTCTGGCCTTCGCGCTCCTCGCGACGACGGCGGCCGGCTGCTCCCTCGTCGGTGACGGCGATGCCGCGGGGGCGCCCAAGGGTGAGCCGGCGTTCACCGTCGCCGCGGCGGGCGACATCCTGATCCATCCGCAGCTGACCCAGCAGGCGTACCGGGACGCCGGTGTCACCGAAGTCCCCGAGGCGGTCGGCAAGAAGGTCGGCGCGGACGTGCCGGACCCGGACTTCACCAAGATCATGGCCGGGGTGAAGCCCGTCATCAGCAAGGCGGATCTGGCCATCTGCCACTTCGAGCCGGTGGTGGCCGGGCCGAAGGGGCCCTTCCGGAGCTTCCCCGACTTCCTGGTGCCGCCGCAGATCACTACGGCGATCAAGAAGACCGGTTACGACACGTGCTCGACGGCCTCCAACCACACGCTGGACGACGGCGTCGGGGGCGTCAACCGCACGCTGGACGCGCTGGACGCGGCGGGGCTGAAGCACACCGGTTCCGCGCGCAGCGCCGCGGAGGCGGCGAAGCCGCTGATCGTGGACGTGAAGGGGGTACGGGTCGCCCAGCTCTCGTACGCCTTCGGGTTCAACGGCCGCGAGGTGCCGGCCGACAAGCCGTGGCTCGCCAACGAGAACTCGTTCGACGCGATAGCCGCCGCCGAGAAGGCGGCCCGCAAAGCGGGCGCGGAGGCGGTGATCCTCAGCATCCACTGGGGGCGGGAGCACCACCCCGACCCCAGCGCCTCCCAGCTCAAGCTGGCCCGGCGGCTGGCGAAGGAGACCGGGATCGACCTGGTCATCGGCCACCACGCGCACGTGGTGCAGCCGATGGAGAAGGTGGACGGCACCTGGATCGCGTACGGCCTCGGGAACCAGCTCGCGCGGCACGACGTGCCGTCCGGGCTGACCGAGGAAGGCGCGATCGGCTGGTTCGAGTTCCGCAAGAAGTCCGGCGGCGGGTGGGACGTGCAGGCGCGGTACGCGCCGACGTTCGTCACGATCCCGCCGGAGGAGGAGGGCGAGGCGGACACGAACCCGGACGCGGACGCCGAAGCCGATACGGCCACCGATGGCACCAAGGGCGCTGCGACGGACCACCGCCTGCTGGACATCGCGGGCGCGCTGCGCGCGGACAAGGAGCTGTCCCCCGAGGAACGCGCCCAGTACCGCCTCGCCTTCGAACGCACCCGCGGCACGATGCTCAACCGGGGCGCATCGAAGGACGGTTTGCGCCCTTTGAGCGAACTGCCTGACTGACGCGGCAGCATGACGCGCGGCGGCAGCTCGCCGCCGCGCGCCTCCGCCCGCGCGCGTTTGCGGAACTGAGCGGTCCAAACGTCGCACACATCACACTGATCACTCTTCGTGCAACCTTCCCCAAGGCATGGGAGTCGGACTCCTTCGGCTGGGTCTGTTCCCCGCGCGTCCGCACACGCGCCCAGAACCCGCCGCTCACGAACATCCGAAAGGGAACGCTCATGGCCGCTTCGCCCGCGAAGCGACGGCACAAGGTCCGCAGGCGGGCCGACATGTCCCTCCTCGGCGGTATACGCCCGCCCATCGCGGTCCTGTCCGCGCTCCTGCTCTCCCTCGCGGGGATCACGGCCCTGGGCTTCGGCCGCGCCGGTGAGGAATCCGTTCCCAAGGCCGTCATGACCTCGCAGCAGCACTTCGCCGAGGACGGCGCGGTCGCGATGCGGGCCTCCATCGACGAGAGCGCCGCCGACCTGGCCAGGACCGCCGGTCTGTTCAACGCGGGTGACCCGGCCCAGCCGGACGCGGTGGTCGACAAGATCGGCAGCGTCTACCAGAAGTGGGTCGGCACGGCCGTCGTCGAGATCTCCTCGGGCCGGATGCTCGCGGCCCGCGGCGAGAACGTGCCCGTCGCCGCCATCGACACCGCGAAGCTCTCCGAGGAGGGCGGGCTCAGGCCCCGTATGGTGCGGCTGGCCAACGGCGAGACCCGGCTCCTCTCGCTCCAGGTGCTGTCCTGGGAAGGGCAGCCCCAGCAACTGCTCATCGCCTCCAGCAGCCTGCGCTTCCCCGGGATCAGCCTCGGAAAGTTCCGCTCCATCGCCGTCGTCGACAGCACCGGCCACATCCTCAGCAGCGACGGCATCCCGGAGAGTGAGCAGGTCCTCACCGAGGACCAGCGCACCGGCGTCGACCGGTCGAAGAAGCAGCTCAAGGCGTTCGCCAAGGTCGCCGCCAAGCGCGCCGAGGAGCACCCCCTCAAGGCCAACGACCCCGGCGAGGGCGGCTACACCGGAGTCAGCGGCAGCCTGCGCGGCGACAGCTTCCAGGGCGACCGCGCCATCGCCGGTTACGCGGCCCTCACCGGCCCGGAGCCGGGCAAGGGCACCGTCGCCACCTCCCTCGGGCTGACCGTCGTCGCCATGGTGGACGTCGCCGAGGACCCGACGCGCGTGACCGACCCGCTGTTCGGGCTGATAGCCGCCGGTGCGCTACTGCTGATCGGCGCGCTCGCCGTCGGCGTCCTGCTCGGTACGGTCCAACGGCCGCTGCTGCGGCTCTTCCTGGAGAGCCGCCGGCTCACCCGCGGCGATCTGACCAGGCCGGTCCGGGTGCCCCGCCACGGCGAGGGCGCCCGGATCGGGGAGGCGCTGGAGCGGCTGCGCCGCCAGCTCCTCGGGGAGCGCCCCGACACGGACGAGGGCGGAAGCGGGGACGGGAGCGCGGCACGGCCCGTCCGCCGGGGCCGGATCGGCGCCCGCGCCCTGCTCGCCGTCAGCGGCATCCTGCTGCTCGTCTGGTCCGCCCCGATGCTGCTCCTGCTCAACCGGGCCGACGCCACCGCCGTCGTACCGGAGCAGGTCACCAACGACCAGCGCGAGCGCACCGACACCCTCTCCGACCGGGTGCGCCGCTCGCTCAACGAGGGCCATGCCGACCTGGTGTCCGTCGCCGGTCTGCTCGGCGAGCGCACCTCGCCCGAGGACATGACGAAGGTCCTGGACCGCACCCGCACCGACCACACGCGCTACCGCTCGCTCTACGTACGCGCCGCCGACGGCAGGATCCTCGCCCAGTCGGGCGAGTCCCCCCGGCTGCCCGACACGAAGGAGGGCGACGGCAAGGACGGTCGCCCGTTCGCCGACCCCATCGCCGTCCTCAACGACTCCGGTACGGAGCCCGTCATCGCCAGCTACGCCGAACTGCCCGGACGCGAGGGCAGCACGGTCGTCGGCGAGTTCCGCATCGACTTCATCAACTCGCTCCTCAAGCGGCCAGGGCTCGGCCAGATCCGTGTCGTCGACGCCGAACGGCGCGTCCTCGGCGGCAACTCGGGCTATCTGGCCTTCGAGGACCTGCCGTCGGCGCGGCTGACCGAACTGGCCGCCGGCACCAGCCAGAAGACCGGCGTCAGCGCCCGCGCGGGCGCCGTCGTGTACCGCGACGGCGACGGCGTACAGGTGGCGGGCGCGGCCCCGTTCGTGGGCGGCGGCGCGGCCAAGTCACTCAACTGGTCGGTCGTGAGCTGGCAGCCGGCAGCCGGGCTCGCGATCCCCGAGTACAGCCTCCAGAACCGCACCGTGCTGGCCGGTCTGCTCGGCATCACCGCCGCCGCCGCGTGCCTGGGCTGGCTGCACATCATCGTCGTACGGCCGCTGCGCGAGGTGGCCCGGCAGGCCGAGTCCCTGGCGGACGGCGACCGCCGCACCGTGCTCTACCCGCGCCACCACGACGAGGTCGGCGCCATCGCCCGCTCCCTGGAACTGCTGCGCCAGCAGGTGCTCGAACAACGCAAGCGGGACGGCGCCGGGGCGGCAACGGCCCCCGCCGCAGGCCCCGTTCGGGCCCCCGCCGGAAGGAACTGACCGACCGTGCTCTTCCTCTACACCGTCCTGCTGGTGTGCTCCGCGTTCCTGCTGGTCGCCGGCGTCGTCGAGCAGCGCCGCCACTTCACCAACCTCAACCGCATCCCCTCCCGCGTGCTGGTCAACGGCATCCGCGGCAAGTCCTCCATCACCCGGCTCTGCGCGGGCGCGCTGCGCGGCGGCGACCTGGTCACCGTCGCCAAGACCACCGGCACGGCGGCCCGCTTCATCCACCCGGACGCCACCGAGGAGCCGGTCTACCGGAAGTTCGGGATCGCCAACGTGGTGGAGCAGATCGGGATCGTACGGCGCGCGGCGGCGTACAACCCCGACGCGCTGGTCATCGAGTGCATGGCCGTCATGCCGGCCCTCCAGGAGATCAACCAGTCGAAGCTGATCCGCTCCACGATCGGCGTGCTGTGCAACGTCCGTGAGGACCATCTCGCCGAGATGGGGCCGACCTTGGACGACGTGGCGCGCTCGCTGTCGCGCTCGATGCCGGAGGACGGCATCTGCGTCACGGCGGAGAAGGACCGCTTCGACATCCTCCAGGAGGAGGCGGACGCGCGGAACTGCCGGCTGATCTACGCCGATCCGGAGACGGTCAGCGACGAGGAGCTGCGCGGCTTCAGCTGGTTCACGTTCAAGGAGAACGTGTCGATCGCGCTCAAGGTCGCCGAACTGCTGGGCGTGGAGCGCGAGACGGCGCTCCAGGGCATGTACGACGCACCGCCGGACCCCGGTGTGCTGTCGGTCGAGCGGTATCTCACACCGGACGGGAAGCGGCTGCGGTTCGCGAACGTCTTCGCCGCGAACGACCCCGAGTCGACGCTGATGAACATCAACCAGCTGCTCGACCTGGGCGCGATCGCCCGCCCGCTGAACGTCGTCATCAACTGCCGTCCCGACCGTGTCGAGCGCAACGGCCAGATGGGCGAGATCATCCCCGACCTCCAGCCGGACCAGGTGTTCGTCATCGGCCACCCGGCGAAGAGCGCGATCGACGCCATTCCGGCGGACTGGCGCTCGCGGGCGGTGGACCTGGGCGGTGACAAGCGCGATCCCGAGGAGTTCATGCGGGAGCTGCTGGGGCGGCTCGGGCCCGAGTCGTCGCTGGTCGCGATCGGCAACATCCACGGGCAGGGCGAGCTGCTGCTGGAGCACCTGGCGGAGCTGCCGGCGGACGAGACGCCGGACCCCGACACAGCTGCGGCCACAACCGGGGCCGCGGACCCCGTGCCCGCGCCGGCTCCGGCGGCTGACCCGGCCGGCGACCCGGCCGAGACGGCGGCCCTGCCGGTCGTCGTCGTACCGCAGCAGACCCCCCGGCCCGCGATCGCGCCCGCCAGTGAACTGGTGGCCCGGCTGGCCGCCCAGCAGCCACCCGCGTCGCCGAACGCCGCTGAACACCCGCGCCACGACGAGACGATGAAGCTCCAGCGCTACTCACCCCACATCGACCCGTTCCAGCCCTATCCCCAGGCGTACGAGGAGCGCTACCAGCGCCCGGCCGCGAAGCCCCGTGGCCCCTTCGAGCCCGTACACATGCCGACCCCCGCGCCGGCTGAGGGCGAGCAGCAGCACCCACAGAACCCCCGCACCCCCCGCACTCCGCAGAATCCTGGAGAACCCCGTTGATCCCCGCAGTCCTCACGCCCGAGATCGCCGCGATAGGCATCGGCCTGGGCCTGATGTTCTCCCTGATCTGCTATCTGACGACCAACCTCTCCCCCGGCGGCATGATCACCCCCGGCTGGCTCGCCCTGACCCTCGTCGAGGACCTTCAGCGCGCCGCCATGGTCGTCGGTGTGACCGTGCTGACGTACGTGACCACGCTCCTGGTCCAGCGCTTCGTGATCCTCTACGGAAAGCGGCTGTTCTCCGCCGTCGTCCTCATCGGTGTGCTCCTCCAGGCGACGGTGATGTTCGTGCTGTCGCTGGAATTCCCGCTGCTGTACGCGAACCAGACGCTCGGCTTCATCGTGCCGGGCCTCATCGCGTACCAGCTCGTCCGCCAGCCCAAGGGGGCGACCATCCTCGCCACCGGCACGGTCACGCTCATGGCGTACGTCGTGCTCACCGCCGGCATCCTGCTCGGCGCCCTGCCCACCACCTGACCTGACCACTGGACCCTGACGGAGCTGACCTCTCATGAGTGCCAAGGCCAAGAAACGCGGCGCCCGCCGCGTCCTGCACGCGACGACCGTCATCGCGCTGCTCGCCGGCAGCGCGTACCTGACCGTCGAGCTGCGCAAGGACGAGCAGGCGAAGGCGCCCGCCGTCCAGGCGATCACGGACACCCCGGACCTGACGTCGGCCGGCGACGCGCGGTCCGGCGAGCAGAAGTGGGAACGGCTGAAGAACCCCGAGCGCTCCGTGCTGCGTTCCGGGAGCGGGGCGGTGCTCGCCACCTTCACCGACGGCGCGCGCACCGCGACGCTGACCGGGCCGAGCCGTACGTTCTCCGAGCCGACGAGTACCAAGTCCCGCGTGGTGACGGAGAACTGGGTGCGGCTGATGCCCGAGCCGTGGAAGAAGGGCGCGGAGAAGGAGAAGTGGTTCAAGGACTGGTTCGAGGAGTTCTTCGGCAGCGAGGAGGACGACCTGTTCGCGTACGCCTTCCAGTACGTCGAGGGCGCCCCGGTCAAGGAGGACGGCGAGGGCACCCCGTACGCCGGTGACGCGGACTTCGGCCCGATCAACCCCGAGGGCAGCGAGGGCGCGGACTACCGGCTCGAACAGTCGGATTTCTACGACTACCTGGGCATCCCCTACACCTTCCGCGACGGCACCACCATCCAGCCGGAGCAGAAGCGCTACCGCTCCATCGACTGCTCGGGCTTCATCAGGACGGTCTTCGGCTACCGGGGCCGCTTCCCGCTGATGGCCGACGACAAGAGCGGTGACGGCCTGCCGCGTACCGCCAACGGCATGGCGCGTTCGCAGACCGGCACGGACATCATCAAGCTGTCGGGGGGCTCGCCGCCGTACGAGCGGCCGAAGTCGATCAGTGTCCTTCAGCCGGGCGACCTGGTCTTCTTCAAGCTCGACGCGCGGACCAAGGAGCGGATGGACCACGTCGGGATCTACATGGGCGTGGACACCGACGGCCACCAGATCTTCGTCTCCAGCCGCGAGGAGGTCAACGGCCCGACGATCGGCGACAAGGGCGGCACGTCACGCCTGGACGGCAACGGCTACTACGCGAAGACGATGCGCAGCGCCAAGCGCCTCTGAGTCGGCGGAAGTTGACGGAAGTTGGCCGGGCGCGCGGCCGTCGCCCCCGGTCACTCCCACATCACGATGTTGCGTCGCACCGGAACCGCGCCCGAGTCCGTCGCGAAGAGTTCCGGTGAGCGTGCCCTGATGCGCTCGACGTCGTCGAAGACGGCCCGCAGATGGGTGCGCATGGCCGCGCGGGCCAGGGGGATGTCGCCGGCCAGGACCGCGTCGAGGATTTCGACGTGCTGGGCGGCGAAACCCGACGACGTGGCGGTGTCGTAGAGCCCGAGGCGGCGGGCGCGGTCCAGGTGGCCCTTGGCCGAGACGACGGTCGTCCAGGCGTTGCCGTGGCCGCTGAGGCGCAGGAGCGTCTGGTGGAAGGCCTCGTCCAGCTCGAAGAAGTCCTCCAGGCCGAGACCGGGCCGCTGCTGTTCCCGCAGATTGCGCCGCAGTTCGTCGACCAGTTCCGGGTCCAGCTCGGCGGGAAGGCCGGGAAGGTCTTCGAGCGAGGCCAGTTCCACGGCCTCCCTGAGGAACTGCGCGTCGGCCACCCTGGCCGGGTCGACACGTGAGACGAAGGACCCCACCTGCGGGAAGACCTGGACCAGGCCCTCCTCGGACAGCAGGATCAGACTCTCCCGGACCGGCGTGCGGCTCACGCCCAGCGATGCGGCGAGTTCGTTCTCCGACAGGGCCGAGCCCGGCGGGAACTCCAGCGTCAGAACCTTGCGGCGCAGCGTCGCGTAGACGGCGCGGCGGCTGGTCCGCCGCTGGTTCGATCGAGGCATGCGCTCATCGTATCGGGGTGCTGTCACGCCTGACGCCCTCTCATTCGAGATAGCCGCTCTGACCTGCGACGAAGCACCGCTCACACATCCCGGCCGCCGCATCGGCAGCCGTATCGGCCACGGCACGGCCCGCGCGCGCCCGTACGCGCCGTACGCCACACAAATACTGCCACACAAGTATTGCATCACTTCCCGACCGATGCTTGTATACCAGTCGCGCCCGTACGGGATCGTCCGAAGGAGTGGAACCTGTGAGCAAGATCGAACGCGTGGAGGTGTTCGTCGCCTCCCCTGGGAGGACCTTCGTCACCCTGCGCATCACCACGTCGGACGGCGTGACCGGCCTGGGCGACGCCACACTGAACGGCCGCGAGCTGGCCGTCGCGAGCTATCTGCGGGACCACCTCGTTCCGCTGCTGATCGGCAAGGACCCGGCGCGCATCGAGGACATGTGGCAGTACCTGTACCGCGGTGCGTACTGGCGTCGCGGCCCGGTGACGATGACAGCGATCTCCGCCGTCGACACGGCCCTGTGGGACATCAAGGGCAAGGTCGCCGGCCTGCCGGTCTACCAACTGCTCGGCGGTCGCTCGCGCGACGGCGTCACGGTCTACTCGCACGCCAGCGGTACGGACGTCCCGTCCCTGCTCGACGATGTCGAACGGTTCCTGGACCTCGGCTACAAGGCGGTACGCGCGCAGGCAGCCGTACCGAATGTCGGCGGCAGTTACGGGGTCCGCAAGGGCAAGGTGTACGAGCCGGCCGCCACGTCGCTCCCTGACGAGCAGCCCTGGGACACCGAGGCGTACCTGCGGTTCGCACCGGCCTACCTGGAGGCCGTGCGCGAGCGCTTCGGCTTCGGTTTCCATCTGCTCCACGACGTGCACCACCGGCTCACCCCCATCGAGGCGGCCCGCTTCGGCAAGAGCGTCGAGGACAGCGCGCTGTTCTGGATGGAGGATCCGACGCCGGCCGAGAACCAGGAGGCGTTCCGGCTCATCCGTCAGCACACCACGACACCGATCGCGGTGGGCGAGGTGCTGAACTCGATCTGGGACGTGCAGCACCTGATCACCGAGCAGCTCATCGACTACGTACGCACCACCGTCGTCCACGCCGGCGGAATCACCCACCTGCGCCGGATCTTCGACCTGGCCGCCCTCTATCAGGTACGGACCGGCTCGCACGGCGCGACGGACCTCTCACCTGTCTCCCTCGCCGCCGCGGTGCATGTGGACATCACCGTCCCGAACTTCGGCATCCAGGAGTACATGGGGCACGCGGACGAGACCATGGAGGTCTTCCGCAGCGGGGTGACCTTCGCGGACGGCATGCTGCATCCGTCGGAGGAGCCCGGCCTCGGCGTCGCGTACGACGAGAAGGCGGCGGAGCGATTCCCCTACCAGGCGCGCTATCTGCCCGTCGCGCGGCGCCTCGACGGGTCGGTGCATGACTGGTGAGCGACCTGACTCCGCCCCCGACGGGCGGCATCGATTCGGCGCTGCTGGGGCGTGCCTCGCTCGGCGGGATCGCGCCCGGACTGCGCCCGGCCGTCGATCCCAGCGAACTCCCGCCCCGTATCGTCCACTTCGGTCTCGGCGCCTTCCACCGGGCGCACCAGGCCGTCTACACCGAGCACGCGTCGGCCCGCTCCGGGGAGCCCTGGGGCATCGCCGCGGTCGCCCCGCGCTCGGCGCCCGTGGTGGCGGCGATGCGCGCGCAGGACTGCCTCTACTCGGTGACCGAACGCCGCCCGGACGGGCCCGCGACCCGCGTCGTCGGGTCGGTCACCGAAGCGCTCGCCATGCGTCCCGACGCGGAGCGGGTCGACGCGCTGCTCGCCTCTCCGGAGGTCACCGTGGTCACGACGACGATCACCGAGAAGGGGCACCACCGCCGCCCCGGTACCGGTGAACTCGACACCCGCGCACCGGAGATCGCGGCGGACCTGGCGGCGCGGGAGACCGGGGACCTCGGCACGGTCGTCGGGCGGATCGCCGCCGGACTCGCCGCGCGGATGCGCTCCGGAAGCGCCCCGATCACCGTCGTCTCCTGCGACAACATGGCCGCGAACGGCGCCGCGCTCGCCACGGTCGTCCGCGGCTTCCTGGAGGCGTCGCCCTGGCCGGAGCGGCGGGACGTACTCGACTGGATGGCCGCCTCGGTCGCCTTCCCCTCCACGGTCGTCGACCGGATCGTGCCCGCGACGACGGACGCGGACCGGCAGACCGCCCGCACCGCGCTCGGCGTACGCGACGCGGTGCCGGTCACCGGCGAACCGTACCGGCAGTGGGTCCTGGAGGACTCCTTCGCCGGGCCGCGGCCGGCCTGGGAACTCGACGGCGCGCTGTTCGTCCCCGATGTGGTGCCGTACCAGCTCACGAAGTTGCGGCTGCTCAACGGGGCGCACTCCGCCCTCGCCTATCTCGGCGCCGCGGCGGGGCACGCGACCGTCGCCGACGTCCTGGCGACCGACTGGGGCGAACGGCTCGTACGCAACCTCTGTACAGAGGTCGGGCCGACCCTGCCCGCCGGCGGCCCGGACCCGGCGGCCTACGCGGGCGATCTCGTCGAGCGGTTCCGCAACCCCGCCATGCGGCACCTGCTCCGGCAGATCGGCTCCGACGGGTCGTTGAAGATCCCGGAGCGGTGGTTCGACGCGCTCCGCGCGGCCCGGACGCCGACCCCGGTCCTCGAACTCGCCCTGGCCGCCTGGGCGAACTCCACCCGCCCCGCCGAGGACGGCGGCCAGCTGTTCGGTACGACGGACCCCGCCGCTGCGGCGCTCGCCGACTGCTGGCAAGGGGCGGCGGGTCTCCATGACACGGTCCGACGGCTGCTCCAGGTACTCGGAGCGACGGATCTGGCCGGGGACGACACGCTCGTCTCCGGCGTATCGGCCAGGCTCCCCGCACTGCGAGCCGGCCATATCGAATTCTGACCCCGACACCCACCGAATACGTCCCCGCACCCGCACCCGTACAAGCACGGCCCTGAACAACGGAGTTCACGCATGACGGACACCACGCGCACGGAGCCCACGGGCCCCGCCACGCGCACCACACGCGATCTCACCAGAGCCGCCGTTTCCGGCTGGCTCGGCACGGCCATGGAGTTCATGGACTTCCAGCTCTACTCGCTGGCCGCCGCCATCGTCTTCAACAAAATCTTCTTCCCCGACGTCAGTCCCGCCATCGGCCTGATCGCCGCCATGGCGACATACGGCGTCGGGTACGTCGCCCGGCTCGCCGGCGCCGTCTACTTCGGCCGCATGGGCGACAGGATCGGGCGCAAGAAGGTGCTCTACCTGACGATTCTGCTGATGGGCGCCTCGACCACCCTGATCGGTGCGCTGCCCACGTACGCGACGATCGGCATCCTCGCCCCGATCCTGCTGGTCGTTCTGCGGCTCGTCCAGGGCTTCGGGGCCGGCGCCGAGATCGCCGGGGCCACCGTCATGCTCGCCGAGTACGCCCCCGCCAAGCGCCGGGGCCTGGTCTCCTCGCTGGTGTCGCTCGGCACGAACTCCGGCACGCTGGCCGCGTCGGGACTCTGGGCGATCCTGCTGGCCGTACTCAGTGAGGAGCAACTGCTCTCGTGGGGCTGGCGTCTGCCGTTCCTGCTGAGCTTCGCGCTCATGATCTTCGCGGTCTGGCTGCGCAGGAACCTCAAGGAGAGCCCGGTCTTCGAGGAGCGGGCGGACGTCGTCGACGGGGTCGCGATGTCCCGTACGGAGGTCGAGTCGGCCCTGGTCGAATCGGCCCGCGCCGAATCGGCCCTGCCCGAGTCGGCCCCGGAGAAGAAGCAGGCCGGCGTCCTGGAGGCCGGGATCCGGCAGCGCAAGGGCAAGGCGTTCTTCCTCGCCCTCGGGCTGCGGTTCGGCCAGGCCGGCAACTCGGGCCTGATCCAGACCTTCCTCGTCGGCTACATCGCCACGAACCTGGACGCCGGCCGGGCGGTCCCCACCGACGCCATCCTCTACGGATCGCTGCTCGGCTTCGTGACCGTGCCGCTGGTCGGCCTGCTCGGGGACCGCTTCGGCCGCCGCCCGATGTATATCGCGCTCACGCTGCTGACCATGGCCCTCGCCTTCCCGATGATGCTGCTCGTCACCTCCGGCAGCACCTCCGCCCTGATGCTCGGCATGGTCCTCGGGCTCAACCTCGGTGTCCTCGGGCTGTTCTCCCTGGAGAGCGTCACCATGGCCGAACTGTTCGGCTCCCGGACCCGCTTCACCCAGCTCGCCCTGTCCAAGGAGATCGGCGGCATCCTCGCCACCGCGGTCGGCCCGGTCATCGCGGCCTCGCTCACCGCCGTCACCGGCAGCTGGTGGCCCATCGCCGCGATGCTCGTCGTCTACTCGCTGATCACCCTGGTCTCCGCGTTCCTCGCCCCCGAGACCCGCGGACGCGACCTGGTGCGGCTGGAGGACGCCGTATGAGGGCCGTCGTCGTCCATGGCCCGCGCGATCTGCGGATCGACGAACGCACCCGTCCGGTGCCGGGCGTCGGAGAAGTCCTCGTCGCCATGGAGTGGGGCGGGATCTGCGGCTCCGACGTCGCGTACTGGAAGCACGGCCTCTCCGGGACCGCCGCGCTCAGGCACCCACTGGTGCTCGGACACGAGATCGCCGGCCGGATCGCCGGACTCGGCCCGGACGTAGGGGGGCTGACGCCGGGTCAGCCGGTGACGGTCCACCCCGCGGAGCCTGTCGGGGACGAACGGCTGCCCGACCGGATCGCCGGCCGCACGAACCTCCACCGGCGCATCCGGTACTTCGGATCTGCCGCCTTCGACCCGCACACCGACGGCGGATTCAGCGAGTACCGCGTGGTGCGGGCGGCGCAGATACGGCCGCTGCCCGAGGGGGTGCCCACGGAGCACGGCGCCCTCGCCGAACCCCTCGCCGTGGCCCTCCACGCCGTACACCGCGCCGGGGATCTGCGGGGCAGAACCGTACTGGTCAACGGCGCGGGCCCGATCGGGGCGCTGGTCGTGGCGGCGGCGAGACATCACGGGGCCGCCGCCGTGATCGCCTCGGACATCTCGGAGGCGTCGCTCGCCGTCGCCCGTGCCATGGGCGCGGACCGCACGGTCGACGTCTCCTCCGGCGCCGAACTGCCCGAGGACATCGAGGTCTCCTTCGACGCCTCGGGAGCCCCCGCCGCGCTGGGACCGGTGCTGCGGGCGACCGCACGCGGCGGCACCCTCGTCCAGGTCGGCAATCTGCCGGGCTCGCCCGTACCCGCCGTCCTCGGTGACCTGGTGACCAGGGAGATCACCTGGATCGGCTCGTACCGCTTCGTCGAGGAGATGGACGAGGCGCTGCTCGCGATGCGGGACGGACTGGACGTGTCCCCGGTCATCAGCCACCGCTTCGACCTCGCGCGGGCGGACGAGGCGCTGGCCGTGGCCGCCGCCAGCGGAAGCAGCAAGGTCATGCTGCGACTGGGCGGCACGACGCAGGGAGACGGCCCGGGAGAATGAGGGTCAGTCGTTCAGTCGGCGTCCCGCAGTTCGTCCGGGCAGGGCGTGCCGGGCCGGAGCTGATACGGGGCGGCGACGCGGTACGTCCCCGGGCGCGGGGCCAGCAGCTCCGTCCACTCGTCGCCGTCGGCGTTCTTCTCGGCCCGGAACAGACACCCGTTGGGGTTGGTGAACCTCTTGGGACTCTCCCCGTCCGCCTTGGACGCGGCCGTCTCCTCCGGCCGGTCCAGGCTCTCGCCCTTCTCGTCCACCACGGCGAGCCAGCGCGAGTACGGGATACGGATCAGCACCTTCCCGGCGGTCTTCACCACTATGGTCAGCTCGTCCGCCGACGCCCGCCGCACGACCGCCGGCGGATCGGCGAGCGGCATCGGGTCCTGGACCTCGTAGAGCTGCCAGTTGGCGTCGCCCCACAGATGGGTCAGATAGGGCAGGCCCCGCTGCACCAGCTCCGCCTCCAGGCCCGCGCCGTTGTCGGGCCGGCCCTTGGGCAGCACGACGTAGCGGACGGCCCACCGGTCCAGCCAGGCACGGTAGTTGTCGTCGGTGAGGCTGCCGTCGTAGAAGAGCGGGTTGCGCTCCATGTCGGCCTGCCGGTTCCAGCCGCGGGCCAGGTTGACGTACGGCGCGAGCGCCGACGCCTCGCGGTGGCTGCTGGCCGGGACGACCTCCACCCGCCCGCGCTCGGCGCCGACCTCCTGCAACTCGTTGACCAGCGGGGCCAGTTCACGCGCCCAGGACGCGGTGGGCGCGGTGCGGATGATGTCGTCGACGCCCTTGTACCCGATCCAGAAGTTGAGCCCGGCGAAGGCCAGCACCAGCGCGTACCACCTGCGTGAGCGCGGGGACGTGTACGGCAGCGCGGCGAGCAGCACCACGCCGCCGACGATCATCGCGAGCCGCGAGACGTTGGAGCCGATCTGCGAGTCGATCACCCAGGTCAGCAGCACCCCGATGCCGTAGACGGCGGCGGCGGTACGGACGGTGCGCCAAGCGCGCGGCACGAGGAAGAAGGTGAGGACGGAGAAGATGAAGGGCATCGACGCCGTCCCGAGCGACATCGGCTGCGTGCCGGAGAACGGGAACAGCCAGGCGGAGAGCGCGACGACGGCGACGGGGGCGAGCCCGATCGCGTACGCGCCGGGACGCCGGTTGTTGAGGAAGAGCGCGGCGGCGACGACACCGAGGAACAGCCCCGCCACCGGGCTCGCGGCCGTCGCCAGCCCGGCGAGGGGCGCGGCGACCACGGCCTTGGCCCAGCGCTTGTAGCGCCAGCGATGCGGCCAGCAGAAGACGGCGGCGACGGCGCCGAGCGCGAACATCGTGCCGAGACCGAAGGTCACGCGGCCGGAGAGCGCGTTGCAGAGGAACGCGAAGACGCCGGCGAACGAGCACGCCAGCGGATTCCGGACGGCCTTGACGCGGTAGAGGATCAGCGAGGTCAGGGCGGCCGAGACCGTACCGACGATGATCATCGTCGTACGGACGCCGAGCAGCGACATCAGGTAGGGCGAGACGACGCTGTACGAGACGGGGTGCATCCCGCCGTACCAGGCGAGGTTGTACGCGGAGTCCGGGTGGCGGCCGACGAACTCGGCCCAGGCGTCCTGCGCGGCGATGTCGCCGCCGCTGTTCGCGAAGAAGAAGAACCAGAGCAGGTGTACGGCCCCGGCGACCGTGCCGGTGAGCAGGACGGGGTGCCGCAGCACGCGGCTGCGCAGGTCCTTGGCGGGCTCGGGTACGGAATCCGGCGGCCCGGCCGCGCCGGTGGGCTCGGTGATGCTGCCGTCGGCGCGCGTCGGCTCAGCGGTGGTCACTGCGACTCTCCCCGTCTCACCGTCAGCCCGGTGTGCCGGCCCCCCAGCGGTCCGTCCGGACCTGGAAGAAGTAAGGACGCCGTCCCCGCGTCCCGAGTTGCCTGGCTGCCCTGATCTTCGGACGCTAGCACGCGGCCGGGGGCGGGGAGGACGCCGTTTCCGGCGCCCTCCCGTACCGGCGGGCGGACGGGGGCTCAGCCGACCCGCGTCAGCTTGTCGCCGAACGACGCCTCGGCCAGGTCGCTCTGGAGGGCGACGGCCACCTTCACCTGGCTCTTGCCCTCGCCCACGGTGAGAAGGCCGACGTGCGTCCCGGCGGCGGCGGAACGCGGTACGTCCTTGCCGTTGCCGATCAGTTCGAGCTTGACGGTGAGGCCCGACCAGCCGACGGCCTTCACGTCCTCGGTGGCGACGACCGGCACGGTCGTCCCCATGCCGTTGTCGACCTCGCCGACGACCGCGCCCTTCTTCACTATCGTCGCGCTCTCCAACTCGTCCTGGGTCGCGAGCATGACGTCCTTGCTCACCGCGTTGACGGTGTCGATGATCGGCGCCTGGTGCTGGCCGAGGACCGCGCCGACGATCAGCTGGTCGGTGTCGCCGACCGTCTTGTGCGCGGCGAAGAGGAGATTGCCGCCGGCCTTGGTGGTCGAACCGGTCTTGATGCCGAGAGCGCCGTCGTACGGGACGAGGGTGTTGTAGTTCCGCCAGAGCTTGCCGGAGGGGTCCGTCCACTCGGGGAGCTTGGTGATGTCCATCAGCGCCTCGATCTCCACCAGCTTCTGGCCGAGCTTGACCTGGTCCTCGGCGGAACTCACCGTCGTGGCGTCCAGGCCGGAGGGGTCGGTGTACTTGGTGTTCTTCATGCCCAGCTCCTGGGCGGTGTCGTTCATCTTCTTGACGAACGCCTCCTCGGAACCGTTCGAGTCCCAACGGGCCAGCAGCCGCGCGATGTTGTTCGCGGACGGGATCATGAGGGCGGCCAGCGCGTCGTGCAGCGTGAGCGTGTCGCCCTCCTTCACGGTGTTGAGCGTCGACTCACCCTGCGCGTCTAGCCCGCCGTCCTCCTCGGCCTTCGCGTCGACCGTGATGGAGGGGCCCTTGGCGCCCTTCTTCAGGGGCTTGTCCTTCAGGACGACGTACGCGGTCATCGCCTTGGCCACACTGCCGATCGGCACGGCCTTCTGCTCCCCGAACGAGTCGACGGTGCCGAGCCCGGTCGCCGCCATGTAACCCTGCCCCTCACCGGGCCAGGGCAGAGCGGGCTTGTCGCCCTCGAAGGCGTACGTCGACTTCGTCGTCAGGTTCAACGAGGGCGTCGGGAGCGGGCGTACGCCCTGTACGACCGCAAAGACGACCAGCACGAGCACGAGCAGCGGCGTCCAGATCTTGACCCGCCTGACGACGGTACGGGTCGGCGTCTCGGGCGGCGCCGGCTTGTTGGTCAGCTCGGCGAGCAGATCGAGCGGAGGCAACGGCGGCATGGGCTGCTGCCGCGTCCGCTCAACCTCGACGACCCCGCCCTGCGCCTCCGGCGGCTTGGCGGGAACGCGCACCTCGTCGGGGAGCAGGGGCACGAATTTGCTGGTGCGTTCGGCGGGAAGCTCGGTCTGCGCGGGCGCGGCGGGCGGCTGCGGCGGCAGCTTCAGCATGGCGGTGGGCTGATCGACACCGGGCTGCTTGACCGCTTTGAAGACGGCGGTCTTCCGATCTACACCGGGCTCGGCGGGGCCGGCGTCCGCCGTCGGGGCGGGCGCGGGAGCCGCTTCCGGCTCCGCCGAAGGAGCTTCAGCCGGCAGCTCGGGCCCAGCAGCCGGCTTCGCGGGGGCGGACTCCGCATCCGGCTTCGCCGAGGGGGTCTCGGCCTCCGGCGCGGACTCATCGCCCCCCGGCCGGGCAGACTCGGACGCCAACGCCCGGAAGACGGCCGTCTTCCGATCGACGCCAGGTTGGTCGCTCGCCTCGTCAGCCCCCGACTGAGCCGGCGCGGGCTCCGCTTCCGGCTCCGCCGGGGTGACTTCAGCCGTCGGCGCAGCCGCGGGTACGTCCTCGCCGGCCCCGCTCGGAGCGGGCTCCCACTCCGACGCCGACGCGGCCTTCGCATCCGGCTCCGCCGGAGTGGCTTCCGCCGACCGCTCAGGCCCGTCAACCGGCTTCGCAGGCGCAGGCTCGGGCTCCTCGGCCGCCCGCTGGGCAGGCGCCGAAGCGAGGCCGGGCTCCGGCTTCGCCGAAGGGACTTCAGCCGGCAGCTCAGGCCCAGCAACCGGCTGCGCGGGGGCCGACTCCGCATCCGGCTTCGCCGAGGGGGTCTCAGCCCCCGACGCGGACTCAGGCGTCAGCGCCCGGAAGACGGCCGTCTTCCGATCAACGCCAGGTTGGTCGCTCGCCTCGCCAGCACCCAGCTGAGCGGGCGCGGGCGCCACTTCCGGCTCCGCCGGGGTGACTTCAGCCTCCGGCGCAGCCGCGGGTACGGCCTCACCGGCCCCGCTCTGAGCGGGCCCCCGCTCCGACGTCGACGCGGCCTTCGCATCCGGCTCCGCCGACGTGACTTCGGCCGGCCGCTCACGCCCATCAGCCGACTGCGCAGGCTCAGGCACCTCGGCCGCTCGCCGGGCAGGCGCCGAAGCGAGGCCGGGCTCCGGCTCCGCCGGAGTGGCTTCGCCCGGCCGCTCACGTCCGTCAGCCGGCATCGCAGGCTCGGGCTTCTCGGCCGCTCGCCGGGCAGGCGCCGAAGCGAGGCCGGGCCCCGGCCCAGTAACCGGCTTCGCGGGCTCGGGCTCCGGCGTCGGCTCCGTTGGTGGGGCGGACTTGGGTTCAGTCCTGGATTCCAGTTCGGGCTCCCGTTCGCGTTCGGGATCCGGCTCGGGCGAGCCCTTCGGGGGCGTTGCCCCCGCGCCCGCAGGTCGTACCGGCTCCTCGTCGGCGGCGGGCCCGGCCTCCCCCTCGCGTTCCGGCCCCTCAGAAGCCGTCACATGCGCCTCAGCGGCCTCAGGAGCCTCGGAGGCAACCTCCATGTCGTCCGTCGTCCCCCGGACCGTGAAAACCGCCGTCGACCGGTCGGCAGCGGGCTCCGGGGCGTTCGAGGAACCGGCGGACGTCGGTGGCGCGTCCTTGGGTGTGTCGGCGTCGCCCGGTTCCGCCTCCCCGGCAGTGGCACCCGACTCACGGAAGACCGCCAACCTCGGGTCCTTCTCCCGAGTCGCCGTCGCCTCCCCCGACGA
Organism: Streptomyces sp. NPDC050433; assembly: GCF_044458565.1. Taxonomy (NCBI): domain Bacteria; kingdom Bacillati; phylum Actinomycetota; class Actinomycetes; order Kitasatosporales; family Streptomycetaceae; genus Streptomyces; species Streptomyces sp. NPDC050433. The sequence continues at coordinate 10,321 of NZ_JBITIB010000034.1, read as the reverse complement.
CTTCCGCTGCTCCGACCTGTCGGGGGACTCGCCCGCCACCGTGCCTCCTCATGCGTGTGCGGCCCTCGCGAGCGCGCTCGCGCGCTCCACCGCCGCACTCTCCGAACCGAATATCAGTGTCCTGTGTGAAACCACAGCCCGACCGCAAGACGAGAACGACATACATAACGGTTCCCGCACAAAGCGACCAGGCACCCTCGACAGACCAATGTGAGAGGGGTCACCCTGTCATTCATCCACGCGGGGAGGCATGGATGGGCAGGAGCCGCAGAACAATTCCGGAGGAGCTTCTGCTGCTCGCTCTGGACCCGGCCACGGGTACCACAGCGCAGCCGCAGTCGCTCGACCTCGGCCTGGCCGGAGCACAGCTAGTGGAGCTGGCTCTGGCAGGACGGATAGCCCCTGACGGGGATCGTATCGCCGTGGTGATGCCACGGCCGACCGGAGATCCGACTTTGGACTCCGCGCTGGAACTGCTGCGCAGACGTGGCAGTCCGGTTCGCGCAGTTCACTGGATCGGCGGGCCCCGACTGGGGCTGCGCCAGATTTACCTCTCGCATCTGGAGCGGTGCGGCATGGTCCATGCCGTGGCGGGCCAGATGTGCGGAGTACTGCCGACGACTCGCTACCAGGCGACGGAGACGGCGATCAGCCGCGACATCAGGTCACGGCTGGACAGTGCGATCCGCACCGGCGTACCGCCGGACCCGCGGACCGCGGCGCTCGCCGCACTGGCCCACGCGGTCGGACTCGGCAAGCACCTGTACCCCGGTAACGAGGGGCGCTCGTCGCGCTCCCGGCTCCGGGACCTGATCCGGCACGACCCCATGGGCGGTCTCGTGGCGCACGCCGTCATGGACGTTCAGAACGGCGTGGCCGCACAGCCGCGCCGCAATCCCGCACCGGGAGGCCGACCGCCGGCCGTCCCGATGCAACCGCACCGCGGGAGCATGGCCCGCGTCGCGGCGCACTGAAAAGGACCGCGTTCCGCCGCGCCGACGTCCCCAGAGACCCGGTTCGGGAGCCGCAAGAGACGCGCGGGGCCAGCCGTACCATCGGCTGCCCCGCGCGTCGCGCGCCCGGTTACAGGGTCCGCAGCGGTATGTCCAATCACGGCCCGCGCTTTCCCCTCTGTGGCCGTTTTCCAGCGCAGTTGGGGCCATCGGTGGCAGTCTGCTGAGACGTAGACACACAGAGCTACGCAGTTACTCAGCAGGAGGTGCCGTTTCCGTGGCGTCCAGTGTCAATCCCACCGTCAGGCGACGCCGATTGGGCCAGGAGTTGCGCCGGCTCCGCGAGCTGAAAGGCATGACGGCCGAGGAGGTGGCGGAGCGCCTGCTGGTCTCGCAGTCGAAGATCAGCCGCCTTGAGAACGGTCGCCGTTCCATCAGCCAGCGCGATGTCCGCGACCTCTGCGGTGTGTACGAGGTCGAGGACAACCGCATTGTCGAATCGCTGATGCAAATGGCCAAGGACTCACGCCAGCAAGGCTGGTGGCATGCCTTCGGCGATATCCCGTACAGCGTCTACATCGGCCTGGAGACGGACGCGGCCTCACTGCGCGTCTACGAGCCGCAGGTCGTGCCGGGCCTGCTCCAGACACGGGGCTACGCGGAGGCCCTGATCACCGGCGCGCTCCCGGAGACCTCGCCGACGGACGTCGAGAAGCGCGTCAGCGTTCGCGTACGCCGCCAGGAGCGGATCAACGCGCCCGAACAGCCGCTGCGGCTGTGGGCCGTGATCGACGAGTCGGCGCTGCGCCGCGTGGTCGGCGGCAAGCATCTGATGCGTGAGCAGCTGGAGTACCTGGTGGAACTGTCCCAACTCCCCCATGTCACGGTGCAGGTGCTGCCGTTCGACATGGGCGCCCATCCCGGCATCAGCGGGCATTACGCGATCCTCGAATTCCCGGACGCCACGGATTCCAGCGTGGTCTACATCGAGGGCGTCACGAGTGACCTCTATCTGGAGAAGGCGAACGACGTCCAGAAGTACAGCGTGATGTACGAACATCTTCGCGCGCAGGCGCTGAATGTGGACCAGACCCGCGAGTTCGTCTCGGACATCGCCAAGGGATACGCCCGCTAAGGCAGTTCGGGAAGACAGTTCGGGAAGAGTGGCGCGGGCGCGGCAGAATACACCCGGTGGACTCATATCGTAAGAGTCCACCGGTATATCTCATCCGGTCGAGTGAACGGCCATCCCACGGACGGATCCCGGCTAGTAGCGTCGATCTTGCCAGCAAGAAGTTGGCGCATTGACACCACTTGCTGAATCGGAGCGAACCGAACATGGCAATTCTTCAGGGCGCTACGGACACCTGGACGAAGTCCTCGTACTCCGGCGGAAACGGCGCGTGCGTCGAAGTCAAGTCTCCCGTGATGCGGGCAATTGCCGTACGGGACTCGAAGGCGCCGGAAGGTCCGTCGATCACCTTTGTCCCCGGAGCGTGGACCACATTCGTGCAGGAGATGAACCAGGGCGCTTTCGACCTCGGCTGAGCCCCCCACGCACCCCCACACCACAACCACACACCCCACATCACCCCACAACACACAACGTCACAGCTCGGATTGAGCCCTCTCGACCGGTCCGCCGTCCTGGCCGAGAGGGCTCGGCCATGCCCTCACTTCACAACGAGATCCCTCTCGAATCGGCCGCACGGGACCCGCATCCCGTGCGGTCGTTCTGTTGCGTTGCCGCCGTGCCACCGCGTTCTGACGGAGTGCCCGCCCATCGTGTGGTTCCCGTCACGTTCACGACAACGCCCCGCCAGGTCAAGAACTAGCAAAATGGTTCGGCTTTCTGATTTCCATTCACGTCTATGACCGATAGAACTCTTGACCCATCGCTGCGAGTAGCGGTTCAATCCCCGAAGTCCCCACTCCCGCACGGGGGCTCCGCTGACCGGACGCACTCTGACGGAGCGCATCCATGTTCACATGGCGGACCCCTGGAGGGGGCACATGAACAGTCTCGACTGGACCGTGCTCATCGGATACTTCGGCGTGATGGTCGCGATCGGCGTCTGGTCCCACAAGCGCGTGGGCGACGTCCATGACTACTTCACGGCCGGCGGCAAGATGCCGTGGTGGCTGTCCGGCATCTCGCACCACATGTCCGGCTACAGCGCGGTGATGTTCACCGGGTACGCGGCCATCGCCTACACCTACGGCGTCACGTCGTACGTCACCTGGTCGTTCCCCATCGCCATCGGCATCGCGATCGGGGCCCGGCTGTTCGCCCCCCGGCTCAACCGGGTGCGCTCGCGGCTGCGTGTCTCCTCGCCGCTGGAGTATCTGAAGAACCGCTACAACCTGCCCACCCAGCAGGCGCTCGCCTGGTCGGGTGTGCTGCTGAAGATCGTGGACGTCGGCGCCAAGTGGGCCGCCATCGCGACCCTGTTGTCCGTCTTCACCGGTGTCTCTCTGAACATGGGCATCCTGATCACCGGCGCGGTCACCGCCGTCTACTGCACCGTGGGCGGGCTGTGGGCCGACGCGCTGACCGAACTGGGCCAGTTCATCATCCAGTTCGTCGCGGGCATCGCGATGCTCGTGGCCGTCATGGCGGAGCTGGGCGGGTTCAGCAGCCTGTGGAACGTCTGGGACGAGCCCGAACTCCAGGGCCACACCGAGCCGTTGGCCGGGCCGTACATGATGGTCTTCCTCATCGCGTATCTGTTCATCAAGACCTTCGAGTACAACGGCGGCATGTGGAACCAGGCGCAGCGCTACATGGCCACCGACTCCGCCAGGTCCGCGACCCGCTCCGGCGCCCTGTCGGCGGTGCTGTGGCTGGTCTGGCCGCTGGTGCTGTTCTTCCCGATGTGGGTCGCGCCGGTCCTCATCGACACGGACGTGCCGGCCGACAGCTACGCGCTGATGGCCGAGCAGCTGCTGCCGCACGGCCTGCTGGGTCTGGTCATCGTCGGTTTCTTCTCGCACACGATGGCCATGTGCTCGTCGGACGCGAACGCCATCGCGGCGGTCGTGACCCGCGACATCATGCCCGCCGTGTCGCGCAGGGTACGGGAGTGGGACACCCGTGCCGGGCTGCTGGCCGCCCGCTGGACGACGCTGCTCTTCCTGGGTCTGTCGATGGCCATCGCGACGCAGGTCAACTCGCCCTTCTTCGGCGACATCATCACCGTCGTCATCAAGTGGGTCGCCGGACTGATGGGGCCGATCGCGATTCCGCTGATGCTGGGTCTGCTGCCCTGGTTCCGCAGGAGCGGGCCCACGGCCGCGCTGATCAGCTGGGCTGTCGGGCTGGTCACCTTCTGGCTGGTCAACTACCCGATCAGCTGGAACGTGGACGGCGGGGTGCCGCTTCAGTACCAGGTGTCGATCCCGCTCGCCGTCTCGCTCGTCCTCTACGTCGTGATCGGCTTCGTCAAGCCGGAGGACACACCGGAGCGGGACGCCGTACTGGAGAAGATCAACAACGACGACGACGGCCCGGCCGCGCTCGCGGCGGTGCCCATGCCGGCGGAGCCGGGTGACGCGAAGCAGCCCGGCCGCGAGGGCGCTTCCGGCTGACGGACCTGTTCCCCGGCCCGGTGCCGGGCCCGGACGCGCTCAACCGGGCCCGGCACCGCCCTCCCTCAGCCGCGCGGATACCGCGTCAGCCAGCCCGACGTCGTCATCGAGGGGCCGTGCAGCGCCGGGCCCTGTGTCATCTCCATCGCGAAGTCGTCCGCGATCTCCAGAAGCGTCGCGCGGCCCTCCAACTCCGCCAGCCACGCGGGCGGCAGCGCCGTCTCCCCGTGCATCGCGCCGAGCAGCGCCCCGCTCAGCGCCCCCGTCGCCGAGGACGGCCCGTCGTGGTTGACGGACAGCCGCAGACCGTGGCGTATGTCCTCGCCGACCAGCGCGCAGTACACGGCCACCGCCAGCGAGTCCTCCGCCGCCCCGCCCTCCGCGAGCAGCGCGACCCGCCCCGGTGTCGGGATTCCCTGCCGTACGGCTCCGAGTGCCTGCCCCAGCGCGTCGGTGACGGGCTGATGGCCGGGGCGCTGGGCCAGCAGCGCCAGGGACCGCTGCACAGCCGCTTCGACGCTCTCGCCGCGCGCGACACCGTGCACGATCACCGCGAAGGCACCGGCCGCCAGATACGCCGTGGGATGGCCGTGCGTCTGCGCCGCGCACTCCACGGCGAGCTGGCAGACCAACTCCGGCTCCCAGCCCACCAGCAGCCCGAACGGCGCCGAGCGCACCAGCGCGCCCGCGTCGCGCGCGGTGGGGTTCTTCGGCTTCTCCAGGGTGCCCATCACGTCGTCGGCCAGCCCGGTCAGACAGGACCGGGTGGGGTCGCGGCGCGCGTACAGCCACTCCTCCTGGGCGAGCCAGCCGTTGTCCTTGCGGCGCTCGTCGGGCCCCCAGTCGCTCTGGGTGGCGGCCCAGCGCAGATACGCGCGGTGCACGTCGGTCGGCGGGTGCCAGGCGCCGATGTCGCGCCGGACCTGGGCGCGGATGAGGCCGTCGACGGTGAAGAGGGTCAGCTGTGTGGCGGCGGCGACCGCGCCGCGCCGGCCGTACGCGGAGGCGAAGTCGGTGACGCCCTCGGCGCCGTGCGCGGTCCTGGTCTCGTCCAGGGTGAGCGTGTCGACCCCCGCTCCCAGCGCGTCGCCGATGGCTCCCCCGAGAAGGCACCCACGGACCCGGCTGCGGAAGTCCTGCTGTTCCGCCCGGCCCCATATGGCGGTGGCTGGCCTGTTCACGCGTCCCTCCCTCCCGTGTCGTGGAACGCGCTCTGGCGCAGCACTGTAATCGAACGGGAACGGACCGTTGGGCACGGGCGAGCCGGTGGCCGGTTCGTCCCCCGGCCACCGGCCCCGTGTCACTCCGCGGGCAGCAGCGGCAGCAGCTCCGGCAGGTGCCCGTCGGACGCCGTCGCCGCCCGTACGCGCTCCTCGGGCACCTCGCCGTACAGCGTGGTCCGCGGTCTGGCCGGGCGGCCCGCGGCCTCGGCGATCGCGACGAGGTCCTTGACCGAGCGGTACGAACCGTAACTGGAGCCCGCCATCCGGGAGATGGTCTCCTCCATCAGTGTCCCGCCGAGGTCGTTCGCCCCGGAGCGCAGCATCTCGGCGGCGCCTTCCGTGCCGAGCTTGACCCAACTGGTCTGGATGTTGGTGATGTACGGGTGGAGGAGCAGCCGGGCCATCGCGATGACCGCGCGGTTGTCGCGGGCCGTCGGGCCGGGGCGGGCGATGCCGGCCAGATAGACGGGCGCGTTGGTGTGGATGAAGGGCAGCGTGACGAATTCGGTGAAGCCCTCGCGGCCCGCTTCAACCGCCTTGCGCTGCATGCCTGCCAGCGTGCGGAAGTGCCCCAGCCAGTGCCGGGGCTGGTCGACATGCCCGTACATCATCGTGGAGCTGGAGCGGATGCCCAGCGAGTGCGCGGTCTCCACGACCTCGATCCATGTGGCCGTCGGCAGCTTGCCCTTGGTGAGGATCCAGCGCACCTCGTCGTCCAGGATCTCGGCGGCCGTGCCGGGGATCGAGTCGAGTCCGGCCTCCTTCGCGGCCGTGAGCCATTCGCGGATGGACATCCCGGTGCGGGACGCGCCGTTGACGACCTCCATCGGCGAGAAGGCGTGCACATGCATGCCGGGGACGCGCTCCTTCACGGCGCGCGCGATGTCGAAGTACGCGGTGCCGGGCAGGTCGGGGTGGATGCCGCCCTGCATGCACACCTCGACGGCGCCGACGTCCCACGCCTGGGCGGCGCGGTCGGCGACCTGGTCGAGGGAGAGGGTGTACGCGTCGGCGTCCGTACGGCGCTGGGCGAAGGCGCAGAAACGGCAGCCGGTGTAGCAGACGTTGGTGAAGTTGATGTTGCGCGTGACGATGTACGTGACGTCGTCGCCGACCACCTCGCGGCGCAGTTCGTCGGCGATCCGGGTCAGCGCGTCGAGCGCGGGCCCGTCCGCGTGCAGCAGCGCGAGTGCCTCGTCGTCGGTGAGCTTCGTCGGGTCGGCGGCGGCCTGGGTGAGGGCCTGTCGGACGTCGGTGTCGATGCGCTGGGGCACCATGCCGGGCGCGGCGGCCTCGCGCAGCGCGTCCCAGTCGCCGTACACGTGATCGAAGTCGTCGCGCCGGTCGCCGGTGCGGCCCTCGGTGTCGATGGTGCGGTGCAGGTCGGTGCGGCCGGTGGCGGTGAAGCCCTCGTCGGGCTCCTGCCAGGGCAGTCCGGCCGGTGTGACGTCGGTGCGGGCGAGGCCCGTCGCGGGGTCGGCGAGCGCGCGCACGTGCGGCAGCAGACGCGGGTCGAGCCAGGGCTCGCCGCGCCCGATGAACTCCGGGTAGATCGTGAGCCGTTCGCGTAGCTCGAAGCCGGCGGCGGCGGTGCGTTCGGCCAGCTGGTCGATGTGCGGCCAGGGGCGCTCGGGGTTGACGTGGTCGGGGGTGAGGGGCGAGACGCCGCCCCAGTCGTCGATGCCGGCGCCGATGAGGAGCGCGTACTCCTCGTCCACGAGGTTGGGCGGGGCCTGGATCCGGGCGGCCGGGCCGAGGAGATGGCGGGCGACGGCGATGGTCGCGGCCAGCTCCTCCAGTTCGGCGTCGGGCATGGCGCGCATGGCGGTGTCGGGCTTGGCGCGGAAGTTCTGGACGATGACTTCCTGGATGCCGTGGTACGCGCGGGCGGTGCGGCGCAGCTCGAAGAGGGAGTCGGCGCGCTCCGCGTAGTCCTCGCCGATGCCGATCAGGATGCCGGTGGTGAAGGGGACGTTGGACCGGCCGGCGTCTTCGAGCACCCGCAGCCGTACGGCGGGTTCCTTGTCCGGCGAGCCGTGGTGCGGGCCGCCGGGCTCGGACCAGAGACGGGTGGCGGTGGTCTCCAGCATCATGCCCATGCTGGGCGCGACGGGTTTGAGCCGCTGGAAGTCGGTCCAGCTGAGCACGCCGGGGTTGAGGTGCGGGAGGAGCCCGGTCTCCTCCAGGACGCGGATGGCCATGGCCCGTACGTACGCGAGCGTGTCGTCGTACCCCTCGGCGGCCAGCCACTCCTTCGCCTCGGGCCAGCGGTCCTCGGGCCGGTCGCCGAGCGTGAACAGCGCTTCCTTGCAGCCCATTTCGGCGCCCGCGCGGGCGATGTCGAGGACTTCGTCGGGCGACAGATACATGCCGTGCCCGGCGCGGCGGAGTTTGCCGGGGACGGTGACGAAGGTGCAGTAGTGGCACTTGTCGCGGCACAGGCGGGTCAGCGGGATGAAGACCTTGCGGGAGTACGTGATGACTCCGGGGCGCCCGACGGCTTCGAGCCCGGCGTCGCGCACGCGCGCGGCGGACGCGGCGAGGTCCAACAGGTCGTCGCCGCGGGCCTGGAGCAGGACGGCGGCCTCAGCGGCGTCGAGCGCGACACCGTCCCTGGCACGTTTGAGGGCGCGGCGCATGGCGTTGGCGGTGGGGGCGGGGTTCGCGGACGGGACGCTCGTCGTCATATCTCCGAGCATACGAGCGGGGTCGGAGAATCCCGGCCGCGAGATGAGTACATGAGCGGATCCCCACATTCGGGTATCCGGGAATAACGTCGATCACATGAACAACGGGGAGGAGGTGACCGGCGAGGACGGCAGCGGGCCGGATCGGCGGCATCTCCCAGGAGATGTACGACGTGCTGGGCTTCGAGGGCGCCACCGAGCCGGGCGACATCCGGCTTGCCTTCGACTGGTCGGACTATCAGGAGCGGTTCAGCGGCACGGTCGTGTCGCCGTGCGCGTACGACACCGGGTGAGGCGGCCGGTCGGGCGGAGACGCCCGGAGGGGCAGTCGCTGGGTGCGACTGCCCCTCGCCTCTGCGGCTGTACGTCGTGTCATGTCAGGCCGCCAGCGTCACCGCCTCGACGGCCGGGGTCCGCAGGCCCCGGTAGGCCGTACCCACGCTGGTGACCATCGTCGCCACGGCGCCGATGCCGACGACGACCAGCCAGATCGTGAGGCTCTGGTCCGGGACGGCGGTGTCGGTGCGGACGATGCTGAAGGAGACGATCCCGGCGAGCGCCGACAGCGTCGCGAAGAACACGCCGAACACGGTCAGGATGAGCGATTCCAGACCGATCATGCCGAGGACCTGGCCCGGCGTGGCGCCGGACAGACGCTGCTGGCCGAACTCCCTGGTGCGGTAAGTGGTCGCCGCGTAGAGGCTGTTGACCAGCATGATGCAGGCGAAGATCACGATGATGCCGGCGATCACGAAGTTGAGTGTCTGGATGCTCTTGTCGTCGCTGGACCGGGTGAGCCCGGCGGCCTTGGCCGCGTCGTTCTCGATGATCTGCATGTAGAAGATGGCCGAGGCGATGCTGATGAAGAGGATCAGCGGCATGAGCACGCTGGAGAGCTGGGTGGCGCGCTGCCGCATGTTGTGGACGGTCAGATAGCCGCTCGCGCCGGTGAGCAGGGTCAGCGGCCCCGACAGGGCGCCGAGCAGGATGCGCAGCAGTGCGGGCGAGAGGATCGCGAAGCCGGCGGCGAGCAGGATGGCGCCGTAGCCGGGGGCGGCCATCAGGGCGACGTCCGTCTTGTCCATGGCGAAGGTGGAGCCGACGGCGCCGACGCCGAGGAGGAGGGCGGCGAAGCCGGCGACGTTCTTCGCGCGGCCACGGGACTTGCGGCCCCCGGCGGCTTCCCTGGTGGCCCGGCGGACCGCGAGGAACGCGGCGCCGACGGAGGCCAGCAGCGTGATGGCGGCGCCGAAGGTGAGCGCGATGGGCCCGAAGACGTGGTCGACGCCGTCGGCGACCTGGCCGGTGTCCTTGAAGACGTTGAGCAGTTGCTCGCCGCCGATCATCGCGGGGGCGATCGCCAGCAGCGTTCCGGCGATCCCCACCGAGGCGGCCTCGAAGACCACCATCCGCTTGATCTGGGCGGGAGTTGCCCCGCTCCGGCGCAGCAGTGCGATCTCCTCGCCGCGCTGGCGGACGTTGACGGTGAGGGTGGAGGCGATGGCGAAGAAGACGAGGAGGGCGCCGTAGCCGCCGACCACGTTCGCGGCGATGGTGATGGGCTCCTTGCTGAGGCTGTCGACACCCGGAGCCGCGGCGGTGTCGTGCATCGAGCTGAAGGTCATGATGACGGCGGCGCCGAGGAAGGTGGAGAGCAGGGTGGCGATGAAGCGTCCGGGGCGCCGGCGGATGGAGCTGATGGCGAGGGAGAACATGGCTCAGACCCCCGCGTACGTGGTGTTGGCGGTCGGGGCGGCCGGCCGGCTGATGGTGTCGTCGCCGAGGTGGGCGAGGCGTTCGGCGACGGCGTCGACGGTGGGCCGGTCGAGGTGTCCGGCGAGTCGGCCGTCGGCGAGGAAGACGACGGAGT
>NZ_JBITIB010000033.1:49485-102410 GCF_044458565.1 Streptomyces sp. NPDC050433 | reverse complement strand
GTTCCCGGTGCCCCACCCCCCCCGCCGCGGGCCCTGGGGGGGGGGGGTCCCCCTCGCGTTCCCGGGGGCCCGGCGCGCGTTCCCCCCGGGTCACGGGGGGGGCCCCCCCCCGGGGGGGGCCACCGCCTTTCACCGTCTCTCCTCGGCTACTTCCGCAGGGGCACGGCGTCGCCCGTGACCGCGTCCAGGACCTTCCGGTCCCCGAGCGGCCGGTCCAGCGTCACCTTCTCGGTGAAGCTCTTGGCCATCGCGATGCACACAACCCCTTCGGGGGCGGAGTCCACCACCTTCACCTTCACCGCGGACCCGCTCTCGTCCGCCCGCAGTGAGTACTCGCCGCACACGCCGCCGGTGAAGCGCACGCTCAAGGTGCTGCCGTCGGCGGTGTACGTCTCGATCGGTGACCCCTGCCCGTCCTGAGGGGCGTCGGGGGCCTGAGGGGTGCCAGGCGCTTCCCCTCCGGGGGCCGGCTCGGCGGGGCCGCCCCGCGTCAGATACTCGGGAAGCACCGCCGTCCGGGCGACGGTCGACGCCGGCCCGTCCCCGGCGCCCGTCACCCCGAACCACCACGACGGTACGAGCGCGGCCCGCCCGTCCACCTGCTGTGCCGCGAGTCCGAAGACCGCCTTGCCCACCGGCACCGGCGTCGGCTTCGCAGGCTCGGCGCCCTTGCCGCCGGGCTCGCACGGGGCGGCGGGCTCCCGCTCGTCCTTGTGCGGCACCGCCGACGCGCAGCCGCCGATCCCGCTCGTCCCCGGAGCGCCGCCCGACGCCTCGTTCAGCAGCTTCAGCGCCTCGGCCGCGCCCACCACCGGATACTCGGCCCCCTTCGCGGGGGCCTTCAACTTCCCGTTACCGGCCACCACTTGGCCGTCCGAGCCGATCTGGATGCCGGTCGACCAGCGGTACGTCGGCAGCCCGCCGATCACCGGCGCGGCGTTCACCACCCGTACGGCGCCCATCAGTTGGCCCGCGTCGAGCGCGGCGTCCTGCTGGCCCAGCGCCTTCAGCACGGGCGCGGCGGCCTTCTTCGCGGCCTGCTCGCTCACCGGGCCCGCCCCGCTCTCCGGTACGACGGGGTTCCCGGCGCCCGTGTCGCCGCCCGCGCCGCCCCCGCCGCCGCTCGGACACTCCTTGCCCTTCAGGCAGTTGTCACCGCCGGGCGCGGAACCGTAGCGGCCGAACGTCCAGTTGCCGGGCGCCTGCTTGTCGACGCTGAGCAGCGGGCCCGAACCGTCCTTCTGGGCGCCGACCTTCCAGGCCGTACCGGAGAGTTCCGGCGTACCGTCCACACCCAGGGCCTTGGCCAGGCGCGCCACGTCGGCCGCCGCCACGGAACCCCTGGGAAGGTGTACGGCGGCCGAATCCGGCCCCTTCGGCAGAGAACCGGTCGCGCGGTACTCGATGCCGTACGGGCTCGGCTCACCCGGCGCGATGCCGAGACCGGGGCCTGTCCCCGGCTTCCCGGCGCCCGCCTCCTCACCGAGCGTCAGCGGCGGCGGGTCCAGATCGCCGCCGCGCGCGGCCGACTTGTCACCACCGCCACCACCACCGTCCGACGAGGCCGTGGCGAAGTAGGCGCCGCCGCCTCCGGCGAGCAGCACGGCCGCCGCCACCGACACGATCGCGAGCGGGGAACGCCGCAACCCGGAGCGCACGCCGTCGCGTTCACCGCCGCTGTCCTGGGGTCGTTCGGTACTGGTCACCGTCTGCTCCTTCGGCCTGGACCGGCCCCGCCGGGGCCGGGACACCGGTGAGACGGGCGGCAGGAGCGCTCGGTTCCCCCAGTCCGTTCAGTCGCCGTATTCGGACATGGCGTCGATCAGCCGGGCGGAGGCCGGCGGGACCGTGACGCCGTGGATCAGCGACGGAGGGACGGGGGCGGGAGCGGCGGTCGCGGGCCGCACCCAGTGCGGCGCCATCCGTGCGCAGTCTCCGCGCAGTTCGGCCAGGCTGGTCTCGGACTCGCGTACGGCGCGCTCGCGGTGGACTCCGTGGTTCCTCATATACGCACCGTAGGCACGGAGTCGTCAGGAGAAAAGCCCTACTATCGGGTAGTTCTGCCGTTTGGAGGCTCCCGACGCCGAAACGGTAGCGTGAGCTGTCCACCGTTCTCCTCCACAGGAGCAGTCACGCCGTGAGAATCGCAGTCACCGGCTCCATCGCCACTGACCACCTCATGACCTTCCCCGGTCGTTTCGCCGACCAGTTGGTCGGGGACCAGCTGCACACGGTCTCGCTTTCCTTCCTCGTCGACAACCTCGATGTACGCAGGGGCGGTGTCGGCGCCAACATCTGCTTCGGCATGGGCCAGCTCGGCACCGCGCCGATCCTGGTCGGCGCCGTCGGCCCCGACTTCGCCGAGTACCGCGCCTGGCTCGACCGCCATGGCGTCGACACCGCGTCCGTCCGGGTCTCCGAGGTGCTGCACACCGCGCGCTTCGTCTGTACGACGGACGCCGACCACAACCAGATCGGCTCCTTCTACACCGGCGCCATGAGCGAGGCCCGGCAGATCGAACTGAAGTCGGTGGCCGACCGGGTCGGCGGCCTCGACCTGGTCCTGATCGGCGCCGACGACCCGGAGGCGATGCTCCGCCACACCGAGGAGTGCCGCACCAGGTCCATCCCGTTCGCCGCCGACTTCTCGCAGCAGATCGCGCGGATGGACGGCGAGGAGATCAGGCTGCTGCTCGACGGCGCGACGTACCTGTTCTCCAACGAGTACGAGAAGGGCCTCATCGAGTCCAAGACCGGCTGGAGCGACGCCGAGATCCTGGACCGGGTCGGCCACCGGGTCACCACGCTCGGATCGCGCGGCGTCCGGATCGAGCGCGCCGGCGAGGACCCGATCGAGGTCGGCTGCGCGGAGGAGACGGCCAAGCTGGACCCGACGGGCGTCGGCGACGCCTTCCGCTCCGGCTTCCTGTCCGGACTCGTGTGGGGTGTGAGCCTGGAGCGGGCCGCACAGGTCGGCTGCATGGTCGCGACCCTGGTCATCGAGACGGTGGGCACCCAGGAGTACACGCTGCGCAGGAACAACTTCATGGACCGCTTCACCAAGGCGTACGGCGACGAGGCGGCCAACGAGGTCCACGCGCATCTGAAGTAGCAGCCGCCGGGGCGTGTGCCGTGCACCGTTGCCCGGGGTGTGTTGCCCGGGGTGTACGGCACACGCCCTCGCGCGTGTGTGCGCCGACGCTCAGGCGAGGCGCCGCACCAGGAACGCGGTGCCGTCCCGGCCGCCGTACTCGTGGCCGCGCATCTCGCACCAGGCCGGGATGTCCAGACGGGCGGCCTCGTCGTCGGACAGGACGGTCACCGTGCCCCCCACCGGTACGTCCCCGATCACCTTCGCCAGCTCGATCACCGGGATCGGGCACAGCTTGCCGAGCGCGTCCACGACGAGCGACCCCGTCACGTCCGTGTCCGGCGCCCTGCCGCCGCCCCCGGACCCTCCGGGCGCGCCCAGCCTCTCCCGTACGCCCGCCACCACCCCCGGCAGCACCTCAAGGAACCGCTCCACCTCCGCCGCGGCCGTACCCGAGGGAAGCGACACCCGGACGTTGCCCTCCGAGAGCACCCCCATCGCCCGCAGCACATGGCTCGGCGTCAGCGTGCTGCTCGTGCACGAGGAGCCCGACGACACGGAGAAGTCCGCCCGGTCCAGCTCGTGCAGCAGTGTCTCCCCGTCGACATAGAGACAGGAGAAGGTGACGAGATGGGGAAGCCGGCGCACCGGATCACCCACCACCTCGACATCCGGCACCACTTCCGGCACCCGTGCCCGGATCCGGTCCACCAGCACCCGCAGTCGGGCCGCCTCCTCCTCGGCCTCGGCCCGTACCGCACGCAGCGACGCGGCGGCGGCGACGATCGCCGGCAGATTCTCGAAACCGGGCACGCGCCCCGACTCCCGCTCGTCCAGCGGCCCTTGGGGCGCGAACCGGACCCCCTTGCGCACGGCGAGCAGCCCCACCCCGGCCGGCCCGCCCCACTTGTGCGCGCTCGCGGTCAGCAGCGACCACGCCCCCTCCACCGGCCCCCACCCGAGCGACTGCGCCGCGTCCACCAGCAGCGGCACCCCGGCCGCCCGGCACGCCTCGGCGACGGCGGCGACCGGCTGTACGGTGCCGACCTCGTGGTTGGCCGACTGGAGGCAGGCCAGCGCCGTGTCGCCGCGCAGGGCCGCCGCGTACGTGTCCGGGGACACCGCCCCCGTACGGTCCACCGGTACTTCCGTCACGGCCGCCTCCGCCCCGTCGGTGACCCGCGTGTGTGCGGCATGAAGCACCGACGAGTGCTCGACCGCCGAGACCACCACATGGCCACCGACCCGACGACGGCCCGCGAGCGCTCCCGCCATTCCCGTATGCACCGCGTACGTCCCCGAAGGGGTGAAGACCAGCTCGTCGGGGCGGCAGCCCACGGCCTCCGCCGCGCTCTCGCGCGCGGCGTCCAGCAGCAGCCTGGCCCGTCGCCCCTCCCGGTAGAGCCTGGCCGGATCGGCCCACCCCTCGTCCAGGGCGGCTCGCAGGGCCTGGTGGGCGACGGGGTGCAGCGGGGCGGAGGACGCGGAGTCGAAGTAGGCCACGCCGCCACGCTAATCCAAGGGCGGATGGGGGAAGCCGCGCCTGGAGGGGTGTCAGAAGTGCCCCGGAGCCAGGCATTCCACCCCTTCGAGGTGCCGGACGGCGCGTTGGGTACCCTCCATGCGCGACCCCAAATTGCGTCCAGTAGGGTTTGGTCCGCATAAACATCCAAACCCCTGCCCGTGTCAGGGCCGGCGACCGACCGTGACGGCCGCAGCCGGCTGTGCGGGCGAGACTCTCGGGAAGGCGCTACGTGAGTCCCAACGGCTCCGACCGCTCGTCGCGGCGCCCGATGCGGCGGAAGCTGCCGCAGGTGCTGACTGCGGGCCTGATCCTCGCGACCGCCACCGGTTGCACATACAAGGATTTCCCCCGCCTTGGAATGCCCACACCGGTGACCGAGGAGGCCCCCAGAATCCTCTCCCTCTGGCAGGGCTCGTGGGCGGCAGCGCTCATCACGGGCATCCTGGTGTGGGGGCTGATCCTGTGGAGTGTCATCTTCCACCGGCGCAGCCGCACCAAGGTGGAGGTACCACCACAGACCCGTTACAACATGCCCATCGAGGCCCTGTACACGGTCGTTCCGCTCATCATCGTGTCGGTGCTCTTCTACTTCACCGCGCGTGACGAGTCGAAGCTCCTCTCCCTGGAGGACAAGCCCGCCCACACCATCAACGTGGTCGGCTACCAGTGGAGCTGGGGCTTCAACTACGTCGAGAACGTGGACGGCGACTCCACCACCGGCGCTGAGATTCCCAAGGAACTCAGCGACATCCCCCAGAAGTTCCAGGATGACTTCCCGGCCGGCTCCGAAGGCGTCTACGACGCCGGAATTCCGGGCACGCGGAATCCCCAGAACGGCAACCCGGGTCCGACCCTGTGGCTGCCGAAGGGAGAGAAGGTCCGGTTCATCCTGACCTCCCGTGACGTCATCCACTCCTTCTGGGTCGTGCCGTTCCTGATGAAGCAGGACGTCATCCCCGGTCACACCAACGCCTTCGAGGTGACTCCCAACCAGGAGGGCACCTTCATGGGCAAGTGCGCCGAGCTGTGCGGCGTCGACCACTCCCGGATGCTCTTCAACGTCAAGGTGGTCTCCCCGGAGCGCTACCAGCAGCACTTGAAGGAGCTGGCCGAGAAGGGGCAGGAAGGCTATATCCCGTCGGGCATCGCGCTGACGGACCCGGCCAGGAATGCGGAGAAGAAACAACTGTGAGCATCCTCAACGAACCCAAGGGTGCCGCCGCAGCAGCTGACGACTCGTACGAGAACGAGCTGCCGGTACGGCGCAAGCAGCCCGGCTCTGTCGTCATCAAGTGGCTGACCACCACCGATCACAAGACGATCGGCACGCTCTACCTGGTCACGTCGTTCGTCTTCTTCTGCATCGGCGGTGTGCTCGCGCTCTTCATGCGCGCCGAGCTGGCCCGTCCCGGCACGCAGATCATGTCGAACGAGCAGTTCAACCAGGCGTTCACGATGCACGGCACGATCATGCTGCTGATGTTCGCGACGCCGCTGTTCGCCGGTTTCGCGAACTGGATCATGCCGCTGCAGATCGGCGCGCCCGATGTGGCGTTCCCGCGGCTGAACATGTTCGCCTACTGGCTCTACCTGTTCGGCTCGCTCATCGCGGTGGCCGGCTTCATCACCCCGCAGGGCGCAGCGGACTTCGGCTGGTTCGCGTACTCCCCGCTCTCGGACGCGGTCCGTTCACCGGGCATCGGCGCCGACCTGTGGATCATGGGTCTGGCCCTCTCCGGCTTCGGCACGATCCTCGGCTCGGTCAACTTCATCACCACGATCATCTGCATGCGCGCACCCGGCATGACGATGTTCCGGATGCCGATCTTCTGCTGGAACGTGCTGCTGACCGGTGTGCTGGTCCTGCTCGCCTTCCCGGTGCTGGCCGCCGCGCTCCTCGCGCTGGAGGCCGACCGGAAGTTCGGTGCGCACATCTTCGACGCCGCCACCGGCGGCGCGTTGCTGTGGCAGCACCTCTTCTGGTTCTTCGGGCATCCAGAGGTGTACATCATCGCCTTGCCGTTCTTCGGAATCGTCTCCGAGATCATCCCGGTGTTCAGCCGCAAGCCGATGTTCGGCTACATCGGTCTGGTCGCCGCGACGATCGCCATCGCCGGTCTGTCGGTGACGGTGTGGGCGCACCACATGTATGTGACGGGCGGGGTGCTCCTACCGTTCTTCTCCTTCATGACATTCCTGATCGCGGTCCCGACCGGTGTGAAGTTCTTCAACTGGATCGGCACGATGTGGAAAGGCTCGCTGTCCTTCGAGACACCGATGCTCTGGACCATCGGCTTCCTGGTCACCTTCACCTTCGGTGGTCTGACGGGCGTCATCCTGGCCTCGCCGCCGATGGACTTCCATGTCTCCGACTCGTACTTCGTGGTCGCGCACTTCCACTACGTCGTCTTCGGCACGGTGGTGTTCGCGATGTTCGCCGGCTTCCATTTCTGGTGGCCGAAGATGACCGGCAAGATGCTGGACGAACGGCTCGGCAAGATCACGTTCTGGACGCTGTTCATCGGCTTCCACGGCACGTTCCTCGTACAGCACTGGCTGGGCGCGGAAGGTATGCCACGGCGTTACGCGGACTATCTCGCCGCCGACGGATTCACGGCGCTGAACACCATCTCCACGATCAGCTCGTTCCTGCTGGGCCTGTCGGTCCTGCCGTTCTTCTACAACGTCTGGAAGACCGCCAAGTACGGGAAGAAGGTCGAGGTGGACGACCCGTGGGGCTACGGCCGCTCACTCGAATGGGCGACCTCCTGCCCGCCGCCGCGGCACAACTTCCTCACGCTGCCGCGGATCCGCTCCGAATCCCCGGCGTTCGACCTGCACCACCCGGAGATCGCGGCGCTCGAACACCTTGAGAACGACGGACAGAAGGACGCCGCTCTGATCGGTGGCAAGGAGGTCGGCAAGTGAAGGTCCAAGGCTGGATGTTCCTGTGGCTGAGCCTCTTCATCCTCGTGGTCGCCGCCGTCTACGGCGTGTGGTCGAAGGAGCCCGTCGGTACGACCGCGCTGTTCCTGGCGTTCGGTCTGAGCCTCATGATCGGCTTCTACCTGGCCTTCACGGCCCGGCGGGTCGACGCGATGGCCCAGGACAACAAGCAGGCCGACGTCGCGGACGAGGCCGGCGACGTGGGGTTCTTCTCCCCGCACAGCTGGCAGCCGCTCTCGCTGGCCGTCGGAGGCGCGCTCGCGTTCCTCTCCGTCGCCATCGGCTGGTGGCTGCTGTTCTTCTCCTTCCCGATCCTCTTCGTCGGCCTGTGGGGCTGGGTCTTCGAGTACTACACGGGTGAGAACCAGAACCAGTAGCAGTGCGGCGGCGGACCGCCGCGACCGAGGCAAGGGCCCGGATTCCCTCATCCCTGAGGAGGATCCGGGTCACTCGTTTGCAGTCTTACGGCGCGCCGTAACCGCGTGTTCTTCATAACGTGTGCTTATGAACCACACGCCGCGCTTTCGCACCGTTCTCGGCTGCACGCTGCTGGTCCTGTCCCTCGGGGTGGTAGCGACCGGCTGTGGCGACGGAGACGGCCACCCGCTCTCCGGCAAGCCCTACGACGCAGCCGACCAGGTATCCCTCAACGCACCCAAGGGCGACACCAAGGCGAACCCCGACAAGCCCCTGGAAGTCGTCGCCAAGGACGGCGACGCACGGATCACCGACGTGACCGTCACCGATGCCGCCGGCCACCACCTGGCGGGCGAACTGGCCGCCGACGGCGCCCGCTGGCACTCCACGGCGCCGCTGGCCGCCGGAGCCCGCTACAGGGTCAAGGTCTCCATGGAGGACGAGGACGGCGCCCCCGGCAGCCGTACGCTCGACTTCGAGACCTCCACGGTGAAGCGGAACCTGAGCGTCAAATTCGGCCCCAAGGCGGGCAAGTACGGGGTCGGCCAGCCCATCACCGCGGAGCTCAGCGCTCCGGTCAAGGAGAAGGAGGCCAGGGCCGTCGTCGAGCGTGGACTCAAGGTCCGCTCCAGCCCCGCCGCGGAGGGCTCCTGGTACTGGGTCGACGACAAGACCCTGCATTTCCGGCCCAAGGAGTACTGGCCGGCCAACGCCTCCATCGACGTCAGCAGCACCCTCGACGGCATAAAGGTCGGCGACAAGCTGTACGGCGGCCCGGTGAAGGCCCTCAAAATCACCACCGGCGACCGTCTGGAGGCCGTCGCCGACGCCGGCACGCACCACATGACGGTGCTGCGCAACGGCGAGGAGATCAAAACGATCCCGGTGACCACCGGCAAGCCCGGCTTCTCGACCCGTAACGGCACCAAGGTCATCCTGGAGAAGCAGCAGTTCGTACGGATGCGCGGCACCAGCGTCGGCATCGCGGCCGGCAGCAGCGAGTCGTACGACCTGCCCGTCTACTGGGCGACGCGGGTCACCTGGAGCGGCGAGTACGTGCACGCCGCCCCGTGGTCCGTCGGCTCACAGGGATCGGCGAACGTCAGCCACGGCTGTGTCGGCATGTCCACCGACAACGCCGAGTGGTTCTTCGGCACCGTCCGCGAGGGCGACATAGTCAAGGTCGTCAACAGCGGTGGCGAGGACATGGACCCGTTCGGCAACGGATTCGGCGACTGGAACCTGGACTGGCCCAAGTGGCGCCAGGGCAGCGCCCTGACCGGCGGGAACAACGAAGGCGTCGGCCCGGTGGAAGCCGCCCGGCTCCGACCGCAGGTCTGACGCGGCCGGGACCGGACCGGGTGTGGCCGTGGAGCGCCGTCAGGCCTCCACGGCCAGCCTGGTGCGCAGCAGGGCGGCCAGCGCCTCAGGGAAGTCGACCGGGTCCACCGGCAGCGTCACAGCGGCCTCGGCGCGGCTCCAGGTGGCCAGCCAGGCGTCCTGCGGGCGGCCCATCAGCAGCAGTACGGGCGGGGAGTTGAAGATCTCGTCCTTGATCTGCCGGCACAGGCCCATCCCGCCGATGGGGGTGGCCTCTCCGTCGAAGACACAGGCGTCGACGCCGCCCTGGTCGAGCACCTTGAGTACGGCGGGCATCGTCGCGCACTCCACGTACTCGACCGGCGGCAGATCGGCGGCCGGCCTGCGTCCCGCGGCCGTCCGCACCTGCTCGCGGGTGTTCGCGTTGTCGCTGTAGACCAGGACCGTGGCGGTCGGCTGCATTGTTCCTCCGTGACATCCGTCGTGACATCCGCGTCTGCGAGGGCTTCAGGGCTTTCAAGGCTTCAGCGCCGAGACCCGCTGCGCCGGATGCTACTCCGTCGGACAGCATGTCAGCACGGGTCCCGGCCGCGCCGCGACGGGCGGTTCGGTCCCGGCGCGCCTGCTGTCCGATGCCACTGACACTCCGAATGGGACCCCGGGAGTGAGGGCGGGATAAGCGACCGACATAATGTCGGTCGTGGCGACAGCAACGACAGTAGAAACCGGGCACGCGCACCCGACGGTCAATCGGCCGAACCTCACCAGTGTCGGAACGATCATCTGGTTGAGCTCCGAGCTGATGTTCTTCGCGGCCCTCTTCGCGATGTACTTCACCCTGCGGTCGGTGACAGGGGATGCGTTCTGGTCGGAGAAGGCCGATTCGCTGAACATCCCGTTCTCCGCGGTGAACACCACGATCCTGGTGCTCTCCTCACTCACCTGTCAGCTCGGCGTCTTCGCCGCCGAGCGGGGCGACGTGAAGAAGCTCCGTTCGTGGTTCGTGATCACGTTCGTGATGGGTGCGGTCTTCATCGGCGGTCAGATCTTCGAGTACACGGAGCTCGTCAAGCACGAGGGCCTCTCGCTCTCGTCCGACGCGTACGGCTCCGCGTTCTATCTGACCACCGGCTTCCATGGTCTGCACGTGACAGGCGGTCTCATCGCCTTCCTGCTGGTTCTCGGCAGAACGTACGCGGCCAAGAGGTTCACCCACGAACAGGCAACCGCCGCCATCGTCGTGTCCTATTACTGGCACTTTGTCGATGTCGTCTGGATCGGCCTCTTCGCCACGATCTACCTGATCAAGTAGCGGGCCACAGCGCCCGACGTATTCGCGCACAGTCCAGAAGCACCGACGCAGAAGATCCTGACACCGGGGTAATCCGTGAAAAAGCTCTCCGCACGACGACGCCATCCGTTGGCGGCGGTCGTCGTCCTACTCCTCGCGCTGGCGGCCACCGGGGGGCTGTACGCCGCGTTCGCGCCCGCGGGCAAGGCACAGGCAGACGACACCGCCCAGTCCCTCGCCATCGACGAGGGCAAGAAGCTGTACGCCGTGGGCTGCGCGAGCTGCCACGGCGTCGGCGGTCAGGGTACGTCCGACGGTCCGTCGCTGACCGGCGTCGGCGCCGCCGCCGTGGACTTCCAGGTCGGCACCGGCCGGATGCCCGCGCAGCAGCCCGGCCCGCAGGTACCCAAGAAAAAGGTCATCTACGACCAGAAGGAGATCGACCAACTCGCGGCGTACGTCGCCTCGCTCGGCCCCGGTCCGTCCATCCCGACCACCGAGCAGGTCAACCCGGAAGGCGCGGACTCGGCCAAGGGCGGCGAACTGTTCCGCTCCAACTGCGCCCAGTGCCACAACTTCGGCGGTGAGGGCGGCGCCCTCACAGACGGCAAGTACGCTCCGGGGCTTGAGGGAGTCACTCCCAAGCACCTGTACGAGGCGATGCTCACCGGTCCGCAGAACATGCCCTCGTTCCCCGACTCGACGATGCCCGAGCAGCAGAAGCAGGACATCATCAAGTACATCGAGGACGTGAACAGCAGCGAGTCGGCCAGCCCCGGCGGCTTCAAGCTCGGTGGCATCGGGCCCGTCAGTGAGGGTCTGTTCTCCTGGGCCATCGGCCTGAGCGCACTGATCGCAATCGCCGTCTGGGTCGCGGCGCACACCGCTAAGGCCAAGAGGTCATGAGTAGCAACCGGATTCCAGACGAGAACCTGCCAACTGCGCAGGAACCGGCGCATGCCGAGGTCGAGCGGACGGACGACCCGTTCGCCAACCCCGGAATGCCGGCCCACCGGCCGCGTATCCAGGACATCGACGAGCGGGCGGCCAAGCGCTCCGAGCGCACGGTGGCCCTCCTGTTCACGCTGTCGATGCTGGCCACGATCGCCTTCATCGCCTCGTTCGTCGCCTTCCCCGTCGACAAGATCGTGTACATCTGGCCGTTCGGTCATGTGAGCGCGCTCAACTTCTCGCTGGGACTGACGCTCGGAGTCGCCCTGTTCGCCATCGGCGCGGGCGCGATCCACTGGTCGCGCACCCTGATGAGCGATGTGGAGATCATCCAGGAGCGGCACCCGATCGAGGCCACCCCCGAGGTCGCCGCGAAGGCGAAGCAGGACTTCCTGCTCGGCTCGGCGGAGTCCGGCTTCGGGCGCCGCAAGCTGATCCGCAACACGATGTTCGGCGCGCTGGCCATGGTGCCGCTCTCCGGCATCGTCCTGCTGCGTGACCTCGGTCCGCTGCCGGAGGACAAGCTGCGCAAGACGTTCTGGAAGAAGGGCTTGATGCTCATCAACCAGAACACGAACGAACCGCTGCGTCCCGAGGACGTCACGGTGGGCTCGCTGACCTTCGCCCAGCCCGAGGGGCTGGACGAACACAACGAGAACTTCAACAATGAGATTGCCAAGGCAGCTCTCATGATCGTTCGTATTCAGCCCGATGAAATCAAGGACAAGCGCGAACTTGAGTGGTCGCACGAGGGCATCGTCGCTTACTCCAAGATCTGCACCCATGTCGGCTGTCCCATCAGCCTGTATGAGCAGCAGACGCACCACGTGCTCTGCCCGTGCCACCAGTCCACCTTCGACCTCGCCGACGGCGCCCGCGTCATCTTCGGCCCCGCCGGTCACGCTCTTCCGCAGCTGCGGATCGGTGTGAACGGTGAGGGTTACCTCTACGCGCTCGGCGATTTCGACGAGCCCGTCGGTCCGTCCTTCTGGGAGCGCGGATGAGTACTGCGACTGAAGAAAAGAACCGCAAGGCACCCGCGGGCGAGCGGGTCGCCGACTGGGCCGACGGCCGCCTCGGGGTCTACGGCATCGCCAAGGGCATGGTGCGGAAGGTCTTTCCGGACCACTGGTCGTTCATGCTGGGCGAGATCGCCCTGTGGAGCTTCGTCGTCATCATCCTCACGGGTGTGTATCTGACGCTGTTCTTCCACCCGAGCATGAACGAGGTCGTGTACGAGGGCAGTTACGTACCGATGCAGGGTGTCCGGATGACCGAGGCGTACGCCTCGACGCTGGACATCAGCTTCGACGTACGCGGCGGTCTGCTGATCCGGCAGATCCACCACTGGGCCGCGCTCATCTTCGTGGCCGCGATGTTCGTGCACATGATGCGCGTCTTCTTCACGGGCGCGTTCCGCAAGCCCCGTGAGATCAACTGGGTGTTCGGCTTCCTGCTGTTCTTCCTGTCGCTGTTCACCGGACTCACCGGCTACTCGCTCCCGGACGACCTGCTGTCCGGCACCGGTGTCCGCTTCGCACAGGGCGCGATCCTGGCCACGCCGATCGTGGGCACGTACATCTCGATGTTCCTGTTCGGCGGGGAGTTCCCCGGCCACGACATCGTGGCGCGGTTCTACTCGATCCACATCCTGCTGCTGCCGGGCATCCTGGTCGGGCTCGTGGTGGCGCATCTGATCCTGGTCTTCTACCACAAGCACACGCAGTTCGCGGGTCCCGGCAAGACCAACAACAACGTGGTCGGCGCGCCGTTCCTGCCGATCTACATGGCGAAGGCCGGCGGGTTCTTCTTCCTGGTCTTCGGCGTCATCACGATCATCTCGGCCATCGCCACGATCAACCCGGTGTGGGCCATCGGCCCGTACCGTCCGGACCTGGTCTCCACCGGAGCGCAGCCGGACTGGTATCTGGGCTTCTCCGAGGGCCTGATCCGAGTGATGCCTGGCTGGGAGATCAACTTCTGGGGTCATACGCTCGTGCTGGGCGTGTTCATCCCGCTGATGATCTTCCCGCTGGTCCTGGTGGTCCTCGCGGTCTACCCGTTCATCGAGTCCTGGGTCACCGGCGACAAGCGCGAGCACCACATCCTGGACCGCCCGCGCAACGTCCCGACCCGGACCGCGTTCGGTGTGGCATGGCTGACCCTGTACTTCATCCTGCTCATCGGCGGCGGAAACGACATCTGGGCCACCCACTTCCATCTGTCGATCAACACGATCACCTGGTTCATCAGGATCGCGTTCTTCGTCGGGCCGGTCGTCGCGTTCGTCGTCACCAAGCGGATCTGTCTGGGACTTCAGCGCCGCGATGCCGAGAAGGTGCTGCACGGGCGGGAGTCCGGTCTCATCAAGCGGCTGCCGCACGGTGAGTTCATCGAGGTCCACGAGCCGCTCGACCAGTCGGCGCTGCACTCGCTCACCGCGCACGAGCAGTACAAGCCGGCCGAGATCGGCCCGACGGTCGACGAGAACGGTGTCGTGCGCAAGACCTCGCCGGTGGAGAAGCTGCGGGTCAAGCTGAGCAAGGGCTACTACGGCGAGGGAAGCCAGATCCCCAAGCCGACGGCCGAGGAGTACAAGGAGATCACGAGCGGCCACGGCCACCACTGATCGTCCGCCGTACGCGTCGGGCCCCGGCCCGGTCCCTTCGAGGGGACCGGGCCGGGGTCTTCGTGTGTTCAGGGCTCCGTTTGTGTACGGCTCGGGCAATCCGGCTGTCCGCAGTTCGGGCGGCGGGTCCGGGAACGCGGCCGACGCCGATAGGCTGACGCCCGGCAGCACGGGCCAGACGGCCGTGCACCCGTCCACAGACTTCCTGGAGCGAGCATGAGCAGCGCTGTCACACCGGCCGGAGGCGACACCCTGGCGGCGCGTTCCTGGCCGGGTGTACTGAACTCGCTGCTGCGCGGCCAGGACCTCGACGCCGGCGACACCGCCTGGGCCATGAACCGCATCATGAGCGCCGAGGCCACCGACGTGCAGATCGCGGGCTTCGCCGTCGCGCTGCGCGCCAAGGGCGAGACCGTGGACGAGGTCACGGGTCTCGTACGCGCCATGTACGAGCACGCCAACACCATCGAGGTGCCCGGCGCCACCGTCGACGTCGTCGGCACCGGCGGCGACCTCGCCAAGACCGTCAACATCTCCACGATGGCCGCGATCGTGGTGGCCGGGGCGGGCGGCAAGGTCGTCAAGCACGGCAGCCGCGCGTCGTCGTCGGCGAGCGGCGCGTCCGACGTGCTGGAGAAGCTGGGCGTCAATCTGGAACTGACGCCGCGGCGGGTCGTGGAGGTCGCCGAGGAGGCGGGCATCACCTTCTGTTTCGCGGTGAAGTTCCACCCGGCGCTGCGGTACGCGGCCAAGGCCCGCAAGGAGCTGGGCGCGCAGACAACGTTCAACATCCTGGGGCCGCTCACCAACCCGGCGCGGGTCCGTGCCCAGGCGGTCGGCGTGGCGGACATCCGGATGGCGCCGATCGTGGCCGGTGTGCTCGCCGAGCGGGGCAACTCCTCGCTGGTCTTCCGCGGCGACGACGGCCTGGACGAGCTGACCACGACGGCCACTTCACACGTATGGGTGGTTCGGGACGGCCGGGTCACGGAGCAGACCTTCGACCCCAGGGACATCGGCCTGGAGCTGGTCCCGGTCGAGGCCCTGCGCGGCGCGGACGCGTCGTACAACGCGGACGTCGCGCGCCGGCTGCTGGCCGGCGAGACCGGCCCCGTACGGGACGCGGTGCTGCTGAACGCGGCGGCGGCACTGGTGGCGCTGGAGCCGGCCGACGGCACGTTGAACGACCAGCTCGCGGCGGGAGTCGAACGGGCGGCGAAGGCGGTGGACTCGGGCGCGGCGAGGCGGACGCTGGAGCGCTGGGTGACCGCGAGCAACGCGTAGGCCCTGTCCGGCGGCTCAGGGGGGGGCCGGTGCTCGGCCACGCCCGGCGGCCGGGTGGCGCGTCCCGTATCGCGGACGGCCGCTGGGCCGTCGCGCAGCGGTGGGGTAATCTCCCCCCAGGTCATGAGTGACAGCGACTACGGCCCCGGCCCGCTGTCCGGCAACCCTCCGTCCGTGGCGGGGTGCCCCGGGTGAAGACCAGGCCGTAGGCAGCGAGGTCTGCGGCAAGCGCGGACCCCTGGACATCGTTCGGATGTCGTCATCCCTGGGGTCCTGGTCCTCAAGGGAGCAGTCTCGTGAGCAAGCGAATGCGATAGGGCCACGGGCGGGTCCGTGAAGTCCTGTCCGGCTCACGACGTCTGGCACGCACCAGCCGCCGTCAGCCGCGCCCCATGGGCGGACGACATCCCTTCGCGGACCGACCCCGAGCCCGTTCCCGGCACTCACCGCGCCGGGGCACAGGGCCGGCCCTCGTCAGTGAGCGACACCCCCGCAGCGTCCCGCGCCGTCACGGCTCTCGCCGTCACGACGACGCGCCCGGCTGCCGGGTCCTGATGCCGTTTCCGCCTCGTCCTGCCGGGAGATACCGCCATGTCCGCACCCACCGACGCCCTCACGCACACCACCACCGACCAGCCGCTGCCCGTCCTCGGACGCGATGTCACCGTCCCCCTCGTCACCGGCGGCGAAGTCACCTACGCCGCCCTGGACTACGCGGCCAGCGCCCCCGCCCTCCAGCGGGTCTGGGACGACGTCGCCGCCTACGCCCCGTACTACGGCAGCGTCCACCGCGGCGCCGGGTATCTCTCGCAGCTCTCCACCGACCTCTTCGAGAACAGCCGCCGTACCGTCGCCGGATTCCTCGGCTGTCGCGAGGACGACCAGGTCGTCTTCACCCGGTCCACCACCGACTCGCTCAACCTGCTGGCCGCCGCGCTGCCCCCCGGCTGCGAGGTCTACGTCTTCGAGACCGAGCACCACGCGTCGCTGCTGCCCTGGCGCGACGCCCGCGTCAGCTACCTGAACGCGCCGCGCACCCCCGCCGAGGCCGTCGCCACGCTGGAGCGCGCCCTCGCCGGACGCGACCCGAAGGGGCCCGCCCTGGTGTGCGTGACCGGCGCGTCCAACGTCACGGGCGAGCTGTGGCCGGTACGCGAACTGGCCGCCGCCGCGCACGCCCACGGCGCCCGCGTCGTGCTCGACGCCGCGCAACTCGCCCCGCACCACCCCGTGGACATCGCGGAGCTGGACGTGGACTGGGTGGCCTTCTCCGGGCACAAGCTCTACGCGCCGTTCGGCTCCGGTGTGCTCGCGGGTCGCGCCGACTGGCTGCGGGAGTCGGAGCCGTATCTCGCCGGTGGTGGCGCCAGCCGCAAGGTCGCGCGCCGGGGCGACGGCGGTGTGGACGTCGAGTGGCACACCACCGAGGCCCGGCACGAGGCCGGTTCGCCGAACGTCATCGGGGTGTACGCGATCGCCTCCGCCTGCCGGGCGCTCACCGACGCGGGCTTCGACCGGCTCGTCGAGCGGGAGCGGGAACTGGTGGCGCGGGTGCGCGAGGGGCTGGCGGAGGTGCCCGAGGTGCGGGTGCTGTCGCTGTTCGGCGACGACGCCCCCCGCGTGGGCGTCATCTCCTTCGTCGTGGACGGCTGGAACAGCTCGCACTTCGCCGCCGCGCTCTCCGCGGAGTACGGCATCGGCGTACGGGACGGACTCTTCTGCGCCCACCCGCTGGTGCGGACCCTCCTCGGCGGCGACGCCGGGGATCCGGGGGAGTGCGGCGCGCCCGACGCCGGTCCCGGTGAGAAGTCGCTCAACGCGATCCGGGTCAGCTTCGGCGCGGGCACGCCGGACGAGCACGTGGAGCGGTTCACCGGCGCGGTCAAGGAACTCGTCCGGGACGGGGCGCGCTGGAACTACCGCACCGAGGACGGCCGTTGCGTCCCGGACCGCGGCTGAAAGCGGGCGACAGACCCTAGGGCCTGATCCACAAGACAGGCCCTAGGCGTCGAGGCCGATCGCGAAGGCGGCTTCCAGGTCGTGCTGGGAGTACGTACGGAACGCCACGTGCGTGTCCGTCGCCTCGACGCCGGGGATCTTGCTGATGCTGCCGGGGATGACGTCCGCCAGGTCGTCGTGCTTGGCGACCCGCACCATGGCGATCAGGTCGTAGGTGCCGGTGACGGAGAAGACCTCGCTGACGTTCTCCAGCGCCGCGATCGACTCGGCGATCTCGGGGATCCGGTCGACGCTGGTCTTGATGAGCACGATCGCGGTGATCACGGTTGACGTTCTCCCTCGGTGGCCGCTGAACGGGGCTTCACTCTAGCCGTACGCCGGAACAGCCCCCAGGCGGCGACGAAGCCGAGGGCGAAGCCCACCAGATGCGCCAGATACGCGACGCCGGGGCCCGGCTCGGCGTCGCGGGCCGCCAGCCACTGCAGGACGAACCAGAAGATCAGGACGATCCAGGCGGGGAAGCGCAGTGGCAGGAAGAAAAGGAACGGAAAAAGGCTGGTGACGCGCGCGCGGGGAAAGAGACAGAGGAAGGCGCCGAGCACACCCGAGATCGCGCCCGACGCCCCCACCAGGGTCTGGCCCGAGTCCGCGTTCGCCACGGCGAAGGCGAGCAGGGCGAGATAGCCGCAGACGAGATAGAAGAGGGTGAACCGCACCCGCCCCATCCGTTCCTCGGCCATCGCCCCGAAGACATAGAGGAAGAGCAGGTTGCCCAGCAGATGGAGCCAGCTGCCGTGGATGAACAGCGCGGTGAGAGGGGTGAGCAGAGCGTGGGAGTCGCCGCGCGTCAGCTGGTCGGGGATCACCCCCCAGCGTTCGAAGTACGCGCTCTGCGCGGAAAGCAGCGTGTCGCCCGTTCCGTACGCGGGGTTGAACCCCGAGAGCGGACCGGTCAGGAAGGCCAGAGCGCACAGACCGATCAGACCGTAGGTCACCACCGGCGCTCCGGCCGCCGCGCGCCAATTGATCATCCACGGATCATCCCGTACGCGGACAGACAGGTACAGACCGCCTCGCCGCGACACGGGGTGGGCGGGAGGCCGTAGGGTTACGGCGCGCGCGTGCGACTTCAGGACATCAGGGCTCGACGAGACTCGACGAAAGCGACGGCACGATGACGACGGTTCCCCTGCCGACCGACGCCACCCGGTGGCGCTGCACGCTGTGCGGCAATCTCACCCGGTTCGACGTGACGCGCTCGTCCAAGGTGGTGGAGTACGTCCATCTGGACCTGGCCGGGGAGTCGAAGGTCGAGGAGCGCGACGTGGTCAGTGAGACCATCGAGTCCGTCCGCTGCCGCTGGTGCAACGCGGTGGATCAGATCGAACTGGTTGACAGGCCGGGCGCCGGCTCCTGAGGGAGTCGCCCGAAAGGCGTAGTGGGGTGACGGATCGTGGAGCAGCCCGCAAGTGGCGCTGAGCCGGCCGGGGCGGCCGGCGGCGACGCCGAGGCGCTCGACAGGCCGCTGCCCGAGGGAGTGCGCCGCCGGGTCGTGGCGCTGGTCTCGGACGCCTTCGGCGGTCTGACCGTCAACGAACTGCCCGCCCAGCTACGACAGTACGCGCGCTTCACACCGACCCGGCGGGCCCGGTTCGCGGGCAACGCGATGGCGGCGGCCCTGGAGAGCGACCCGGTGTTCCGGCAGCGGATCGGCGAGCGGTTCGCCCAGGCGGACCCCGAGCTGTCCGCCGCCGTCGAGTCGGGGTCACCGCCCCCGGCCGCCGACCCCGTCGACGTGGCGGCGGCGGCCTATGTCCTGCGCCCGGTCGGCTGGGTGAAGCTGGTGGCCGCCGCGGGCGAGGAGGTCCAGCGCGCCGACGCCGAGCGCGTCGACGAGGAGAACCGCCGCGAGCTGGAGCGGCTGCGCGAGGAGCTGGCGCAGGCCCGCGCCTCGACCAGGAGCGAGACGGAGCGGCTGCGTACGGAGCTGGACGCCGCCCGCCGGGAGGCCGAGGCCACGCACCGCAAACTGCGCAGCGCCCTGAGTGATGTGAAGCGCGGCGAGGCCGCCCTGCGCCGTACGGCTGCCGAGACCGAGACGGCCCGCGCGGAGGCCGCGGCCCAGTTGTCGGCCGCGGAGAGCGAGTCGCGGCGGCTCAAGGCCCGGCTCGCGGAGGCGGAGTCGGCGGTGGAGGCCGGGCGCCGCGCCGCGCGCGAGGGGCGCTCGGTGGAGGACATGCGGCTGCGGCTGCTGCTGGACACCGTGCTGGAGTCGGCGCAGGGGCTGCGGCGTGAGCTGGCGCTGCCGCCGGTCGCCGCGCGCCCCGCCGATCTGGTCGACGCCGTGGAGCCCGGCCGAATGTCTCCCAAGGACGTCGCGGCCCGTGCGCTGTCCGACATGGACCCGGCGCTTCTGGACCAGTTGCTGGCGCTGCCGCAGGCGCATCTGGTCGTGGACGGCTACAACGTCACCAAGACCGGCTATCCCACGATGCCGTTGGAGAAGCAGCGGCTGCGGCTGCTCGGCGGGCTCGCGATGCTCGCGGCGCAGTCCGGCGCCGAGATGACATGTGTCTTCGACGGCGCCGAACTGGCCGCCCCCGTGCTGCTCGCGCCGCCGCGCGGGGTGCGGGTGCTGTTCTCTAAACCGGGTGTGACGGCTGACGAGTTGATCCGTCAACTGGTCCGTGCGGAGCCGCCGGGGCGTCCGGTGGTGGTCGTCTCCACCGACCGTGAGGTCGCCGACGGGGTGGCGCGGGCCGGCGCGAGACCCGTCGCGTCCGCCTTGCTGCTGAAGCGGCTTTCGCGCGTCTAGTAACTCCTGTGGCCAATGCGGCATTTGGTCACCTCATGTCACATCACAGCGTCAATTGTTCGTCACTGTCTGTGCGATGTATGTGAAGAAACCACTCCACGCCCAAATTTTTTCCCTTCAGGATTTGAACTGATCACGAGAAGGTCACTAGGGTCAGGCCTCGAACCTTCGCGCGGTTGATCACCCATCCGGGGTGGCGGCGAAGGAACCGCCGAATTCGTGTAGTTCAGTCCGGTCGGACCGGATTCCCGGCCTCGCCGGGAAAGCTGAGCCTCATGGAGCCGGGGATCCGCTCCCTGTACCCGGTAGGCGGTTTGAGGAAGAAGGAGCTCGCCTTCGTGGCGTCCCACCGTCGTCCCAAGCAGCCGAGCCGCGCCCGCGTGACCGTGCTCTCCGCGACCGCAGCCGCGGCCGTCGCCCTGACGTCCCAGGCGGCGCAGGCCGCTCCGAAGCCGTCGAAGGAAGACGTCAAGGAGAAGGTCGACAAGCTCTACCACGAGGCCGAAGCCGCGACGGAGAAGCACAGCGGCGCGCAGGAGAAGGAAAAGAAGCTCGAAAAGCAGGTCGAGGCGATCCAGGACAAGGTCGCGCGCGGCCAGGAGGAGCTCAACGAGCTGCGTACCGGCCTCGGTTCGATGGCCAGTGCCCAGTACCGCTCCGGCGGGATCGACCCGGCTCTCCAGCTGTTCCTCTCCGCCGACCCGGACGACTATCTGGACAAGGCCTCCGTGCTGGACCAGATGGGCGGCAAGCAGGTCAGCGCGCTGGAGAAGATCCAGGCCAAGCAGCGGATCCTCGCGCAGCAGCGGCAGGAGGCGACCCTCAAGCTGAAGGACCTCGCCGACACGCGTACGGAGCTGGCGAAGAAGAAGAAGGCCGTCCAGACCAAGCTCAACGCCGCGAACAAACTCCTCAACACGCTGACCGCCGAGGAGCGGGCGCAGATACAGCAGGAGGACGCGGAGCGCGCCGCCCGTGGCAACGAGCGCGTCAACCTCGGCAACGAGACGGCCTCTTCGGGCCGCGCCGCCGCCGCGCTGGCCGCCGCCAAGACGCAGCTGGGCAAGCCGTACATCTCCGGTGCCGAGGGCCCCAACTCCTACGACTGCTCCGGGCTGACGCAGTGGGCCTACGCCCAGGCGGGCGTGACCCTCACCAGGACCACGTACACCCAGGTCAACGACGGCGTGAAGATAGGCCGCGGCGAACTCGCCCCCGGCGACCTGGTGTTCTTCAGCGGGCTGAGCCACGTCGCGCTGTACGTGGGCAACGGCCAGGTGATCCACGCGCCGAAGCCGGGCACCGTGGTGCGGTACGAATCCATGGAGTGGGCCGGCAGCTTCCAGTTCGGCGTCCGGGTCTGACACGACCGCACCTGACACGACCGCGACCGCCCGTTCGGGCGAACTCCGGTTACTCCCGCTGACGCACGCCCCGCCGGTGACCTGTGGTCTCCGGCGGGGCATCACTGTCTGTGCCCGGCGCGGCCTTTGGTCACTTTGTGTCCGCACGGTTACTGTCTGCTGCGCCGCAGCTCCCGGCCATGTTTCCGCCCGTCGGGCGGCAGGGGCTGCGCGGTCGCGTCCAGCGGAAGGAAGTGCGGCTTCCTGTGGTGTCCCATCGTCGTTCCTCACACCCCGGCCACAGCCGGACCACGCGGGTCACGGTCCTGTCCGCCGCCGCCGTCACGGCAGCGGCTGCCCTCGGGACCGCTCCGGCGGGCGCGGACCCGCGCGACATGACCGAGGCGACCCGGTCGGCCGTCGACCGGCTGTACGAGGAGGCCGAGAAGGCCACCGAGCGGTTCAACGAGGCGGACGAGCGGGCCGGTGTGCTGCGCGCGCGGGTGGACCGGGTGCAGGACAGCGTGGCCAGGGGCCAGGAGCGGGTCAACCGGATGCGGGGTGCGCTCGGTTCGATCGCCGGTGCCCAGTACCGCTCCGGCGGGCTCGACCCGTCGCTCGCGCTGCTGCTCTCCTCCGACCCGGACAGCTATCTCGGCAGGGCCGAGGCGCTCGACCGGCTGAGCGACCGCCAGGCCGTGGCCCTGCGCGAACTCGGGCAGGCCCAGCGCAAGCTGGGGCGGCAGCGCGCCGACGCCACCAGGGACCTCGCCGCACTGGAGCGCAGCCGGGCCGCCGTCGCCCGCCACAAGCGCACCGTCGAGGGCAAGCTCGCCGCGGCGCGGCGGCTGTTGAACTCGCTGCCCGACGAGGAGCGGGACACCGACCGGGCCTCGCGCTCCGGACGTGACGGCGGCCCGCTGTCGGCCGACGGGGAGGCGCCCGCCTCCGCGCGCGCCGCGGCGGCGGCCCGCGCGGCCCGCGGCGTCGTCGGCATGCCCTACGTGTGGGGCGCCAACGGTCCCTCGGGGTTCGACTGTTCGGGCCTGACCCAGTGGGCGTACGCGCAGGCCGGGGTCTCCCTGCCGCGTACGTCGCAGGCGCAGCGGTACGCGGGACAGCAGGTGCCGCTCTCCCAGGCGAGACCCGGCGATCTGGTCGCCTACCGCGACGACGCCAGCCACATCGGGATGTACATGGGCAACGGCCAGGTGGTGCACGCGCCGTACCCCGGCGCCTCGGTCCGCTACGACCCGGTCGGCATGATGCCGGTCTCGTCGGTCACCCGCGTCTGAGCCGGGCCGGACGGGACGTCCCCAGCCCCGGCCCGTCCCGAGCGCCCGAGCCCCGTCGCGCGCGCTCGTCGGAATTCGTTCTCGCGGCGCCCCGTACGATCGGCAGGGTGACAGGTCAGGGACGGACGACTCGGAGACCTGCGGCGGGTCGCATCCGTACGACCCGCCGCCACGGGGTGCGCCGCCGTGCGGCGGTCGCGCTGCTCGGGTGTCTGCTGGTCGCCTCGGGCTGTTCCGCGCCCACCGGGACCGACGCCGCCACCGGCGCCATCCAGCGGACCCTGGACCGCCGGGCCGACGCCCTGATCGACCGCGACGAGGGCGGCTATCTGGCCGCCGTCGACCCCGCGGCCGGTGAACTGCTGGCCGCCGAACGGCGGACGTACCGCAATCTCACCGACGTGCCCGTGCGGTCCTGGGAGTACACGCTGCGGGACGTCGACCGCTCCGGCACACGCGCGACGGCGCGGGCCGAGCTGCGCTACAGGATGGCGGGTTACGACACGGCGCCCGTCATCTCGGCGCGCACGCTGGAGCTGACCGAACGGGACGGGCACTGGTACGTGAGCGCCGACCGGCCCGGCGAGGGCGACGCGCAGCTGCTCTGGCAGCAGGGTGCCGTCGACGTCGTCCACGGCAGGCGCAGCCTGATCCTCGGCGTCGGTCAGGACAACGCCCGGCTGCGCGAGATCGCCGCCGCCGCCGACCGGGCGGTGCCCGCCGTCGACGAGGCGTGGCCGGGCAGCTGGTCGGGCCGGGTCGTGGTGCTGGTGCCCGAGTCGGTGGAGTCGATGGCCGGTCTGCTGGGGGCGTCGGTGGGGAGCTACCGGGGCATCGCCGCCGTCACGACCGCCGAGACCCGGCGGGAGGGCTCCTCGCCGGCGGACCGGGTGATCGTCAACCCCGACGCGTACGGCGTCCTCGGCGACTTCGGGCGCCGGGTGATCCTCACCCACGAGACCACCCACGTGGCGACGCGGGCGGACACCTCCGGGGCCACCCCGATGTGGCTGTCGGAGGGCTTCTCCGACTGGGTCGCCTATCGGGACGCCGACCGCGCGGGCGGGCAGGCGGCGCCGGAACTCGAACGGTCGCTGCGCCGGGGCGAGATGCCCGCCGCGCTCCCCGAGGACGGTGACTTCGCCTTCGACGCGGAGGCGGACGAACTGGCGCGCGCGTACGAGGGCGGGCGCCTGGCGTGCGAGCTGATCGCGGAGCGCTGGGGCGAGCGGAAGCTGACGGACTTCTACCGGGCGGTGGGGGAGCACGAGCGGCGCGAGGGGGCCGTGGAGGACGCGATGAACGAGGTGCTGTCGGTGACGCCGGACGAGTTCGGCGCGCTGTGGCGGGACTACGTGCGCGAGCGGCTGCGCTGAGGGGACGGGGGCGCCAGAGACCTCGCACGGCCCCGTACGAACGCCGCACGGCCCCTGCGCAGGCCGTCAGGAGCCCAGCAGCCGGTACTCCTCCTCCTTGCCCGCGCCCGCGTCCCCGCTCCCGGCCGTCTCCGCCGCCTCCTGCCGCTGTGCGCGCGGGCGCGGGCGCGGGCCGGGCACCGTCGTGCGCCACAGCCGGCCGCACGCGGTCAGCGCCGCGGCGACGAGCAGCCCGTTGCGTACGACGAGCAGGGTCACGCCCTGCCAGTCGCTGGCCGTCACGTGCGAGAAGAACAGAGGGAATTCGAGCACCGTGACCGCGCAGGCGGCCACCACCAGTACCGCGGGCAGTGTCATCGGGCTCGACCGCAGGAGCAGGCAGACGGCGGCCAGGCCGACCAGCCAGATCATGTACTGCGGGCTGATCACCCGGCTGGTGACGGTGAACAGCAGGACGGCGACAAACGCCGCGTCGCACAGGGTGCTCGCGCCGAACGTCGAGGCCTTCAGCCGCCAGACGAGCAGCCAGCCGAAGGAGGCCAGGCTGAGGACGAGGGCGAGCGCGCTGACGAGCGGGACGTACGGCCCCCGGAACTCCACCGAGCCGTAGGAGAACATCACGGCGCCGTCCCAGCCCAGATGCCGGGCCACATGGAAGACCAGCGCGCCCAGCGACTCGACCTCGGTGCCCCGGTCGCGCTGCGCGGTGAGGAAGTCCAGCGCGCCGGGCAGCACCGCGGAGACCATGGCGAGCAGCGCGAGCGCCGTCGCGGCAGCAGCGGACCAGGACAGCCGGGTGGCCCGGCCGCGCGGCGTACCGATCAGCAGCAGCACCGGCCACACCTTCAGCAGGGCGCCGAACCCCGCGAGCGCGCCGAGCAGTTGGGGCCTGCGGGTGCCCGCGAGGAGGGCACAGACGGCCACGGCGGTGACCATCAGGTCGTAACGCGCGTACACGGTGGGCCCGAGCACCGCGACCCCCGTCACCCACACCCACACACCGCGCGTCGAGTGCCCCGGTCGCCGCCCCGTGTGCAGCAGCAGGCCGAAGACCAGCGTGTCGCAGAGCAGGCACAGGGTGAAGAACGCGGTGGCGTAGCCGAGGAAGGGCAGCAGGGCGGGGGAGAGGATCGCGAACGCGGCGCCGGGCGGGTACTGCCAGGTGACGTCGCCCACGGGGAACGTGCCGGAGCGCAGGACCTCGTACCAGCCCCGGTAGGTGACGGAGACGTCCGGCGTGACGTCGGAGCCGGGCGTGACGATGATCCTGAGGACGCAGAGCATCAGGACGGTCCTGGTGAGGAGCCACACCGAGATCGGACCGAGGGCGCCGGGCACGCGGCTCCTCTCGACCTCGGCGACCCGCGCGGTCGCTCCGACGTGTGCCATGTCCTCGACCGTCATGACTACCTGCCCGTTTTGACTGAAATGTACAAATGTGCTGGCGGGAGCCATCATGCGGGGGGACGGGCGTGGGAACGGTGAGGCAGGGCCGTTCGGTACTGTCGGCGGCGATGCACAAGACCTTGATCGTGACCAACGACTTCCCGCCCCGGCCCGGCGGCATCCAGGCGTTCCTGCACAACATGGCGCTGCGGCTGGACCCCGACCGGATCGTCGTCTACGCCTCCACCTGGAAGCGCGGCGCCGAGGGCGCGGAGGCGACGGCGGCCTTCGACGCCGAGCAGCCCTTCACGGTCGTGCGCGACCGTACGACGATGCTGCTGCCGACGCCGCGAGTGACCCGGCGGGCGGTGGGACTGCTGCGGGAACACGGCTGCGAGTCCGTGTGGTTCGGCGCCGCGGCCCCGCTCGGGCTGATGGGCCCGGCGCTGCGCCGGGCCGGCGCCCGGCGGATCGTCGCCACCTCGCACGGCCACGAGGCGGGCTGGGCGCAGCTGCCCGCGTCCCGGCAACTGCTGCGCCGTATCGGCGAGGGTACGGACACGATCACCTACCTCGGCGAGTACACGCGCTCGCGCATCGCCGCCGCCCTCACGCCCGACGCCGCCGGCCGCATGGTCCAACTGCCGCCCGGCGTCGACGAGAAGACGTTCCACCCCGAGTCGGGCGGTGACGCGGTCCGCGAGCGGCTCGGGCTCGCGGAGCGGCCCGTCGTCGTCTGCGTCTCCCGGCTGGTGCCGCGCAAGGGGCAGGACACGCTGATCCTCGCCATGCCGGCGATCCTGGCGCGGGTCCCGGACGCCGTGCTGCTGATCGTCGGCGGCGGACCGTACGCCAAGGAGCTGCGAAAGCTGGCCGCCGAGACCGGTGTCGCCGACTCCGTACGCTTCACCGGCCCCGTGCCCTGGTCCGAACTGCCCGCCCACTACGGCGCGGGCGACGTCTTCGCGATGCCCTGCCGCACCCGGCGCGGCGGCCTCGACGTGGAGGGCCTGGGCATCGTCTATCTGGAGGCCTCCGCGACGGGGCTCCCGGTGGTCGCGGGCGACTCCGGCGGCGCGCCGGACGCGGTGCTGGACGGCGAGACGGGCTGGGTGGTGCGTGGCGGCCCCGCAGCACTCGCGGCACAGGAATCGGCGGACCGCATCGTGACACTCCTGAACGACCCGGACCTCCGCCACCGGATGGGCGCGCGGGGCCGCGAGTGGGTCGAGGACCGCTGGCGCTGGGACCTCCTGGCGAACCGCCTCCGCGCACTGCTGTAGCGGGAGCCCCTCCCGGCTCGGGGCACGGGTCCGCCCCTGCCCGCGCTGCTCCGAGCCGGGTCTGCCGGCCTGCTGGCGGGCGGCAGGTCTTGTCCGGACCCGGTCGGCCCCGCCCGGCCCCAGCCCCCGCGCGCCCGCTCAGGAGCGGTACAGGGACTCGATCTCGTCCGCGAAGTCCTTCGCCACCACGCCGCGCTTCAGTTTCAGCGACGGCGTGATGTGGCCCGCCTCCTCCGTGAACTGGGCTTCCAGGACGCGGAACTTGCGCACCGACTCCGCCTTCGAGACCGCCGCGTTGCCGTCGTCCACCGCCTGCTGGACCGCCGCCAGCAGGTCCGGGTCGGCGCGCAGTGACGCCGCCGTCGAGCCCGGCGGCTTGCCGTGCTCCTTCGCCCAGCGGGCCAGGAACTCCTCGTCGATCGTCACCAGCGCGCCCACGAACGGACGCCCGTCGCCGACCACCATGCACTCCGCCACCAGCGCGTGCGCGCGGATGCGGTCCTCCAGCACGGCGGGCGCGACGTTCTTGCCGCCCGCCGTCACCAGGATCTCCTTCTTGCGGCCGGTGATCGCGAGATACCCGTCCTCGTCGAGGGTGCCGATGTCGCCGGTGTGGAACCAGCCGTCGGCCAGCGCCTCCGCCGTCGCCGCCTCGTTGTTCCAGTAGCCCGTGAACAGGTGCTCGCCGTGCAGCAGCACCTCGCCGTCGTCCGCTATGCGGACCACCGAACCCGGCAGCGGCTGCCCGACCGTACCGATCTTCTGCCGGTCCCACGGGTTGAACGCCGTCGCCGCGCACGTCTCCGTCAGGCCGTACCCCTCCAGCACCGTGAAACCGATGCCGCGGAAGAAGTGCCCGAGCCGTTCGCCCAGCGGGGCGCCGCCGGAGATCGCGTACTCGCCCCGGCCGCCGAGGACCGCGCGCAGCTTGCTGTACACGAGGACGTCGAAGACCTTGTGCCGGACCTTGAGCCCGAGCGACGGACCCCGCTCGCTGTCCAGCGCGTGGCTGTACTCGATCGCCGTCCGCGCCGCGCGGTCGAAGATCTTCCCCTTGCCGTCCGCCTGCGCCTTGGCACGCGCCGAGTTGTAGACCTTCTCGAAGACGCGCGGTACACCGAGGATCAACGTCGGCCGGAACGTGGCCAGTTCCTCGGTCAGATTCTTGATGTCCGGTACGCAGCCGAGTTTGATCGGCGCCATCACCGAGGCCACCTCGACCAGCCGCCCGAAGACATGCGCGGCGGGCAGGAACAGCAGGACCGAACACTCGCCCGTACGGAACAGGGGTCGCAGGCGCTCCACTACGTTGCCGCACTCCGCGAAGAACGCGCGGTGCGTCAGCACACAGCCCTTGGGGCGGCCGGTGGTGCCCGAGGTGTAGACGATCGTCGCCGGATCGTCGGCCTTCGCCGTCGCGCTGCGCCCGTCGACCTCCGCCTCCGTGATGTCCGCGCCCGCGGCGGTCAGTTCCGCCACGCAGCCCTTGCCGTCGCCCGTGTCGCCGTCGCCGCTCCCGTCGATCTGCCAGATGTGGCGCAGCTGCGGCAGCCCCTCCGACACGGACCTCACCTCGGCGGCGAGCGCGCCGGTCTCCACGATCATCGCGGTGGTGCCCGAGTCGCCGAGGATCCACTGCACCTGCTCGGTGGAGCTGGTCTCGTACACCGGTACGGTGACGGCGCCCGCGCTCCAGATCGCGAAGTCGAGCAGCACCCACTCGTACCGGGTCCGCGACATCAGAGCGATCCGCTCACCAGGACGGATGCCGGACGCGATCAGCCCCTTGGCCACCGCCCGTACCTCGGCGAGGAACTGGGCGGCCGTGACGTCCGTCCACACTCCGGCGACCTTGCGGCTCACGACCGCGACATCGGGATGCTGAGCGGCGTTGCGGCCGATGAGATCCGTCAGATTGCCGTCCGAGGGGACCTCGTACAGGGCCGGAAGGCTGAACTCGGGCAAGACTGCTGCTCCTCGTCGGGCAGGTGCTCTCGGGGGTGAGGCACGACAGGACTGCCCGGACGTTACCCACCGGTACACGGTTCCGGATAGGGGCCCCGGCCAGATGTTCCCTGCGTCACACGTTTTCTGACGGTCCTTCGCGCAGAGTAGTCCACAGCGGTGCGGACGTGTGAGTAACCGCAGGTCCGGACCCCTCTACACAGGAGGAGGGCGGCGATCTAGGGTGAGCGGCATGCGTGGTGGCGGGAACGACACGGAGAACGGCGGAAACGGCCGGAACAGCGGGAACGCGACGGAGAGCAGCGGGAAAAGCCGCACACGGACACGCGTCCACGTCGTCAGCGACGTGCACGGCAACGCCCGCGACCTCGCCACCGCCGGCGACGGCGCCGACGCCCTGATCTGCCTCGGCGACCTCGTCCTCTTCCTCGACTACGCCGACCACTCACGCGGCATCTTCCCCGACCTCTTCGGCAAGGAGAACGCCGACCGCATCGTCGAGCTGCGCACCGCCCGCCGCTTCGACGAGGCCCGTGACCTGGGCCGCGACCTCTGGGCCGGTCTTGAGACAGATCGCGACACCGCCATCGAATCCGCGGTACGGCGCCAGTACGCCGAACTGTTCACCGCCCTCCCCACCCCGACGTACGCCACCTACGGCAACGTCGACATCCCCGCCCTCTGGCCCGAGTACGCCGGACCGGGCACGACCGTCCTCGACGGCGAGCGGGTCGAGATCGGCGGGCGCGTCTTCGGCTTCGTCGGCGGTGGCCTGCGCACCCCGATGCGCACCCCGCACGAGATCTCCGACGAGGAGTACGCGGCGAAGGTCGAGCGGCTCGGCGAGGTCGACGTCCTCTGCACCCACATCCCGCCCGAGGTCCCCGAGTTGACGTACGACACCGTCGCCCGCCGTTTCGAACGCGGCAGCCGTGCGCTGCTGGACGCCATTCGCCGTACCAGACCGAGGTACGCGCTCTTCGGTCATGTCCACCAGCCGCTCGCCCGCCGGATGCGCGTCGGCTCGACGGAGTGCGTGAACGTCGGACACTTCGCGTCCACCGGACAGCCCTGGGCCATGGAATGGTGACCGGCGCGCACGCGATAGCCTGCACGCTGCACGGCCGGTACCGGGAATGCGTGGCCGTCGCCCCGCACCACCGGGGAGACACCATCTGAAGGAGCACGTCGATGGCGGAACACACCAAGTCGAGCATCACGATCGAGGCGGCACCCGCCGACGTGATGGGCGTGATCGCCGACTTCGCCCGCTATCCCGAGTGGACCGGCGAGGTGAAGGAGGCCGAGGTGCTCGCCACCGACGCCGAGGGCCGTGCCGAGCAGGTCAGGCTGGTGCTGGACGCCGGCGCGATCAAGGACGACCACACCCTCGAGTACACCTGGACCGGCGGTGACGAGGTCAGCTGGACGCTGGTCAAGTCCCAGATGCTGCGGGCGCTCGACGGCTCGTACCACCTCGCGCCGACGGACGGCGGCGCGCGCACCGAGGTCACCTACCGGCTGACCGTCGACGTCAAGATCCCGATGCTCGGCATGATCAAGCGCAAGGCCGAGAAGGTCATCATCGACCGCGCCCTGGCCGGTCTGAAGAAGCGCGTCGAGAGCGCCCCCGGCTCTGCCGGATCCGCCGGAGCGGCCGAGACGCCCACCGCCTGATGACGGGCAAGACGCCGCGTACGGTCCTGGTCACCGGCCCCGGCGGCGCGGGCCGCAGCACCGTCGCGGCGGCGACCGCCCTGGCCGCCGCCCGGCGCGGCAGCCGCACGCTGCTGCTCTCCGCCGACCCGGCGGGACCCGGTGTCGCCCTCGGTACGGGGGCCGCCGCCGTCGCCGTCGAACCGGCCGAGGTGGCACCCGGCCTCTGGGCCGCCCGCGTCGACCCCGCCGACTACTTCCGCACCGAATTCCTCGCCCTCCAGGACCGCGCCGCCACCGCACTCGACATGCTCGGCGCCCGGCCCCTCGACGGCGAAGAGCTGACCGAGCTGCCCGGCAGTGAACAGTTCGCCCTGCTCCAGGCGCTGCGCCGGGCCTCGGCCGGTGACTGGGACCTGCTCGTCGTCGACCTGCCGCCGCTGCGCGACGCGCTGTCCGTGCTCGCCCTGCCCGAGCGGCTGCGCCGCCTCCTGCGCCGCCTCCTGCCCGCGGAGCGGCAGGCCGCGCGTGCGCTGCGCCCGATGATGGCGCAGCTCGCCGGCGTACCGATGCCCGCGGGCTGGCTGTACGGCGCCGCCGCCCGCAGGGACGAGGAACTGGCCGCCGTCCAGGCGCTGATCGAGGCCGGTACCACGACCGTACGGCTCGTCGCCGAGCCCGGCCCGGCCGCCGGGGACGCCCTGCGCGTGGCCCGGAACGGGCTCAGCCTGTACGGGCTGCGCGTCGACGCCCTCGTACCGAACAAGGTGCTGCCGACGGACTCGTCCGACGCCTGGCTGGCGACCCTCGCCGCCCAGCAGCAGAAGTGCCTGGACGAGTGGAGCGAGGAGTACGGCTCCGCGTGGCCGCTGCGCGCGGTGCGCCACCTGGGCCGCGATCCGCGTGGACCGGACGATCTCACCGATCTGGGCCCGGACCTCTCCGACGGGACGGGCGCGGAGCCCGAGTCGTCCCGTGAGGCGTGGTGGGTCGAGGACCGGCGCGAGGAGGACGGCCTGCTGGTGTGGGCCCTGCCACTGCCCGGCGCTGTCAAGGCGGACGTCGGCCTGGTGCGCCGCGGCGACGAACTGCTCCTGACCGTCGGCCCGTTCCACCGCATCGTGCCCCTCCCGGCCGCCCTGCGACGCTGCACGGTCTCCGGCGCCGCGCTCACGGACGGTGTCCTGAAGGTCCGATTCACGCCGGAGCCGGGGCTCTGGCCGCGCACTCCCTGAATGTCCGAGCGGGGTTCAGGTACCGTCGAAGGTACACAGCCTCGGCTCCGCCCCGGACGAGGCGCCTTGCCCGACGCGGGAGTAACCCATGAGCGATGCCACCGAGCGTCCCGCCGCCGACCCGGACGCCTGGGCCACGGCCTGCGCCGAGGACCTGGCCGCCGAGAAGGCCCGTCGCCGCGCCGTCCACGGGACACCGCCCGGCTCGGCCTCCGAGGAGCTGCGCCGGTTCGTCGACGCCGTCGCCGACAAGGTGTCCTCGTTCCAGAGTCCGCTGCTCGGCATGGCCGCACAGGGCGCCGTCCAGCAGTTCATCAATCAGGCCAAGTCCGCGGTCGAGCCGGTCATCGACCGTAACCCCGACATCTTCGACCACCTCGCGGCGGCCGGAAACGAACTGCTCGCCGCCTACCGCTCCGCGGTCGAGGGCGACGAGCGCCGCTGGACCCGAGGAACGTCCGAGGCCCCCGACATCAGCCTGAAGAAGGCGGACGAAAAGGCCAACGACCCTTCGGATCCCCGCGATGAGGGTCCCACCCCCGGTACCCACATCGAC
The DNA here is from genome assembly GCF_044458565.1 of Streptomyces sp. NPDC050433. Lineage (NCBI taxonomy): Bacteria > Bacillati > Actinomycetota > Actinomycetes > Kitasatosporales > Streptomycetaceae > Streptomyces > Streptomyces sp. NPDC050433. Next base: position 70,087 of record NZ_JBITIB010000033.1, on the reverse strand, counting down.
CTCGACTGACCAGCGGGGTGCCCGCCCTCGGGTACGGTTGGGCCCAGCGGGGCTCGACCGAAAACTGAGGGACACATGGGACTCACCATCGGCGTCGACATCGGCGGCACGAAGATCGCGGCGGGCGTCGTCGACGAAGAGGGCGCGATTCTCGATACGCACCAGGTGCCCACCCCGCCGACCGCCGAAGGGATCATCGACGCCATCTGTGCGGCGGTGTCCGGCGCCGGCAAGGGTCACGAGATCGAGGCGGTCGGCATCGGCGCCGCCGGCTACGTGGACGACAAGCGCGCCACCGTCCTGTTCGCGCCGAACATCGACTGGCGTCACGAACCGCTCAAGGACAAGGTCGAGCAGCGGGTCGGGATGCAGGTCGTCGTGGAGAACGACGCGAACGCGGCGGCCTGGGGCGAGTACAAGTTCGGGGCCGGACAGGGCCACGACGACGTCATCTGCATCACGCTCGGCACCGGGCTCGGCGGCGGCATCATCATCGGCAACAAACTGCGCCGCGGACGCTTCGGTGTGGCGGCGGAATTCGGCCATATCCGGGTCGTGCCCGACGGGTTGCTGTGCGGCTGCGGCAGTCAGGGCTGCTGGGAGCAGTACGCGTCGGGGCGCGCCCTCGTCAGGTACGCGAAGCAACGTGCCAACGCCACCCCCGAGAACGCGGAGATCCTGCTGCGTCTCGGCGACGGCACCCCCGAGGGCATCGAGGGCAAACACATCAGCGCCGCGGCCCGTGAGGGCGACCCGGTGGCCGTCGACTCCTTCCGGGAGCTGGCCCGTTGGGCCGGGGCGGGCCTGGCCGACCTGGCGTCGCTGTTCGACCCGTCGGCGTTCATCGTCGGCGGGGGTGTGTCGGACGAGGGCGAGTTGGTCCTCGAACCGATCCGAAAGTCCTTCCGCCGCTGGCTGATCGGTGGCGAATGGCGTCCGCACGCCCAGGTCCTCGCCGCCCAACTGGGCGGCAAGGCAGGGCTGGTGGGCGCCGCGGACCTGGCCCGTCAGGGCTGATCCGGTCGCCGGAATCCGGATCGATCACGCCCGCCGCGCCCCCCGAGGGAGCGGCGGGCGTTGGCCTATCGTGGACCGGTGACGACTCCGGTGAGTGGACAGGGTGGACCCGTCTCCATGATTTCGCTGCCCGACTCCCGTACCGAGCCCGACGGTTCGGCCGTGATCCGCGTACTCAGCTACAACATCCGCTCCATGCGCGACGATTGCGACGCGCTGGCGCGGGTGATCGGGGCCTGTGAGCCCGACCTGGTCTTCGTCCAGGAGGCGCCCCGCTTCTTCCGCTGGCGCAAGCGCGCCGCGTGGCTGGCCGCCCGGACCGATCTCGTCGTCCTCAGCGGCGGCGGAACGGCCGCCGGCCCGCTGCTGCTGTGCTCGCTGCGCGCCACCGTGGAGCGTACGGAGGACGTACTGCTTCCGCTCACACCGGGACTGCACCGGCGCGGCTTCGCCACGGCCGTCGTACGGATCGGTGGTGCCCGCATCGGGCTGCTCAGCTGTCATCTCAGCCTGCGGGCCGACGAACGCCTCGCCCAGGCGGGGATGGTGCTCGACCGGGTGAGGGCGATGGAGGTGCCGCACGCGATCGTGGCGGGTGATCTCAACGACCGGCCGCAGGGGCGCTCGTTCCGGCGGATCGCCAAGGAGCTTCAGGACGGCTGGGCGGTCAAGCCGTGGGGGAGCGAGTACACGTCGACGCCCAGCGATCCGCGTCAGCGCATCGACGCGGTCTTCGCGACCGAGGGTGTCGAAGTCCTGGGCTGCGGAGTGCCGTTGGGGCTGCCGGGCATCGTGGAGAGCGATCTGCGGGCGGCCACCGACCACCTTCCGGTGCTGGCCGCCCTGCGCGTGCCCGCGTCGACGTCGTCCTGATCCCCCACGGTCCGGCGCGTCAGACCACCGCGCCGCGGCCCGGATCGTCCTCCTCGTCGTCGTCATGCTGCATCCGTGCCACCAGCGTGACGAAACCGCCCAGGAAACCGCCGATACAGACGGTCGTCAGCCACCAGGTCATCTCCCACTGCAACAGTACGGCGAGGAGCATGAGCACCGGGCCGCCGATCACCGCGAGCCAGGCGAACTTGGCCGTGACGTCGGCCTCCGGCAGCGGTGGCGGCTCGGGTGGTACGAAATGGCCCTCGTCGGTGTCGTCGAGGTCGTCGTCCTTCGGCTCCGCCACCGAGTAGTCGCGCGGGCCCCCGCCGCCGACGCCGGGCGCGAAGACGACCGAGCTGCCCAGCGAGCCGCCGAGCGACGGCTTGTCGGGCTTGGCGTCCGGCGTCGCGTCCGTGCCGGGGTCCGTGGCGGCGGGGTCCCGGTCGGCGTCCGGCCCGGCCGCCGACCCGGCCTCCGGTCCGTTCACCGGCCCGAGGTCCGCCTTTGTGGTCCCCGACCCCTTGTCCTTGGGCGGCGCGGGCTCGGTGCTGTTCCGGTCGCTCTCCAGGAGCGCCAGGTCCTCGACCGACTTGAAGGGCTTGGCACCCGGCGGATCGGCCGGCTCCTCGCCGTAACCCGCGACGATCGCCGCCCACGCGGCGTCCTCGTCGATCGGCTGCGGCTCGCGGTCCGCGTCATGCTCAGCCACCGGTTGTGCTCCCCTTCTTCCCGACGCTCGGAGCGAGTCGGTCGACGAACGTGTGACTCTCCTCGAAAATGAGCTCCGCATCGTTGTCCAACGTCGCCACGTGGTAGCTGTGTTCCAGGATGACCTCCCGGATGTCGGTCGACGAGACCCGGCCGAGGATCCGTGCCGAGTCGGCCGGGGGCACGACATGGTCACGGGGGCTGCGCATCAGCAGCAGCGGCTGGGTGACCTGAGGCAGCTCCCCGTCCACCAGCCGGAAGAAATTCCGCAGCGAGTGCGCGGCGTGCAGCGGGACCCGGTCGTAACCGACCTCCTCGCTGCGCGGCAGCGCGATGTCGCTGCGCAGGCCCTTCGTCGTCCGGACGAGGTGCCGGGCGAGCGGCAGGGCGTACGCCGAAAGGCCGTGCACCTTGTTCGCCGGGTTGACGACGGCGACGCCGCTGACCGCGTGCCCGTGCTTGGCGGCGAGCCGCAGCGCCAGCGTCCCGCCCATGGAGAGACCGAAGACGAAGACCCGCTCGCACCGCTCGCCCAGCTCCCGCAGCGCCCGGTCCACCTCCGCGTACCAGTCCTGCCAGCCGGTGATCTGCATGTCCTCCCAGCGCGTGCCGTGCCCCGGCAGGAGCGGCAGCGACACCGTGAGGCCGCGGGCGGCCAGATATTCGGCCCAGGGGCGCAGCGACTGCGGGGAACCGGTGAATCCGTGGCAGAGGAGGACGCCGACATCTCCGCCCTCGTGGCGGTACGGCTCGGCTCCAGGAAGGACCGGCACAGGGTCTCCTGTTCGTGAGTCTCGAAGTGGTACTTCACCGTACGCGACCGGACCGACACCGACCAGAGCCGTCGGCGCCCCAGGACGGAACCGGCGCACGCCCCGCGGGTTAAGGTCGGTCGACAGCACACAGGAGGCACCCGAGTTGATCTACGGCGCGATGAAGTTCTCCATCGGAGGCTCGCTGAAGCTTGCGTTCCGGCCGTGGGTGGAGGGCATCGAGAACATTCCCGACGAGGGGCCGGCGATCCTCGCGAGCAACCATCTCTCGTTCTCGGACTCGTTCTTCCTCCCCGCGGTCCTGACCCGGAAGGTCACCTTCATCGCCAAGGCGGAGTACTTCACGTCGCCGGGTGTGAAAGGGCGGCTCACGGCCGCGTTCTTCAAGGGCGTCGGCCAGCTCCCGGTCGACCGCTCCGGCGCGCGGGGGGCGGGCGAGGCGGCCATCAAGAGCGGCATAGCGGTACTGGAGCGCGGTGAACTCTTCGGCATCTACCCCGAGGGCACCCGGTCGCCCGACGGCAGGCTCTACCGGGGCAAGCCCGGTGGCCTCGCGCGCGTGGCGCTCGCCACCGGCGCGCCCGTGATCCCGGTCGCCATGATCGACACGGAGAAGATCCAGCCGCCGGGCACAGTGATGCCCAAGCTGATGCGGCCGGGGATCAGGATCGGCAAGCCGCTGGACTTCAGCCGGTATCAAGGCATGGAGGGCGACCGCTTCATCCTGCGTTCACTGACCGACGAGGTCATGTACGAGATCATGAAGCTCTCCGGCCAGGAGTACGTCGACATCTACGCGACGGCGGCCAAGCGCAAGATCGCCGACGAGGCGAAGGCGGGGAAGACCGGGAACGCGGGCTGATCCAGCCCGTCCGGCGACTGAGGACAGCAGCGGCAACGCATCGATGAATCGGGGACGGGGGACACATGGCCGGACGTGAACGGGTCGTACGCATGTCGGTCGAGCAGCCCCTGTGGCGGGCGCTCACCGCGTACCGCCTGCTCACCATGGTCTATGCCACCCTGATCGCGGCCTTCGGGCGCGACAAGTTCGAGCGTCCCTGGCTCGCCGCCGCGTACCTCGCCCTCCTCGTCGTCTGGACGGTCGTGACGCTGCCCAAGGTGGCCAACGCCGTCAGCTGCACCAAGCGCTTCCTCGGCGTCGACCTCACCATCGCTCTCGTCGGCGTCCTGCTCACCCCGGTGGTCGACGTGCAGGCGCGGTACGTGGACGGCCCGACCCTGCCGACCATATGGACGGCCGGCGCCGTCCTCGCCTTCGCCGTCAAGGGCGGCTGGCGCTGGGCGGCCTTCGCCTCCTCGCTGGTCGCCGTCGCCAATCTGGTCGGGCGCGGCACCCCCAGCCGGGACACCCTGCACAACGTGCTGCTGGTGTGGGTGGCCTCCATCGCGATCGGCTACATCGTGGAGGTCGCCCGCGCTTCCGAACGCACCCTGGCGCGCGCCCTGGAGATCGAGGCGGCGACCCGCGAACGCGAGCGGCTGGCGCGCGACATCCACGACAGCGTGCTCCAGGTCCTCGCGATGGTGCAGCGGCGCGGTACGGCCCTCGGCGGCGAGGCCGCGGAGCTGGGCCGGATGGCCGGGGAGCAGGAGATCGCCCTGCGGACGCTGGTCTCCAGCGGTCTCGTGCCGACCACGCGCGTCTCCGAGGACGTCACGCTGGGGGCGGTCGTGCGTACGGTCGACGACACCGAGCCCGCGGGCGGGCCGGGCGGCGGCGGGGCCGAGAACGCCGCCGACGGGGCCGAGTTGTGGGATCTGCGTACGCTGCTGGCGCCGCTCTCCGGCTCCGCCGTGACGCTCGCCGAGCCGGGCGCCCCCGTCCTGCTGCGGCCCGCGGCTGCCAGGGAGCTGACCTCGGCGGTGAACGCCGCCCTGGACAATGTCCGCAAGCACGCCGGTGACGGCGCGCGGTCCTGGATCCTGGTCGAGGACTCGCCGGACGAGGTGATCGTGACGGTCAGGGACGACGGCCCCGGCATCCCGGAGGGCCGGCTCGCGCAGGCCGAGGGGGAGGGGCGCCTCGGTGTCACGCTGTCGATCCGGGGGCGGCTGCGGGAGTTGGGCGGGACGGCCGAGCTGATCTCGGTTCCCGGCCAGGGCACGGAAGTCGAGTTGAAGGTTCCACGGGGGAAGGCGGAGAGATGAGCGAGCAGACGGACACGAAACGGCGGGACAGCGACGCCGAGGGGGCGGGCGGCGCGACGCGTGTGATGGTCGTGGACGACCACCCCATGTGGCGCGACGCCGTCGCCCGCGACCTGACCGAGGCTGGCTTCGACGTCGTGGCGACGGCCGGAGACGGCCCCCAGGCGGTGCGCCGCGCGACGGCCACCACCCCCGACGTGATCGTTCTCGACCTCAATCTGCCCGGCATGCCCGGCGTCCAGGTCTGCAAGGAACTCGTCGGCTCCCAGCCCGGCCTGCGGGTCCTGGTCCTCTCGGCGAGCGGCGAGCACGCCGACGTACTCGAAGCGGTGAAGTCCGGTGCCACGGGCTATCTGCTGAAGTCGGCCAGTACGGCCGAACTGACCGACGCCGTACGGCGTACCGCCGTCGGCGACCCGGTCTTCACACCCGGACTCGCGGGCCTGGTCCTCGGCGAATACCGCAGGCTCGCCTCCGAGCCCGCCCCCGCGGCGTCCGACGAGCCGAAGGCGCCGCAGCTGACCGAGCGGGAGACCGAGGTGCTGCGGCTGGTCGCGAAGGGGCTCTCGTACAAGCAGATCGCCGAGCGTCTGGTCATCTCGCACCGCACGGTGCAGAACCACGTACAGAACACCCTCGGCAAGCTCCAGCTCCACAACCGCGTTGAACTGGTGCGGTACGCGATCGAGCGCGGCCTCGACGACGTGTGACCCGGCCGCCGCCGCGCCGGCGCCGCGCGGCCCTTCGACAACCACCTCCCGCCGCCCTCTGGTGCAACGGAAATGATCCTGCGCACCATGCCGGGGTGACCTGTGTCACTCAGGCGTGGCTCAGGTGCGTCACCGACGGCGAAGGGAAGTGTTTCCATGCGGGTCGGAGTATTGACCGGGGGCGGCGACTGCCCAGGGCTCAATGCGGTCATTCGAGGCATCGTGCGCAAAGGCGTCCAGGAGTACGGGTACGAGTTCACCGGCTTCCGGGACGGCTGGCGCGGGCCGCTGGAAGGCGACACCGTACCGCTCGACATCCCCACCGTGCGGGGCATCCTGCCCCGCGGCGGCACCATCCTCGGATCCTCGCGCACCAATCCGCTCAAGGCGGCCGACGGGATCCGCCGGATCAAGGAGAACCTCGCGAGCAGCGAGGTCGACGCGCTCATAGTCATCGGCGGCGAGGACACTCTGGGCGTGGCGGCCCAGCTCTCCGACGAGCACGGCGTGCCCTGTGTGGGCGTGCCCAAGACCATTGACAACGACCTTTCCGCGACGGACTACACCTTCGGATTCGACACGGCGGTCGGCATCGCGACGGAGGCGATCGACCGCCTCCACACCACCGCCGAGTCGCACATGCGCGTCCTCGTCTGCGAGGTGATGGGGCGCCACGCGGGCTGGATCGCCCTGCACTCGGGTCTCGCGGGCGGCGCGAACGTCATCCTCATCCCGGAGCAGCGCTTCGACATCGACCAGGTCTGCGCCTGGGTGACGTCGCGTTTCAAGGCCTCGTACGCGCCGATCGTCGTCATCGCCGAGGGAGCGATGCCCAAGGACGGCGAGGTGATTCTCAAGGACGGGACGCTGGACTCCTTCGGCCATGTCCGGCTGTCGGGCGTCGGCGAATGGCTTGCGAAGGAGATCGAGAAGCGCACGGGGAAGGAGGCGCGGACGACGGTCCTCGGCCATGTCCAGCGCGGCGGCACACCGAGCGCCTTCGACCGCTGGCTGGCCACGCGATTCGGGCTGCACGCGATCGACGCCGTGAGGGACGGCGATTTCGGCAAGATGGTGGCCCTGCGCGGCACGGACATCGTGCGCGTCCCGATCTCGCAGGCGATAGCGGAACTCAAGACGGTCCAGCCGGAGCTTTATAAAGAGGTCGGCGTCTTCTTCGGCTGACCGTCCGTCGCGGCGGGGCGCGCCCCGGGCAGCCGTGAGCGGGGCGGGGCTCTGGGGCGGGCGGCGCAGGGCGTGTCGCGAAGCGGCGTCGTCCGCCCGGAGCGCGGGGCTCACGCCCGCCGTGGCAGCGGCTGATGACACGTTGGTGCGTTGGGGGTGTCCCGGTCGCACTCGGACGCTTCGAGAGCACCGACGACGCAGAGGGCCCCTGCCGTGCCCGAAGGGCTACGCGTGCATCCACGTCGTGAGCCGGACGCGACTTCGCGGACACGACCCGGCCACCCGCTGATCGGCCGGCCGTGGGCGCCAGGACGGGCACGTGTTCTGTCTTCAGGCGCCGGACGGGCCTTTCAGCCCACCCGGCGCCTGACGACAACCGCCCGCCGGATCTCTGAGGCCCCGGACGGTACACAGTGCCGCTCCGCCGCCCCGTAACCAACCGCCCCCACCCCCTTTAGGGGGGCGCTACTTCTCCGACATGCCCTCGCGCCGACGCCCCACCCCCCTGCCCCGCATCGCGCCGGCGAGGAGGTCCGTGAGCAGTTCCGGGCCGCGCAGCGTCAGTACGGACTCCGGGTGGAACTGCACCCCGGCGAAGCCCGGTCCCCGAAGCCCGTGCACCTCTCCCGCCTTGTCCCGGCTCACCTCGATGCCGCGCGCCGCCAGCGACGCCGCCCCGGCGTCGTCGCAGCGTGCGGTGAAGCTGTTGTAGAAGCCCACCGTCTCCGTCCTGCCGAAGAGTTCGATACGGGTCTGCGCGCCCTGGTACGGCAGCCGCTTGCGCGCCGTCCTGAGCCCCAGCTCCGCCGCGATCAGCTCGTTGCCGAGGCACACACCCAGCAGCCCGTCCCGGTGCTCGCGCAGCAGCGCTGCGGTCAGCGCGCGCAGCGTACGCATCCGGGGATCACCGGTGTCCGACGGATCCCCCGGCCCCGGACCGAGCACCACGGGGCCCCGGTGCGCGAGCACCGCCTCCTTACCGAGGCCGGGTTCGTCGTAGCGGCGTACGGTCACGTCCAGGCCGGCGGACCGCAACAGGTGCGCGAGCATCGCCGTGAAGGTGTCCTCGCAGTCGATGACCAGCGCGTGCCCCGTCAGCGACGCCGACCGCTCCTGCATCTTCAGCCAGAACGGCGCCAGTTGGGCCCGCCGCGAGTCCAGCGCGGCCCGCACCCGCGGGTCGTCGGCGAGCGCCTTCCGTACGGAGGCGCCGCCGGGCCGCCCCGCGTGCACGCCCAGCGCCGCCAGGACGCCCGCCGCTTTGGCGTGGGTCTCCGCGACCTCGCCCGCCGGGTCGGAGTGCCGTACGAGCGTCGCCCCGACCGGCACCCGCAGCCCGCCCTCGGCGTCGATGTCGGCCGTCCGGATCAGGATGGGGGAGTCGAGGGTCTGCGCGCCGCCCGCGTCCCGTCCGACGAGGGCCAGCGCGCCCGCGTAGTAGCCGCGCCCGACACCGTCCCGCCCCAGCGGCTCGTACCGCGCGATGACGCGGCACGCGTTCTGCACCGGCGAGCCGGTGACCGTCGCCGCGAACATCGTCTCCCGCAGCACGTCGCGTACGTCGAGCGAGCTGCGCCCGCGCAACTCGTACTCCGTGTGCGCGAGATGGGCCATCTCCTTGAGCCGGGGGCCGATCACCACCCCGCCCATGTCGCCGACGGTGCACATCATCTTCAGTTCCTCATCGACGACCATGGACAGCTCGTCCGTCTCCTTGCGGTCGCCGAGGAATTCGAGCAGGGCCTCGGTGGTGGGCCCCTCGGGCGGATAGCGGAACGTGCCGCTGATGGGATTCATCACGACGGTGCCGCCGCTCATCCGCACATGCACCTCGGGGCTGGCGCCGACCAGCGTCCGCCCGGCCGCGTGCACGACGTACGTCCAGTACGCGCCCCGCTCGCCGGCCAGCAGCCGCCGGAAGAGCGCGAGCGCGTCGGCGCGCCCGAAGCCGGGGATCCGGCCCTCGAAGGTCCGCCGGATGACGAAGTTGGCGCCCTCGCCGCGGCCGATCTCGTTCTCGACGACACGCCGGACGATCTCCGCGTACCGCTCGTCGTCGACGTCGAACGCGCCGTCCTCGACATGGACCCGGTGCACGGGGAGATGCGCCAGGACGTCGGCGAGCGGCAGCTCGTACACCTCGTCGGCGACCAGCACAGCCAGCGGGGTCCCGTCGTCGTGCGCCTCGAAGCCGCGCTCGCGGATCTGCCGGAACGGCACCAGGGCGAGTGAGGGGCGCTCGTCGTCGGCCGGGACGTCGGCCAGCCGGGCCGCTTCCCGTACCTCGCCGATGAGCAGTTCCACGGTGTGGTGGTCCCGCCCCGGCGTCCGGCGGCGCAGCAGGGCGAACGGCGGGCAACCGTCGTCGAGGAGTCTCGCCAGGAGTCGGCTGGTCTCGGTGTGCTGCGTGTGCTGCATGTGGAGTGTGTTCCTTCCGGAGGAGAGGGAGGAACGGCCCCGATTCCCGGTCCGTGTCGGCCGACAGGCCGGGAAACACGGAAGGCCGCCCCTCGGGCGGCCTTGCGATTCGGTGTTGCGCGCGTGAATCAGCGGACCGCCGGATGTGCGGTCCACCACCAAGCCTGGTTCAGCTGCGCGAACATGCCGCGGAGCCTAACCGACATCGCCCGCCCGTAAAACGATCGTGGACGCGCGTCTCAACCACTGAGAGACGGCGTGTCCGGCCCCCGGGACCCCGTAATGTTGTCCGCGTGACCGTGAACGCTGACACCCGAGCACCCGCCGTGCAGGCGACCTGGCGAGACCTCCCCGCGGCGCAGCAGCCCGAGTATCCCGATGCCGAGGCCCTGCGCGCCGCCGTCGCGGAGCTCGAAAGCTATCCGCCGCTCGTCTTCGCGGGCGAGTGCGACCAACTGCGCGCCAGGATGGGCGCCGTCGCCAAGGGCGAGGCGTTCCTGCTCCAGGGCGGCGACTGCGCCGAGGCCTTCGACGGTGTGTCCGCCGAGCAGATCCGCAGCAAGCTCAAGACCCTGCTCCAGATGGGCGCGGTCCTCACCTACGCGGCGTCGGTGCCGGTGGTGAAGGTGGGCAGGATCGCCGGCCAGTACTCGAAGCCGCGTTCCAAGCCCACCGAGACGCGTGACGGTGTGACGCTGCCCACCTACCGCGGCGACTCCGTCAACGGCTTCGCCTTCACCGAGGCCGCCAGAGTCCCGGACCCCGAGCGCCTGAAGCGTATGTACCACGCGTCCGCCGCGACGCTCAATCTGGTGCGCGCCTTCACCACCGGCGGCTACGCGGACCTGCGCCAGGTGCACGCCTGGAACCAGGACTTCGTGAAGTCGTCCCCGTCCGGCCAGCGTTACGAACGGCTCGCCCGCGAGATCGACAACGCGCTGAACTTCATGAAGGCGGCGGGCACCGACCCGGCGGAGTTCCGTACGGTCGAGTTCTTCTCCTCGCACGAGGCGCTGCTCCTCGACTACGAGTCGGCGCTGACCCGCGTCGACTCGCGCTCCGGCAAGCTGTACGACGTCTCCGGGCACATGGTCTGGATCGGCGAGCGCACCCGTCAAATGGACGGCGCGCACATCGAGTTCGCCTCGAAGATCGCCAACCCGATCGGGATCAAGCTCGGCCCGACGACGACGGTCGACGACGCGCTCAGCTACGTCGACCGGCTCGACCCCGACCGCGAGCCCGGCCGGCTGACCTTCATCGTCCGGATGGGCGCCGACAAGGTCAGGGACAAGCTCCCCGAACTGGTCGAGAAGGTCACCGCGTCCGGCGCGACGGTGGCGTGGGTGACCGACCCGATGCACGGCAACACCTTCGAGGCGGCGTCCGGCCACAAGACCCGCCGGTTCGACGACGTGCTCGACGAGGTCAAGGGCTTCTTCGAGGTCCACAAGGCCCTCGGTACGCATCCGGGCGGCATCCATGTCGAGCTGACCGGCGAGGACGTCACCGAGTGCGTGGGTGGCGGCGACGAGATCTTTGTCGACGACCTGCACCAGCGGTACGAGACGGCCTGCGACCCCCGGCTCAACCGCAGCCAGTCGCTCGATCTGGCTTTCCTGGTCGCGGAGATGTACCGGGCGCAGTAGCTCGTCACGGCAGTACGCACGGTGGGGCGCGGATCGCGATGTGATCCGCGCCCCACCTGCGTAGGGGGGACTGTCGTGCGCCCCGGAGGGAAGGTAAGGTTAGGTTTGCCTCACCGTGGAAGACGGAGGGTGCCAGCCATACGATCCCGCCGGGAGGTGAACCGCGTGTACGTCTGCTCATGCTTCGGCATCACCGAGAAGCAGGTCAGGGAACACGCGGAGGCCGGCGCCTGCACTCCCCGCCAGATGGCGTCGGCTTCGAAGGCCGGCACGGACTGCGGTTCGTGCGTACGCAGCATCCAGTCGATCCTCGGCCGTGGCGGCTGTCCGCGCCGCGAGCTGCCGGCGACCGAGGCAGTGCCGACCGCGGCGGCCGTGGAGACGGCGATCGCTGAGCCACCGGCGGCTCAGCCGGCCCTCGTGCGGGCGGTGGCCTCCCGGGCGGGCCTGGAAGCCGCCTGACGCGTCGGCGTGCCGGGGCTCGTCAGCTGTCCGGCTGCTCGATCACCTGGGCGATGTACAGCGCCTCGCCGAGCTTCTCGACCAGTTCCAGCTGCGTGTCGAGATAGTCGATGTGGTGCTCCTCGTCCTTGAGGATCGACTCGAAGATCTTCGCCGATGTGATGTCGCCCTTGGCGCGCATCACCTCGACCCCGCGCCGCAGCCGGTCGATCGCCTCCGCCTCGATCTGCCGGTCGGCCTGGAACATCTCGGTGACCGTCTGGCCGACCCGTACATGGAAAAGCCGCTGATAATTCGGCAGGCCTTCCAGGAAGAGAATCCGGTCGGTCAGGGTCTCCGCGTGCTTCATTTCGTCGAACGATTCGGACCGTGTGTACTTCGCAAGCTTCGTCCAGCCGAAGTTCTCCTGCATTTTGGCATGCAGGAAGTACTGGTTGATCGCGGTCAATTCGGCGGTCAGCTGCTCATTGAGGAACTCGATGACCTCGGGGTCGCCCTGCATCGCAGAGGCTCCTTCCACACGGGGGACACGGGGACTGGCCAGGATGCGCGCATCCTCGCACCGTGCCAGAAAGCCGTCCAGTAAGGACCCACTTAGTAGTAGTTGCCCGAATCGGACCGTACCTGGTCATGACCACCCTTCGCCGTCTGTCACCATGGAAGGCATGGGGCAGCCGGAAAGCCGGGAAGAGCGGGAGTCGGCGCAGTCCGGGCTCCCACCGGGGCAGCGGCTGCAGCGGGGCTGGCCGGTCACCCATTACGGCCCGGTGCCCAAGTTCAAGCCGGACCGCTGGGAGTTCCGGGTCTTCGGTGCGACGGCCGACGGAGACAAGCGGTGCTGGAATCACGAGGAGTTCTCGGCGCTGCCGTTCTCGACAGTCGTCGCCGATCTGCATTGCGTGACAAAATTCAGCATGCTCGGGGCCGAATGGGGCGGAGTGCTCGCCCGTACGCTCCTGGAACTGGCTCCGCCGGCGCCGAGCGTGACTCATGTCATGGTCTGGGCCGAGTACGGCTACAGCGCCAATGTCCGTCTCGACGACTTCACATCGGAACGGTCCATCTTCGCCACGCACAAAGGCGGCGAACTCCTCACCGCCGAGCACGGATTTCCACTGCGGCTCGTCCTTCCGCATCTGTACGCGTGGAAGGGCCCGAAATGGGTCCGGGGCGTGGAATACATGACCGCCGACCGCCGCGGCTTCTGGGAGGAACGCGGCTATCACAACGTCGGCGACCCCTGGCGCGAGCAGCGTTACTCATACCAGGAAGGCCCCGGCGAGGGACCCGAACTCTAGGGAGCTTCCTCGCGCAGCTTCTTCAGGAGGGCCACGTCCGCCGCGTGCCCCTCTTTGCCGCCGGGGGTCTCGATCACCAGCGGCACGCCCTCGGTCGCCGGATGCGAGAACAGCGCCCGGAACGGCGCCTCGCCGATATGGCCCGCGCCGACATTCACATGCCGGTCCTTACGGGCGCCCGACACGTCCTTCGAGTCGTTGGCGTGGATCAGCCTCAGCCTCCCCGGCCCCACCGTCTTCACCAGCTCGTCCAGGGTCCGGTGCGTCCCGCCGGGTGCCGCCAGATCATGGCCCGCCGCGAAGATGTGGCATGTGTCGAGGCAGACACCGAGCCTGGGGTGCGAGTCGAGCGCCTCGAAGTACGGTCCGAAGTCCTCGGCGAGCGAGCAGAGCGAGGAGCCCTGCCCGGCGGTCGACTCCAGCAGCAGATACGGGTCGTCGTCGTGCGTCAATTCGTCGAGGAGCGGCAGCATCCGCTCCCGTACCTGCGCCAGCGCGACCTCGCGCGACCGCCCGCCGGTCGCCGAACCGGTGTGCACGACGACCCCCGGCGCGCCGATCTCCCGGCCCCGCCGGAGGCTGTGCCGGAGCGAGTCCACGGACCTCTCGGCCGTCTCCGGCGTGTGGGAGCCGAAGTTGATCAGATACGGCGCGTGGATGTACGCCGACAGCCCCTCGGCGGCGCACTCCGTTCGGAACCGCTCGTCCTGCGCCGGATTTCCGGCCGGTGTCGCCCAGCCGCGTGGATTGGCGACGAAGACCTGGACGGTCTCGGCGCCGATGTCACGCGCCCAGGCCAGCCCCACGCGGGCGAGGCCGCCCGCCACCGGAACATGGCCGCCGACGGGATTGCGCGGGCGGTCGGGGAGCGTCAAGCCTCAGATTCCCTTGGTCGTGATGGTGATGGTGCTGCCCTCGGCGGCCTTCTCGCCGCCGTCGACGGACTGCTTCGACACCGTGTCGTCCAGGAACGGGAAGCTCCGGTCGACCTCCACCTCGAAGCCCGCCTCGGTCAGCTCGGTCCTGGCGGCGTTTATCGACTTCCCCGTGACATCCGGGACGGCGATCATCCGTGGGCCCTTGGAGATGGTCAGCGTGACGGTGTCGCCGCGGGCGAGCTTGGCGCCCTCCTTCGCGGACTGCCCGGCCACCGACCCGGCGTCCTCAGGGGAGTTGACCCGCTCGGCCGCGATCTTCACATCGAGTCCGGCGTCTTCGAGTGAGGCGGTCGCCTCCTCCTCGGACTGGCCGGTCACGTCGGGCATATGGACCGGCCTGCCCTTGCTGACGACCAGCGCCACTCCCGCGTCGGGCCGCAGCTCCGTACCCGCCTTCGGCTGGGAGCGGATGATGTCGCCCTGGTCGGTCTCCTCGTCGAAGGACCGGGCGACGACGCCCGGCGCCAGCCCCACCTTCTTCAGCGCGTCCTTGGCGTCGGCCAGTGACTTGCCGGTCAGGTCGGGGACCCGCACGATCTCCGGGCCGCGTGAGATGACGAGGGTCACCGAACCGTTGCCCCGTATCCGTGAGCGCGGCTCGGGGTCGGTACGCATGACCGTGCCGCGCTCGAACGTCTCGCTGAAGTCCTCCTGGACCTTCGCGTCCAGGCCGGCGTCGCCGAGGCGCTTCTTCGCTGCCTGCTCGGTCTGCCCGAGGAGGGACGGGACACGGGTGAACTGCCCGGAGTTGATGTACCAGACGCCGACACCCACACCGAACACCAGCAGAGCGGCCACCACGATCGCCAGCACGCCCCTACGGGGTCCGGAGCCCCCGCGCCCGCCCAGGC
Source organism: Streptomyces sp. NPDC050433 (assembly GCF_044458565.1). NCBI lineage: Bacteria > Bacillati > Actinomycetota > Actinomycetes > Kitasatosporales > Streptomycetaceae > Streptomyces > Streptomyces sp. NPDC050433. The sequence continues at coordinate 55,030 of NZ_JBITIB010000033.1, read as the reverse complement.
GCCGCTCGGGCGGCTGAGCGGGTGGAGCGGCCGGTCCTGGCGGCGGCATCGTGAGGCGGCTGGTGCGGCGGACGCCGTCGTCTCCCGAGGAGGCGGCCGACGGGTCGGGCGTATCGGATCCGTCGGAGGCCGCGTGGGGGCGGACGAGGCGCGGGATCACGCTCGTACGGTCGTCGGAGCCGTCGTGCGCGGCCACGGAGCCCTCGTGCGCTGACAGGGAAGCGTCCGGGGAGCGCGGTCCGGTCCCGCCGCCGGTGGCGCCGTCGTGGCTGTCCTGGGACGGCTCGGACGCGAGCCCGACGCCCGCACCGGCTCCCGTGCCGCCTCCCGCACCGTCGGTCGTGGCCTGCGGCGGCACCGCGTCCAGCTGCGCGTCGTCGAGCGCCGCGCGCGTCCGGCGGGTCAGCGCGAGGAGCGCCACGGCGTCCTCGGGACGGATCTCCGGATTGCGGGCGGTGGCCGCCGCGACCAGCTCGTCCAGCTCGATCGCCATGCCGGGCACCGCGGCGGACGGCGGGGGCACGTCCTCGTTCAGATGGAGGTAGAGCACCTGCGCGGGGGTGTCGCCGCCGTGCGGCTTGGTGCCGGTCAGCATCTCGTGCAGGACCACACCGCAGGCGTACACGTCGACGCGGGTGTCGGAGGTGCCGTACTCGATCTGCTCCGGTGCGAGATACGAGACCGTGCCGAGGATCGTCCCCGTGGTGTTGGTGACGGAGCCGACGGCCCGTACGAGACCGAAGTCGGCGACCTTCACCCGGCCGTCGTCCCCTATCAGCACGTTCTCCGGCTTGATGTCGCGGTGGATGAAGCCGGCCCGGTGGGCGGCGCCCAGCGCCGCCAGCATCGGCTCCAGGATGTCGAGGGCGGCGCGCGGCTGGAGAGCGCCGCGCTCGCGCAGGACGTCCCGCAGCGTGCACCCCTCGACGTACTCCATCGCCAGGTAGACGTACGCGCCCTCGGCGCCCTGGTCGAAGACCCCCACCACGTTCGGATGCGCGAGGCGCGCCACGGACTTGGCCTCGCGGATGAAGCGCTCCACGAAGACGGCGTCGGTCGCCAGGGCCGGGTGCATCACCTTCAGGGCCAGGACCCGGTCGAGCCGGGTGTCGACAGCGCGGTAGACCGTGGCCATGCCGCCGACGGCGATGCGCGCGTCGACGCGGTAACGGCCGTCGAGCACGTGCCCGACCAGAGGGTCCTTGAGCGTCGTATCCACCCGTTGAGTCTACGAGCCGCCACCGACAGTCCCGCAGCCCCCGGTCAGCTCCGACGCGCCAATGGAGCCGTCTTGTGACAGCACGCACACCGCATCGCGGCAATCGGCCGTCGGCCCTCCCCCGCCGTCAGAAAGCCGGCCGTTCCGGGTCCAGCTTCGCCAGGCCCTCCGTAGGAGACGAGGCGTCCGCGAAGTGCCGGCGCGGGATGCGGCCCGCGCGGTGGGCCAGCCGGCCCGCCTCGACCGCGTGCCGCATCGCCTCGGCCATCAGGACGGGCTCCTGGGCGCGCGTGACCGCCGACGCCAGCATGACCGCAGCGCAGCCCAGCTCCATGGCGAGCGCGGCGTCCGACGCCGTACCGGCGCCCGCGTCCAGGATGACCGGCACGCGCGCGTGGTCGGTGATCAGCTGGAAGTTGTGCGGGTTACGGATGCCCAGACCGGACCCGATCGGGGAACCGAGCGGCATGATCGCCGCGCAGCCGACGTCCTGAAGCTTTCTGGCGAGCACCGGGTCGTCGTTCGTGTACGGCAGGACGGTGAAGCCGTCGTCCACCAACGTCTCGGCGGCGTCGAGCAGTTCGATCGGGTCGGGCAGCAACGTCCGTTCGTCCGCGACCACTTCGAGTTTGATCCAGTCGGTGCCCAGGGCCTCGCGGGCGAGGCGGGCGGTGAGGACGGCCTCGCCCGCGGTGAAACAGCCCGCCGTGTTCGGCAGGACCCGGATGCCCAGCCGGTCGAGCACGGACAGGACCGAGCCCTGCACGGTGGGGTCCAGCCGGCGCATGGCGACGGTGGTGAGTTCGGTGCCCGACGCGGTCAGGGCCCTTTCCAGTACGCCGAGGCTGGGCGCGCCGCCCGTACCCATGATGAGCCGGGAGTTGAGGACGGTGTCGCCGATCACGAGCCGGTCGTCGGACATCGGGCTCAGCCTCCTTGGACGGCGGTGAGGACTTCGACGCGGTCGCCGTCGGCCAGGGTGGTGGCCGACCAGCGCCCGCGCGGGACGACGGTCTCGTTGAGGGCGGCGGCGACGCCTGACGGGGCGGGGGTGAGGGTCGCGACGAGGACGTCAAGGGTGACGCGGCCGGCGAGGACGCGGGCCTCTCCGTTCACGGAGACGGTCACGGGTCCCTTCGCGGACTCGTTCACGGACGAATGCACGGTGTCGGTCATGCGTGCTGCTCCTGACCTACGGAGACGACGGCGGACGAGAAGCGGCCGGGCGTGAAGGGGAGTGCGTCGTCGGGGAGTTCACCCGTCGTGAGCACGGTCGCCATCACCCGGCCGGTGACGGGCGTCAGGAGCACCCCGTTGCGGTGGTGCCCCGTCGCCAGATGAAGGCCGGGCAGGGCGGTCGGCCCGAGCAGCGGGGCGTTGTCCGGCGAGGCCGGACGGAGCCCGGCGCGGGTCTCGGTGAGCGGGAGTTCGGTGATGCCGGGGAGGAGTTCGTGGGCGTCGCGCAGCAGCTCGTACACCCCGCCCGCCGTCACCGTCGTGTCCCAGCCCAGCTCCTCGCTCGTAGCGCCCACGACCAGCTCGCCGTTCTCGCGCGGCACCAGATAGACATGGCTGCCGCGGACCTCGGCGCGCAGCGTCCGGGACAGGAACGGGGCGTACGGGCGCGGCACCGTCAGCCGCAGGACCTGGCCCTTGACGGGGCGTACCGGCGGCAGCACGTCGTCCGGCACGCCCGAGAGCTGCCCGCTGAGGCTGCCGCCGGCGATGACGACCTGGTCCGCGGCGAGTTCCGTGCCGTCGGCGACGATGACCCCGGCGGCCCGGTCCCGGACCACCCGCAGGCGCTCGGCCCAGGCCCGGTGGAAGACCACCCCCGCCCGCTCGCAGGCCGTCACGAGGGCGGCGGCGAGCCTGCGCGGGTCGATCTGGTGGTCGCCGTCGACGCGCAGCCCGCCGCGTACTCCCGGAGCGAGCATCGGCTCCAGTCGCCGGCACTCACGGCCGGTGAGCCATTCGGACTCCAGACCCGACCTCCCTTGGAGGGCGTGGAGTTCACGCAGTCGCGCGCGGTCGTCGGTGTCCAGAGCGACGGCGAGCGTGCCGCAGGCGCGGTAGCCGGTGTCCTGGCCGGTGGCCGACTCCAACTCGGCGACGAAGTCGGGGTAGAGCCGCGCGGAGGCGATGTTCAGCCCCAGCAGGGTCTGTTCGCCGTGGTCGAGTTCGCTGACGGCGGCGAGCATCCCGGCGGCGACCTGGGCGGCGCCGCCGCCCGGCTCGGGATCGACGACGGTGACGGCGAGTCCGCGCTGCGCCGCGCGCCAGGCGGTGACGAGACCGATGATCCCGCCCCCGACGACCAAGACGTCTGTATGAGATGACCGCATGGGCGTCCAGCTCCTCCCTTCGCCGGCATGACCCGGATCAGGTTCGTACGGTCGGAGGCCGCGTCAGCCTCCCTCTCAGCCCGGTGCGTCCGGGCTCCCGCGAGGTGTGAAGTCTCTTGTTCGCTACTGCCGATAAGTGCTTCAGAGGTCAGCGTAACCCCCTGTCCCCGCGCCCTGTAAGGGAGTCGTCGCCCTGCCGGGTCCTTAAGGTGATCGGGTGAACGAGCAGCGGAAGCAGACGGACGAGCGGCGCACCGTCATCGTCGGCGCGGGTATGGCGGGCGTGCAGACCGCCGTGGCACTGCGCGAACTGGGCTACGAGGGCCCGGTCATCCTCATCGGCGCCGAGAGGCACCAGCCCTACGACCGGCCCCCGCTCTCCAAGGCCGTCCTCCTGGGGACGGCGGAGAGTTCGGCCTTCGACGTGGACTTCGAAGCGCTCTCCGTGGAACTGCGGCTGGGCCTCGACGTGACCGGCGTACGCACCGGGGACCAGGAACTGGACACGGAGTCGGGGCCGGTTCCGTACGACGTGCTGGTCCTCGCCACCGGCGCCGAACCGATCACGCTGCCGGGCGCGGAAGGCGTCCCCGGCGTCCATCTGCTGCGCACCCTGGACGACGCCGCGCGGCTGCGCCCCGTCCTGGACCGCAAGCGGCACGTCGTCGTGGTCGGCGCGGGCTGGATCGGCGCCGAGTTCACCACCGCGGCCAGGGAGGCCGACTGCGCGGTGACCGTCGTCGAGGCAGCGGGCCGTCCGCTCGCCGGTGCCCTGCCCGCCGAGGTCGCCACTCCGATGGCGCACTGGTACGCGGAGAGTGGCGCCGAACTCCTCACCCACGCGCGCGTGGCGACCGTCGAGCCCGGCAGGGTGGTCCTCGCGGACGGCCGTGAGCTGGCGGCGGACGCGGTGGTCGTGGGCATCGGCGCCAGACCGGCCACGGCCTGGCTGGCGGGCTCCGGCATCGAGACAGGACCCGAGGGCGCCGTCACGGCCGACGACCGGCTGCGCACATCACACCCCTGCGTGTACGCGGTCGGGGACTGCGCCTCGTTCCCCTCGGCCCGCTACGGCGAGCGGCTGATGGTGCACCACTGGGACAACGCGCTCCAGGGGCCGCGCACGGTCGCCGCCGACATCGTGGGCGAGTCGCACGAGCCGTACGACCCGGTGCCGTACTTCTGGTCCGAGCAGTTCGGCCGCTTCGTGCAGTACGCGGGGCACCACGCGCGGGCCGACACCCTGCTGTGGCGCGGTGACCCGTCGAGCGCCGCATGGTCGGTGCTGTGGCTGCGTGACGGGGCGCTGGTGGCGCTGCTCGCCGTCGGCAGGCCGCGTGATCTGGCGCAGGGCCGCAAGCTCGTCGCGGCGGGCACGCGGATCGACACGGAGCGTGCCGCCGACCCCGCCGTACCCCTGAAACTGACGGCGCTCTGACCCGGCTCGGCTTCCGACTGTCAGTCCGGGATGGCAGGCTTGTCCTGTGACTGAGATTGACGCAAAGATCGATGCTCTCGTCCCTGCCTGGCTTCACCTGCCCGATATCGCCGAAATGCTCGATATCGAGGTGACGCGTGTGCGCCAACTGGTGAAGGAAGGCCAGCTGATCGCCGTACGCCGAGGTGAGAACCGCGCGCTTCAGGTGCCGGCAGCCTTCATCGACGGCACCAAGGTCGTCAAGGGCCTCGCCGGGACCTTGACGCTCCTGAGGGACGACAGCTTCACCGACGAAGAGATGCTTGAGTGGCTCTTCACTCCCGACCCGTCCCTGCCGGGCACGCCCGCGCAGGCCCTCAGCGAGAATCGCGGCACGGAGGTGAAGCGCCGCGCGCAGGCGCTCGCCGTCTGACGACACCACCACCGGCCGTGGGGGGGGGGGGGGGGGCCGCGCCCCCCCCCCCCCCCCCCCCCCCCCCCCCCCCCCCGCGGCGCGGGGCCCCCCCCCCCCCCCCCCCCCCCCCCCCGCCCCACCCCAACACG
>NZ_JBITIB010000033.1:0-49475 GCF_044458565.1 Streptomyces sp. NPDC050433 | reverse complement strand
GGCCCCCCCGGCGCGGCCCCTCTGCGATATGGGGGGCCGGGTGGTTAGGCGCGGGGGGCGGGCGGGGGGGGCGTCCGCCCCCCCCCCCGGCCGGGGGGGGGGGGGGCCCCCCCCGCCCCCCCCACGGCCGTCCCAAGACACTGATCCGACGGGGGGAGACCCGCATGCCCGCAGCGCCCGGTGTACCCAGCGCACTTGATCTGCTGTCCGACGCCCGGCTCTACCTGTGCACGGACGCGCGGAAGCGGCAGGGGGATCTCCCCGAGTTCCTGGACGCCGTCCTCACCTCCGGTGTGGACATCGTGCAGCTGCGTGACAAGGGCATGGAGGCGGCCGAGGAGCTGGACCACCTCCAGGTCTTCGCCGACGCCTGCCGCAGGCACGGCAAGCTCCTCGCCGTGAACGACCGGGCCGACGTGGCGCACGCCATCGGCTCCGACGTGCTGCACCTGGGCCAGGGGGACCTGCCTGTCTCCGCCGCCCGCGCCATCCTCGGTACGGACCTGCTGATCGGCCGCTCCACCCACTCCGAGGCCGAGGCGATGGCGGCGGCCGGCGAGCCCGGCGTGGACTACTTCTGTACGGGACCCTGCTGGCCCACCCCCACCAAGCCCGGCCGCCACGCTCCGGGCCTCGACCTCGTGCGGTACGCGGCGTCGCTGGCCACCCGGCGCCCCTGGTTCGCGATCGGCGGGATCGACGCGGGCAACCTCGACGAGGTTCTGGACGCCGGGGCCCGCCGGGTCGTGGTCGTACGGGCTCTTACGGAGGCGGACGATCCGGCGATGGCCGCCGCCGGGCTCGCGAAGCGCGTACGCGACCGGATCGCCTGACATCCGCCCCCGGTTCCCGCACCTGACTCCTGGTGTCCGTACCGTCCGAGGGGTGGACAGGGATGGTGCGAAGTGGACAAATCGACCTGGTCTGGTTGGGTGATCGCCGCACCCTCGATAGCCTTTCGGTATGGCCTTTGGTACAGCTTCGACCAGGACGGATCACGCCCGTACGGTGCGCGATCTGCTGGCGACCGACAAGTTGTCGTACTCGTTCGAATTCTGGGCACCCAAGACGGAGAAGGGTGAGCGGAATCTCTGGAACGCGCTGCGCCGGGTCGAGGCCGTCGCCCCGAACTTCGTCTCGGTGACCTACGGCGCGGGCGGCTCCACCCGCGCGGGCACGGTCAAGGCGACCCAGCGCATCGCCTCCGACACCACGCTCGTCCCGGTCGCGCATCTCACCGCCGTGAACCACTCGGTGGCCGAACTGCGCAACATGATCGGCCAGTACGCGGACGCCGGGATCAGAAACATCCTCGCCGTGCGCGGCGACCCGCCCGGTGACCCGATGGGCGAGTGGGTCAAGCATCCCGAGGGCGTGCGGTACGCGGCCGACCTGGTCCGGCTGATCAAGGAGTCCGGCGACTTCTGCGTCGGCGTCGCTGCGTTCCCCGAGATGCACCCGCGCTCGACCGACTGGGAGAGCGACATCCGGCACTTCGTGGCCAAGTGCCGCGCGGGCGCCGACTACGCCATCACCCAGATGTTCTTCGACCCCGAGGACTATCTGCGGCTGCGGGACAAGGTGTCGGCCGCCGGCTGCGACACCCCGATCATCCCGGAGGTCATGCCGATCACGAACGTCCGGCAGCTGGAGCGCTTCTCGCAGCTCAGCAACGCGGTGGTGCCCCCGGCACTGAAAGAACGGATCCTCTCCGTCAAGGAGGATCCCGCCGCTGTACGCTCCATCGGTATCGAGTACGCGACGGAGTTCTGCGCGACGCTGCGCGCGGAGGGTGTCCCCGGACTGCACTTCATTACACTCAACAACTCCACGGCGACGCTCGAAATTTACGAGAATCTCGGACTGCACGAGCAGTCGTGACCGGTCGTACCCGCCCCGCACCGGGGCGGTGACCGCAGGAGAGGGGCGGGCATGGGCTGGACGGTCCTCTACATCGCGTTCGGCATCGTCGCGCTGTGGCTGCTGGGCGAAGTGCTGCTCCAGTACAAGGCGCGGCTCCGCTGGAGACTGCTCGCCTTCACGGGGTTCCTCGGCGTGGTGCTGGGTGTCCTGCTCGCCTCCGTCCCGGTCATCGGGGTCGGCGCGATCGCGTTCGCGGTCGGCCAGACCTATGTGACGCTGTCGTTCCGGCGCGGCTTCTCCACCGGCTGGGCCATCGGCGGCAGCCCCGGCGCGAGCCGGCGCCGCAAGGCCGGCGGTGAGGGCGAGTCACGCGAACCGAGCCTGGAAGTCTCGGACTTGGAGTACCAGCCCGTCGCGCCCGGTCCCGTCCCCGGCCCCGAAGGACTCGCTGGTCCCGTCCCCGACGAGCCGCCGTACGTCCCGTCCGTCTACGAGCCGGAGCCGATGCCCGACGAGACGGGGCAGTACGGCGTGTACAGCGACGCCGCCTACCAGGCGACCCAGTACGGCAATTACGACCCGTACACCGGTTACGACCCCGCCACGGGCCAGAACACCTACGCCGGCCAGGACTCCTACGCCGGCCAAGGGCAGGGCCAGGGCCAGGGCGGGTACGGCACGCCCGATCCGTACGGCGCCACGGACCCCTACGCCAGCCACGGCCAGGACGCGTACGGCGGCCAGGACGGGTACGGCGGAGGGCAGGACGCGTACGCGGCGCAGAACGGCCAGGGCGGACAGTACGACTACGGCACGGGCCAGCAGCAGTACGCCGCGTACACCGACCCGTACAGCGGCGCGACCACCGGCGGCGACGCCTACGGCTCGTACGACAGCTACGGCGGCCAGCAGCAGTACGCGGACCCCTACGGCGGTCAGAACGGCCAGGGCGGCAGCCAGGGCGGCGGACAGCAGTACGGCGCGGACACGCCGCCCGGCGGGGTCTGGGTCCCGCAGCAGCGCGAGGCTGACAACGTCCCCCCGATGCCGCAGCAGGAGCCCCAGCAGTACGGCTACGACCCCAACTACGACGACCAGCGCTACCGCTACTGACGCTTACGACCGCTCCTGACGGGCGTTCAACTCCCGCCACCTGTTAGCGGGTTCACGCGGACACGCGGCTCGCGGTGGCTCACCGCGAGCCGCGGAAGTCCGCCCCCTCCACGATCAGCCCGGCGACCAGCGCCCCGGACATCCCCGCGTGCGCCAGCCCACCGCCCGGATGCGCCTCGCCGCCGACGAGATACAGATCGGGCAGCCGTGTGCTGTTCGCCGGACGCAGCAGCCGGCCCCCGGCACCCGCCAGCGACGGCGCGGGCACCGAACCGCCCCGCGCCCCGGTCCTGGCCGCCGTGTCGGACGGCGTACGGATCTCCCGCCAGCGCAGCCGCTCCCGCAGCTCAGGCACGGCGGCGCCGGCCGCCTCCACCAGCGCATCGGCGTACCGCTCACGCAGCCCGGCGTCCGTCCAGTCCACCGGACCCTGCGGTGCGACGGTCGCGGTGACGGTGACCGCCTCGTGCCCCTCGTCCGGACGCGTCGTCGGGTCGTCGGGCCGCAGCACCGTGACCGTGGGCCGCCCCGCCGTCCGCCCGGAGAACACGGCGCCCGCCTCCTCACCGGGGGCGCGGGAGTGCACCACCGTACGGTGCGCTGTGCCGTCCGGCCTGCCGCCGCGCAGCGCCAGCAGCACCGTGAACCTGCCGGGGACCGACGGCGTCCCGGCGTCCGCGCCCCCGCCGCCGGGCCGTACGTCGTCCTCCCCCCACAACTCCCCGTCCACGAGGGCGGCGGGAGCAGTGCCCGCCACCACGTGGTCCGCCTCGACGACCGTGGAGGCGCCGACGGACGCCCCCGGCGCCAGCTCGACACCGGCCGCGCGGCCGTCCTTCTCCACGATCCGCGTCACCTCGGCGTGGAAGACGAACTCCACCCTGCGCGCCAGGCACCGCTCGTACACCGCGTGCGCCAGCGCCCGCATCCCGCCCCGTACGTACCAGCTGCCGAAGGTCTGCTCCATGTAGGGCAGCAGCGCGGCGCCCGCCGGGGTGTTTCGTGGATCGAGCCCGTACGACAGGGCGTACCCCTCGAACAGCGCGCCGAGTCGGGGATCGGCCAACTCCTGCGCCCCCACCTCCGCGACGGTGCCCGCCAGCCTCGGGCCGCGCAGCAGCCTCCGCTGCCGGACGGCCGGATACGGGTCACGCCCCAGCACCTGCCAGTCGTCGCGCAGCGGCTCCTCCAACAGAGGCCGACGCGACCGGTCCCAGGCGTCCCGCGCCCGGCCGAGGAATTCGCCCCACCGCTCACCCGCGCCCGCGCCGAGCGCGGCGTCCAGCGCCGCGACGACACCGGCGCGCGACGCGTTGGGCAGGGACACCTCGGTCCCGTCCGGGAAGACATGCCTGCTCGCCGGGTCGACCTGGGTCATCCGCACGCACTCTTCGAGCGGCTTCCTGCCGGTCTTGACGAACAGATCCCGGTAGACGGCGGGCAGATGCAGCAGCGCGGGCCCCGTGTCGTACGCGAACCCGTCGCGCTCGAACCGGCCGAGGGCGCCGCCGTACGTCGCCGAGCGCTCGTACACCGTCACTTGGTGCCCCGCCACCGCCAGCCGGGCAGCCGCCGACATCGCGCCCATCCCGGCGCCGATCACCGCAATCCGTGCCATGGAAGTGGACCTTAGCGGCCGGTTTTCCCGGCGCCGCGCGCGGGAGGCCCGGTCGGGGGTCGGGGAGTCGGGGAGCGTCGGGTCAGAGGGGTGGCCACGCGGTGGCCATGCGCCGCCGCGCGCGTCTCTCCGCCCTGCGCCTCCAGAACCGCCGGATCTTCGAGGCCAGGAAGATGACGATCACGATGCCGGCCAGCAGGAGACCGCCGGCGATGATCGCCGCGGCCAGCGGATGGAAGATCGCGAAGGTGATGATCCCGGCGACGCCGAAGTCCTCCGCGGTGCTCACGGCGATGTTGCTGAAGGGCTCGGGGGAGGAGTTCACCGCCATCCGCGTGCCGGCCTTCACCAGATGGCTCATCAGGGCGGTCGACCCGCCGACCGCGCCCGCCGCGATCTCCGGGAGCGAACCGCTCTGCCCGGCGAGCAGCGCGGCGACCACCGCGCCCGACACCGGTCTGATGACCGTGTGCACGGAGTCCCAGATCGAGTCGACGTACGGGATCTTGTCCGCCACCGCCTCGCAGACGAAGAGCACTCCGGCGACGACCAGCACATCGGTGCGCTGAAGCGATTCGGGGACCTCGTCGGTCATCCCGGTCGCCCCGAAGACACCGAACAGCAGGATCACCGCATAGGCGTTGATCCCGCTGGCCCAGCCACTGGTGAAGACAAGCGGGAGTAAGGACACGGACGAGATGGTAGCGAGAGTGTCGGCCGCACGGGTGAGGACCGGAACGGGGTTGTGAGTATCCGTACCTAGTACGTGAGATGAGTAGACACGCGGATGGGCCCCCACCTGCGGAGACGGAAGAGTGAGGGGCACGGGAGGGGCGCGACGCCGAAACCGCCGGCACGGGGCGGCGGAGCGGCGTGGCACCCCGACCGCTACGGGGTGGGGGTGCGCCGTTCCGCTCGGGTCTGGAGTGAGGAAGCCCGATCGGAGCGGCGCATTTCCTTTGCGGGCCTGTCGGTCTCCGCGTCAGCCCCCGCCGACCCGGCCGCGCAGCAGCAGCGAGAGCGCCGAGTGCACGTCGTCGATCGACCGCTCGGGCTGGAACGCCTGCCAGTCCAGAGCCGCCACCAGCACCATCCCCACCAGCGCCGCGGCCGTCAGCGGAATGTCGATCTCCCGGCTCAGCTCACCGCCGTCGATGCCCTCCTGGAGCACCTTCTCCACGACGGCGACGGCCTGCTGACGCACCACCAGGAGGGTGGACTGCCAGGCGCGGTTGGTGCGCCAGAGTTCGGCCACGTACAGCTGTGTGAAGGCCGGATAGCGGTCGATGAAGGCGAGCCCCGCCCGGATCATGGCGTCCAGCGCCTCGACGCTCGTCCCGTCTCGCTCCGCCGTCTCGTCGGCCGCCGTCCGGAGGGAGGCGGTCAACAGGCCGACGCCGTGCCGCAGTAACTCCTCGAACAGCTCGGTCTTGCTCTTGAAGTTGTAGTAGACCGTGCCCTTGGCGACTCCGGCGCGGTCGGCGATCTCGTCCACGGTCGTCGCCGAGAAGCCCTGTTCGGCGATGAGAGTCACCGCGGCCTCGTAGAGCTTCTGTCTGGTGGCCTGGCGGCGGGTGCTGCTCCTGTCCATGCGCCCGATTCTCACAGGTGCCGGCCTGCGTATCCGACTCACAGGATCAATTCGGGATGAAGCCGGTCCAAAGTGCTGCGGCCCGGTCGAAAAGCTCCTCCGAACGTGCGAGCGAAGTGAAAGCGCAGGTCAGGGCCGATTGTCAGTGGCGTGCTCCACGATGGACACATACGGCCACAGAGCCGTCACAGAGACGACCAGGAGGTTCGTCATGGCCAGTTCCTACGCCGCAGCCGCACGCCGGCGAAGCACAGGCGGCCCTGCCCCCTCACTGACCGGCGCCGCGACCGATGTCCACCCTGTCCTGAGGCGCGCGACCGCGCCGCCCGCCGCCCTCGATCTCCTCGCCCAGGCCCGTTCGGGACTGGACGAGGCGGCCACGCTCGAAGCGCCCAACGAGCGCTACGCCACGGCCCATCTGGCCGCCCTGCGCACCGCGGCGGCGGTTCTCGCCGCCCGGGGCCGCCCCGAGCCCACGACGAGCCCGCGCCGCAGGCGCATAAGGAGCGCCTGGGAAGTGCTGCCCGAGATCGTGCCCGAGCTGACCGAGTGGAGCGCCCTGTTCGCCTCCGGAGCCACCCGCAGGGCGCGGGCCGAGGCCGGCATCCAGGGCGCGGCGAGCAGCCGCGACGCCGACGATCTGCTGCGCGACGTGGCCATGTTCCTGCGCCTCGTGGAGCGGCTGCTCGTGCTCGAACCGGTGCTGCCCCGGCCCAGGGCCGAACAGCCGGAGGAGGGCGGCGCCGCTGGGTGAGGGAGAGGGCCGACGGAGGCAATAGGCTGTGCGGAGCTTGCACCGTTCACGCCCCGCGACCTGGGGCGGCACCGCGCCGAGGAGTCAACTGTCGTGTCGGACCCTTCCCCTACCTTCGGTGGAGAGACGCCGTCGCGCCCCCGTAGCTCCCTGCGCACCGCCGTGGTCTGGGAGGTGCTGGAGCGCGCCCTCGCCAGCCGCGTCGCCGCCGCGGGCACGGCGCGCCTGGACGTCCTCGACACCGGAGGCGGCACGGGCAACTTCGCCGTGCCCGTCGCCCGCCTGGGCCACCGGGTGACTGTCGTGGACCCGAGCCCCAACGCGCTGTTCGCGCTGGAGCGCCGGGCCGCCGAGGCTGGTGTCGCCGACCGCGTCAACGGCGTCCAGGGCGACATCCACGGCCTGTTCGACGTGGTGGAGCGGGGCGGTTACGACGCCGTGCTCTGCCACGGCGTGCTGGAGTACGTCGACGACCCGGCCGAGGGGGTCCGCAACGCGGTCGAGGCGCTGCGCCCCTCCGGTGCGCTCAGCCTGCTCGCCGCGGGCCTCGGCGGAGCTGTCCTCGCCAGGGCGCTCGCCGGGCACTTCACCGAGGCCCGGCAGGCGCTCACGGACCCGGCGGGCCGCTGGGGCGAAGGCGACCCGGTGCCGAGGCGGTTCACCGTCGAGCTGCTCACGGAGCTGGTCGACAAGGCCGGTGTCGACGTGGGCGCGGTGCACGGTGTGCGGGTCTTCTCCGATCTGGTGCCCGGTGTTCTGGTGGACACTCAGCCGGGCGCTCTGGAGGCCCTGCTGAAGCTGGAGGCCGCCGCCGCGGAACTGCCTTCCTTCCACTCCGTCGCGAGCCAGCTGCACGTCCTGGGCGAGAAGCGCGCCTGACGGCCGGCGGCCGCGAACACTGATCGCGGTGCTGATCAGCAACGCAGCTGCGCATGGAGTGCGCCACAGGCCCCCCGGCAAGGCGTTCGGCGCCGTATGATCGGGGTACGCCTTCCGGCATGACGGGTCGACGGTTGGGGAATCAACGCCTCAGCGGCCGAGTCGGCATGGCGGCCCGGATTGGCGAAATGGCGTAGAGGGCGGGTTTCACGGGGGCGATTCCCTGCCTATCCTGAAGGGGCCGCATACCGGTCGCCCCCCGCGACCGACGACTAGGAGGACTCCGTGCCGCTCTCGGAGCACGAGCAGCGAATGCTCGAGCAAATGGAGCGAGCGCTGTACGCCGAAGATCCCAAGTTCGCGACAGCGCTTGAGGGAAGCGGGCTGCGTACGTACACCCGGCGACGGGTCTACCAGGCGGTCGCTGGCTTTCTGGTGGGTATCGCGCTCCTCATGACCGGTATGGTTGCCAAGCAGATCTGGATCGGCGTGGTGGGTTTCCTCGTCATGCTGGGCTGCGCGGTTCTCGCGGTCACCGGCTGGCGCAAGGCCCCGAAACCGGGTGAGCAGCAGCCGTCCGGTGAGGCCACGGCCGACCGCCGGCAACCACGGCAGCGCCGCTCGTTCATGAACCGGATCGAGCAGCGGTGGCAGCGTCGTCGTGACGAGCAGGGCCAGTAGCAGGGCCCGGGTTCCCAAACTTGCAGTAGTGGCGCGACGGCCGTGAGACACGGCCGGTACGGATGAGGGGCGAACGCGGGAAAGCGTTCGCCCCTCATCCGTCTCCGCATACGGCCCCGGCCCCGGATCGCGGGTCCGGGCCGCGCCGGACCCGGAAAGACGACGGGGGCGGGGGACGGGGCCGGAAAGCCGCCCTCGTACCCCCGCCCCCGGACCGTTCCCGGACGGTCCCGGCCCCCTCGGGCTCAGCCCCGCTGCCGGGACGGCCTGCGGATCAGCGCCGCCCACCGGCGGCCCAGCTCCAGGCGGCGCACGCCCCAGCGGTCCACGACGGCGGCCCAGCGCTCGGACACCCCCCACATCACCCGAATGGACGAGCGCGGCAGGAGAAGCGCGCGCTGCCGGGCCCAGCGGCCGACCGCCTCGCCCAGGCCCACACGCACCCGCTGGACATCGTCGGCGAGTCCTGCGGCGGGCCGTGGCTCCGGCGCGTACAGCACCTGTTCCACCGCGCGCGCCACCCGGTGCACGGCATTGGCGGCCTCACCCTCCAGCCGCCCCAGCCGCACGATCCGGGCAGCGGTCCTGCGCGGGGTCTGCGAATCGTCGGGACGGATGCCGTGGTCCCAGGCCGTGTCGACGATCTCCCGCCAGGCGCCCAGTACCCGCGCCGTGGCATCGGCGGGCGTACGGCCTCCGGAACCAAGACGCCGGGCCCGGATCCGGATCCGCCACAGCAGCGGCAGGAGTGGCAGCAGCAGTACGGCCAGGACGCCCAGCGTGATGGCGGCGATCGTTCCGGCGGATGTCCCCGAGTCCGTCGGAGGCTGCGCGCCCGCCGGCGCGGTCGTGCCGCAGTCGCCGATCCTGGCCGCCTGGGGCGGGCAGCTGTCCGAGGCGGACGGCTGCGAGTTCGGCGCGGTCGAAGCGCTGGACTCGGGCTGGGCCGGGTCGCTCGCATCGCCCGAGGGAGCCTCCGGGATGGTGTAGTCCGGTGCGCTGCCCCGGCTGGGCGTCGGCTCGAAGCGGGTCCACCCGACCCCCTCGAAATACAGCTCGGGCCAGGCGTGCGCGTCACGGAGCCCGACCGACATCGTGCCGTCCGACTGCGGTGTGCCCGGCGTGAAGCCCACCGCCACCCGCGCCGGTATGCCCAGCGTGCGGGCCATCGCCGCCATGGAGAACGAGAAGTGGACGCAGAAGCCCTCCTTCTCCCTGAGGAAGCGGCTGATGGCGGTGACACCCGTGCCGGAGGCGACCTGGGTGTCGTACGTGAAGCCGCCGTCCACGGCGAACCAGTCCTGGAGCCTGACGGCCCTCTCGTAGTCGTTCGCCGCGCCGTCGGTCACCTCGCGCGCGGTGGCCTCCACCTCCTTCGGCAGGTTCCCCGGCACCTGGGTGTACTCCCGCACCAGCGAGGCGGGCGGCCGTGGCGCCGCCGCGAGCTGTTCACGGGTCGGCTCCACCAGCAGGCTGCTGACCTGGTACTGCGCGCCCTGCGTCGTCTCGCCCCGGTCGCCGACCAGGGTCCGGCCGCTCGGTTCGAAGCGCCAGCGCCCCTTGATGTCCACCTCCGACGCCGGGTAGGGCATCGGCAGATAGTTCTGCCGGTACCAGCCGGCGGCGGAAATGTTCGTCTTGATCTCGGTGGTGCTGACGTTGCCGCCCAGACCGGGCGGGCCGGGGAGCCTGTCCGGCACGTCCTCGACACTGCGCTGGGAGAACCGCCAGGACGTACCGTCGAAGTCGTCCAGCGCCATGATCCGCAGATACAGGTTCTGGGTGTCCTCCGCGTTCGTGCGGTACCGCAACGCCTCCCGGTCCTCGGGCTGGTTGAGGTTGTCCTGGAGCGACACCAGCGGATTGACGGCGGAGATCGTGCCACCGCCGAGACCCGAACCCGCCCCGGCCCCCGTGCCGTTGAGCAGTCCGCCGTTCAACGACGGCAGCGCGGCGGGCACGACGAGCGCGATTCCCAGCGCCATCACACCGATACGGCGGCCCGTGCGGACCGGGGCCGTGGCCGCGCCCCCGGTGTCCATCCCGGCGGCCGTACGGCCCGGCGCACGCGGGGCGCCGCCGAAGACCCTGCCCCACTGGGAGAGCCGGTCCCGGCCCTCGGCCAGCAGCAACAGCAGATAGCCGCCGGCCGCGAGCAGGAACCAGAGCCAGGAGGCGCCGCCGCCGGAGAGACCGGCGGCGACCGAGTACAGCGCGAGCAGCGGCAGTCCGGCCGGCGCCGCGCTGCGGAACGTCACGGCGAGCGCGTCCACGGCGAGACCGATGACCAGCACACCGCCGACCAGCATCAGCTTGATGCCGTCGGTCGCCGGCGCCGGGATCGCGTACCGCCCGACGTCCTGGCCGCCCGCGTTCAGCAGCTCGCCGAAGCGCAGGAAGACATCCGGGCCGGGCAACAGACCGAGCAGGGCGTACTCGGAGGCGAACACCACCGTGAGCATCAGCAGCCCGGCGACCGTCTGGAGCACCACGGTCAGCGTCCTGGCCAGCGGCACCCGCCGGCCGAGTGCGCCCACCCCGACCAGCACCGCCAGCATGAACGCCGCCTGGGCGAACCAGCCGGCGTTCTTGACCAGTGGCAGCAGCGCGCCCGCCGACATCAGCGTGGCGATGAACGCGCACAGCGCCAGCTTCGCCCGACCGCTCATGACCATCCTCCGGAGAAGCCCGCCGAGCCCTGTGTCGCACCCGACTCGGTGCGCTGTTGTGCCGCCTGCTGCCACAGGTCGGGGAGCGCGACCCCGGCCGGCACCGCCAGGGCGGTCCAGCCGGACTCGCGCAGCTGCCGCAGCCGGTCCTGGACCCGCGCGGGCGGTGCGCCACCGCCCTGGAGCCAGCCGGAGCTGTCCAGGACGAAGGCCACCGCGGCGCCGCTGCGGTGCCGCATCCGGCTCGCCACGGCGATCTGCTCCTCGTCGAGATCACCGAGGAAGGCGATCAGCAGTCCCTCGGTCCCGCCGCGCAGCACGTCGTACGCGCGGGACAGCCCCGCTCCGTCGGAGTGGTCGACGACGGCGAGGGTGTCCATCATCAGTCCGGCCGCGTCGGCGGACTCCTGCGTCGAGCCGGCGAATCCGTCGGCACCCTGGCCGGGCACCGAGCTTCCCGTGTCCGTCAACAGCCGTACGGCGAAGCCCCGTTCCAGCATGTGCACCAGCGCGGACGCCGTGCCCGACACCGCCCACTCGAACGCCGAGTCGGGACCGGCGCCCTGGTAGGCGAGCCGCCGGGTGTCGAGCAGCACCGTGCATCTGGCCCGCTGCGGCTGCTCCTCGCGGCGCACCATCAACTCCCCGTAGCGCGCGGTGGAGCGCCAGTGCACCCGGCGCAGGTCGTCGCCGTGCCGGTAGCCGCGCGGGATGACGTCGTCCTCGCCGGCCAGCGACAGGGAGCGCTGCCGCCCGTCGCCGTACCCCGCCGTCGCTCCCGCCAGCCGGACCGGTGGCAGCGGCTCGGTGCGCGGGATGACGGTCAGGATGTCGTGGGCGCTGAAGGAGCGCGTCAGCTCGCACATCCCGAACGGGTCGCTCAGCCGCAGCTGGAGCGGCCCGAGCGGATAGCGCCCGCGCAGGTCGGAGCGGACCCGGTAGGAGACCTCACGGCGCCCGCCCGCCTCCACCCGGTCCAGGACGAAGCGGGGGCGCGGACCCAGCACGTACGGCACATGGTCCTGGAGCATCAGCAGACCGGTGGGGAGCCGCGACACGTTGTCCATCCGCAGATGGACACGGGCCTCGGACCCCGCGGGCACCCGCGACGGCGAGAGCCGCCTGCTGCCGGCGACCCGGTAGCGCGTGCGGTACAGCACGCCCACACAGACCAGCGGCAGCACGGCCAGGAGGATGCCCACCCGGAGCAGGTCCGCCTGGCCGAGGACATAGGCGCAGACCGCCGCCGCGATGCCCGCGGCGAAGAAGGACCGGCCACGAGTGGTGAGACCGCCCAGCGCCGCCCGCAGCCCGCCCTTGTCCTCGGTGTCCGAGGCGGCGCCGGGCTCCATCACAGCCGCCGGACGCCCGGCTGCTGCCGGTCGTAGTGCGGCGCGGCGATCACGGGAGCCTGCCGGCCGCCGTCGGCCGTCGGCACCGGGACGCGCTGAAGGATCTCCTGCACCACCTGCTCGGCGGTCCGGCGGTTGAGCTGTGCCTGCGCGGTCGGCAGCAGCCGGTGCGCGAGCACCGGGACCGCCAGCGCCTGCACGTCGTCCGGCAGCGCGTACTCCCGGCCGCTCAGGGCGGCGGAGGCCTTCGCCGCGCGCAGCAGATGCAGCGTCGCGCGCGGTGAGGCGCCCAGTCTGAGATCCGGGTGACCGCGGGTGGCCCCGACCAGCTCCACCGCGTACCGCCGGACGGAGTCGGCCACATGGACCTTCCGCACGGCGTCGATCAGCTTCACGATGTCGTGCGCGTGGGCCACCGGCTGGAGATCGTCCAGCGGCGAGATCCCGCCGTGCACGTCCAGCATCTCCAACTCGGCCTCCGCGCTGGGATAACCGATGGAGACCCGGGCCATGAAGCGGTCGCGCTGCGCCTCGGGCAGCGGATAGGTGCCCTCCATCTCGACCGGGTTCTGCGTCGCCACCACCATGAAGGGGCTGGGCAGTTCGTACGTCTGGCCGTCGATGGTGACCTGGCGCTCCTCCATCGATTCCAGCAGCGCCGACTGCGTCTTGGGCGAAGCGCGGTTGATCTCGTCACCGATCACGATCTGCGCGAAGATCGCTCCGGGCTTGAACTCGAAGTCCCGCCGCTGCTGGTCGTAGATGGAGACCCCGGTGATGTCCGAGGGCAGCAGGTCAGGCGTGAACTGGATACGCCGCACCGAGCAGTCGATGGAGCGTGCCAGCGTCTTCGCCAGCATCGTCTTGCCGACGCCGGGGACATCTTCGATGAGCAGATGTCCCTCGGCGAGCAGCACTGTCAGCGAAAGCCGTACGACCTCAGGCTTGCCTTCGATCACACCTTCCACCGATGCGCGGACACGCTCCGCTGTGGTGGTCAGATCTGTGAGGCTCGCTCGATCGTCATAGGTCGTCACCCGGCCCTCCTCGGCCCGTTCATACGGGCCGAGGCTCTTCGCACGGCCCGGCCCACCCCGAAATACGGACGCCGCGTCCGGAAGGTTCCGGAGCGCCGCTGTCACTCACGCATTCTTCTCGCCGTTACCGCTTCGTGTCACTCGCCTGTGGATAAGTGGGTGCGAATTGCCGGAGTTGCTGTGTTTCCTGTGCGGGCGACGCGGTCAGTTCGCCGGGTCGATTTCCCGCAGAAGGCCTGTCGACACCTCGAAGACAAAACCGCGTACGTCGTCGGTGTGCAGGAGGAACGGTGATGTCCGCACCCGCTGCATCGACTGCCGTACGTCCTGGTCCACGTCCCTGAAGGACTCCACGGCCCAGGCCGGACGCTGTCCGACCTCCATTTCCAGTTCGTGCCTGAAGTCCTCGGTGATG
Source organism: Streptomyces sp. NPDC050433 (assembly GCF_044458565.1). Lineage (NCBI taxonomy): Bacteria > Bacillati > Actinomycetota > Actinomycetes > Kitasatosporales > Streptomycetaceae > Streptomyces > Streptomyces sp. NPDC050433. The sequence continues at coordinate 35,503 of NZ_JBITIB010000033.1, read as the reverse complement.
GCCTCCAGGCCGCAGCCGGTGTGATGGATGAGTACGACGCTGCGGGTCTTGAGCGCCCGCTGGCTGATGGTGAGTGAGCGTATGACGTCGTCGGTGACGACGCCGCCCGCGTTGCGGATCGTATGACAGTCGCCGAGCTCCAGGCCCAGCGCGTCGTGCAGGTCGAGGCGGGCGTCCATGCAGGCGACCACGGCGACGCGGAGGACGGGGCGGGCGTCCATGCCGGGGTCGACGAAGGCACTGGCGTAGCGGCGGTTGGCGTCCACGAGTCGATCGGTGACCGTGCCGTCGGTGCGGGCCGCACCGGCCGGTGCCTGGGCGGACTCTGCGGGGAGGTGCGCGGATGTCGACATACCTGTAGACGGTAATGCTCACGCGCGCCGGGAGCCTGCTGTGCGAAGGGACAAACGTCGTCAACGAGGCCCGGTGTGAGGTAAGCCACATGGGTGAACCGTGATGGAGGGAACGGGTGATGGGCGCCGTTTTCGATTGCGCATGATCTCGTCACCGCCTCATCGAGATCTTCACGAGATCCGCGCCGGCGGCCCGCCCGCAGCGGGCCGGGCGACGCGCTGGCCGGTTGATTGACCGAGGGAACCTGTGGACTAAAGTGACGCGAAGTTCACGGACATCCCGAACACTTACCGGAACACTCCCCGAATTTCCCCCGCGTGTGCGGCGTGCGTGCCGCCGGACAGGGCCTGGGCCTCCTCATGCTCGGCGGTACATCCGTCCACGCCGGACCTGAGAGGGCGCATGAGCGAGCGCAGTCAGCGAACCAGGCCGTGTCCGACGAGGTCCGGGTCCCGCGAGGCCCGAGTATGACCGCCACCCGGCACGTTCCGGTGATGCTCGACCGGTGCCTTCACCTGCTCGCCCCCGCCCTCGCCGAACCGGGCGCCGTCGTCGTCGACTGCACCCTCGGTCTCGGCGGCCACAGCGAGGCGTTGCTCAGCACCTTCCCCGCCGCGCGACTGGTCGCGCTCGACCGGGACAAGGAGGCGCTACGGCTCTCGGGCGAGCGGCTGGCCCCGTTCGGCGACCGCGCCACCCTCGTGCACGCCGTCTACGACGAACTCCCGGACGTGCTCGACCGGCTGGGCATCCCGCGCGTCCAGGGCGTCCTCTTCGACCTCGGCGTCTCGTCCATGCAACTCGACGAGGCGGACCGGGGGTTCGCGTACGCCCAGGACGCCCCGCTCGACATGCGCATGGACCAGTCGGCCGGGATGAGCGCGGCCGAGGTCCTCAACACCTACCCGCCGGGCGAACTGGTGCGGATCCTGCGGGCGTACGGCGAGGAGAAGCAGGCCAGGCGCATCGTGTCGGCCATCGTCAGGGAACGCGCCGTCGAACCCTTCACCAACAGCGCCCGGCTGGTCGAACTCATCCGTGACGCGCTGCCGCAGGCCGCCAAGCGCACCGGCGGCAACCCCGCCAAACGCACCTTCCAGGCCCTGCGTATCGAGGTCAACGGCGAACTGACCTCGGTGGAGGCGGCCATTCCGGCGGCGGTGGAGTCCCTCGCCGTCGGCGGCCGTATCGCCGTACTCGCCTACCACTCCCTCGAAGACCGCCTGGTCAAGCAGGTCTTCGCGGCCGGCGCCGCCAACACCGCACCGCCCGGCCTGCCCGTCGTCCCCGAGCGCTACCAGCCGAGGCTCAAACTCCTGACGCGCGGCGCCGAACTGCCCACCGAGGAAGAGGTCGCCGAGAACCGCCGGGCCGCCCCAGCCCGGCTGCGCGGCGCCGAGCGGATCCGGGAGGACGTGCGGTGAGACGACCGGGCAGGCAGCTGAGGGGGCGCGCCGCGCGGCTCGCCCGGCTGATGCCGACGACCGGGCCGAGCACCGCGGCGCGCACGCCCTTCGTCCTGCTGGTCGTACTCCTGCTCGGCGGCGGGCTGATCACGCTGCTCGTGCTGAACTCCTCGCTCAACACGGGCTCGTTCAAACTGAGCGAGCTCAAGAAGCAGACCACCGACCTGACCGACGAACAGCAGGCGCTCCAGCGGGACGTGGACAGCCTCTCGGCGCCCGACGCGCTCCAGCGCCGCGCACGCCAACTCGGCATGATGCCCGGCGGCAGCCCCGCCTTCCTGAACCCGGACGGCAGGATCAGCGGCATCCCCTCCAAGGCCGGCGCTGTCCCGTACGGCGCTCCGTCCGCGATGGAGGCCACCCCGCCGGTCGCCCCGAGTCTGCCCGCCTCACTCGCACCGTCCGTGACGCAGTCGGCGTCGCCCACGAGCACACCGGCCTCCCCGTCCTCCTCAGGAGGATCCCCGTCCACGGCCCCCTCCGGCACTCCCACCGCCCCGGCGGGCTCGCGCGGGGCGCCCTCCACCACACCCAGGACCGGACCGACGTCCGGCGCACCCACCCCGACGACCTCCGGCAGGTGACGCAGTGCCCCCCGAGCAACCACCGCGCCGCCGCGTCCCCGGCCCCGCGCGCTCCGGGAACGGCGGGGGCCCCCAGGGCTCCTCCCAGGGCTCCGCGCAGCGCCCCGCCCCACGGCGCTCCGGGCGCCCGCGCCGCCCCGTCCAGGGCCGTCAGCGCTCCGGCGCCCGCGCCCCGCACCGTATCCGGCTCGGCAACCACCGCCCCCGGCTCCGTCTGGTCAGCCTCGGACTGACCCTCGTCATGCTGGTGTTCGTGGTCCGGCTGCTCCAGGTCCAGGCGGTCGACGCGAGCGCGTACACCGCCAAGGCGGAGAAGAACCGCTTCACGAGCGTCACGCTCGCCGCCGAGCGCGGCGAGATCACCGACCGAGCCGGTGTCGCCCTCGCCACCAGCGTCGACGCGCACGACATCACGGCCGACCCCAAGATGTTCACCCCCGAGGACAGCAACGTCGCCGACGCCCCCGAGCAGGCCGCCGCGCTCCTTGCCCCGATCCTCGACAAGGAGCCCGAGACACTCGCGAAGCAGCTCTCGGTCCCCAAGTCCCGCTTCACGGTGCTCGCCCACCGCCAGACCCCCCAGGTCTGGAACCAGATCAGCGACCTGAAGTCCGTGCTCGCCGAGAAGGCGGAGAAGGCGCGCACCGCCAAGGGCGGCAAGGGCGGGGACGCACCGGCCAGCGTCCTCGCGGGAGTCTTCCAGGAGCCCAGCAGCAAGCGCGTGTACCCCAACGGGGACCTCGCGGCCGGGATACTCGGATACGTCAACTCGGCCGGCCACGGAGGCGGCGGCGTCGAGTCCATGCTCGACAAGCAGCTGTCCGGCCAGGACGGCGAGATCACCTACGCCCACTCCGGCGGCCGTCGCGTCCCCACGGCGGGCTCCCATGAGACCCCCGCCGTCCCCGGCACGGACATCGAGCTGACCATCGACCGGGACATCCAGTGGGCCGCCCAGCGGGCCATCTCCGACCAGGTCACGGAGTCCAGGGCCGACCGCGGCTACGTGATAGTGCAGAACACCCGGACGGGCGAAGTGCTCGCCATGGCCAACGCCCCCGGCTTCGACCCCAACGACCTGTCGCAGGCCGACGAAAGCGGCATGGGCAACGCCGCGCTCCAGGACGCGTTCGAACCGGGCTCCACCAGCAAGGTCATGTCCATGGCAGCCGTCCTGGAGGAGAAGGCCGCCGTCCCCGGCACCCATGTCACCGTGCCCAACCGGCTGCACCGCGGCGACCGCCTCTTCAAGGACGACGTCGACCACCCCACCTGGTATCTGACGCTCAACGGCGTCCTCGCCAAGTCCAGCAACATCGGCACCATCCTGGCGACCGGGCAGCTCGGCAAGACACAGGCCCAGGCCAACCGGGTACTCCACTCCTACCTGCGTAAATTCGGCATCGGCAGCCCCACGGGCCTGGGCTACCCCGGCGAGACCCAGGGCATCCTGGCCGATCCGAAGGACTGGTCGACCTCGCAGCAGTACACGATCCCCTTCGGTCAGGGGCTGTCGGTCAACGCCATGCAGGCGGCATCGGTCTACTCGACCATCGCCAACGGCGGCGTACGGATCGAGCCCACCCTGGTCCGCGGCACCCAGGGCCCGGACGGCCGCTTCACCCCGGCGACCGCTCCCAAGAAGACCCGTGTCGTCAGCGAGAAAACCGCGAAAACGCTCTCCACCATGCTCGAATCGGTGGTCGGCAACGAGGCGGGCACCGGTACCAAGGCCCGGATCCCCGGCTACCGCGTCGCCGGCAAGACGGGAACGGCCAACCGCGTCGATCCCGAGACCGGCCGCTACAAGGGATACACCGCGTCCTTCGCGGGCTTCGCGCCCGCCGACAACCCGCAGATCACCGTCTACTGCGCCATCCAGAACCCGACCAAGGGCAGCTACTTCGGCGGCCAGATCTGCGGCCCCATCTACAAGGAGGTCATGGAGTTCGCTCTCAAGAGCCTCCAAGTCCCACCGACCGGCAAGAAGTCCGATCCGCTGCCGGTCGAGTTCAAGCCCGGCGAGTGACCCAGGGAACACCCCAGTGACAACGATCACCCCCGACTCGGGGAACCACGACGACCCGTCCGTCACCCCACCAGACGGCCCCGGCACCCGGCGCCCCTCACATGGCCCGCGCCCCGGTGAGCCCGGTACGCTCACCGCCGTGCCCCACGCAGATCAGTACCGAACCACCACAAAGGACGCGCCCTTGAACCACCCCGGAGCGCCCCGCCCGAACCAGGTCAGGCCGACCCCGCTCGCGGATCTGGCCGCCCGGCTGGGTGCCGAGCCCCCGGCCGACGGGGCGGCGACCGGCATCACCCACGACTCGCGGGCGGTACGCGTCGGGGACGTGTACGCCGCCCTGCCCGGCGCCCGCTTCCACGGCGCCGACTTCGCCGCCCAGGCCGCCGACCTCGGCGCGGCGGCGATCCTGACCGACCCGGCGGGCGTCGAACGCGCCGCCGCGACCGGCCTGCCGGTGCTGGTGACCCCCGACCCGCGGGGCAGCATGGGTGAACTGGCGGCCGAGATCTACGGCCACCCCGGCGCCGGCCTGCTCCAGATCGGTATCACCGGCACGTCCGGCAAGACCACCACGGCGTATCTCGTCGAGGGCGGCCTGCGCGGTGCCGGACACCACACCGGGCTCATCGGTACCGTCGAGATGCGCATCGGCGACGAGCGCATCAAGTCCGAGCGCACCACCCCCGAGGCCACCGACCTCCAGGCGCTCCTCGCCGTCATGCGCGAGCGCGGCGTCGACTCCGTCGCGATGGAGGTTTCCAGCCATGCGCTGGTGCTCGGCCGGGTCGACGGCTGTGTCTTCGACATCGCCGTCTTCAACAACCTCAGCCCGGAGCACATGGAGTTCCACTCCGGCATGGAGGACTACTTCCAGGCCAAGGCGCGGCTGTTCACCCCCGAGCGCAGCCGTGTCGGCGTCGTCAACTTCGACGACGGGTACGGCCGCAGGCTCGTCGACGCGTCGGGCGTGCCCATCACGACCTTCTCCGCCGAGGGCCACCCCGACGCCGACTGGCGGGCGGAGAACGTCGAGGTCGGCACGCACGGCAGCACCTTCACCGTGGTCAGCCCCAAGGGCGAGCGGATCCGCGCCGAGGCCCCGCTGCCGGGCCCCTTCAACGTCGCGAACACCCTGGCCGCCGTCGTCACCCTCGCCGTGGCCGGAATCGACCCCCAGGTCGCCGCCGACGGCATCGCGACCGTCCCCGGCGTCCCCGGCCGGCTGGAGCGCGTCGACGCCGGGCAGCCGTACCTCGCGGTCGTCGACTACGCCCACAAGACCGACGCCGTCGAATCGGTCCTGCGCTCCCTGCGCAAGGTCACGCGCGGCAAGGTGCACATCGTGCTGGGCTGCGGCGGTGACCGCGACCGGGCCAAGCGCCCCTCGATGGGCGCGGCAGCCGCCCGGCTCGCCGACACCGCCGTTCTGACCTCGGACAACCCGCGCTCCGAGGACCCGCTCGCGATCCTCGCCGCGATGCTCGCGGGCGCCGCCGAGGTGCCCATCCACGAGCGCGGCGACGTCCTGGTCGACGCCGACCGGGCGGCGGCCATCGCCTCCGCGGTGTCCCGCGCGGGCGAGGGCGACACCGTCCTGATCGCCGGCAAGGGCCACGAGCAGGGCCAGGACATCGCCGGGGTGGTACGCGCCTTCGACGACCGTCAGGTGCTGCGCGAGGCCATCGAGCGCTCCCGCCGCCGCGAGACCGAGAGTCCCGGTCGGGGATGAGGGGACCGTCCGGCGACCGGAGGGCGACAGCGGGGGCCGCGGGCCGCCGCCGGCCCTCCCCGTCGCCGGTCGCCCCACCGCCCTCCCCGTCGTCGCCGGTCGCCCCGCCGGCCTCACGCTCACCCGTAGCCCCGCCGCCCGGCGCGGCCCCATCCATCACCCGCCCTCCATTTGCCGGACGGTCCCAGTGATCACCCTCTCCCTCGCCGAGATCGCCACCATCGTCGGCGGGCAGTCGTACGACATACCGGATCCGGCCGTCCAGGTCACCGGCCCCGTCGTCATCGACTCCCGCCAGGTGGCGGACGGCAGCCTCTTCGCCGCCTTCGCCGGCGAGAACGTCGACGGCCACGACTACGCCCGCAAGGCCGTCGAAGCGGGCGCCGCCGCCGTACTGGCCGTCCGGCCCGTCGGCGTCCCCGCCATCGTCGTCGATGACGTCGTCCAGGCCCTCGGCGCCCTCGCACGGGCCGTCGTGGAGCGCACCGGCGCCACGGCCGTCGCGCTCACCGGATCGTCGGGCAAGACCAGCACCAAGGACCTCATCGCCCAACTCCTGCGCCGCGCGGGCCCCACCGTCTGGCCCGACGGCAACCTCAACAACGAGATCGGCCTCCCGCTCACCGCCCTGCGCGTCGCCGACGACACCCGATTCCTCGTCCTGGAGATGGGCGCGCGCTACATCGGCGACATCCGCTACCTCACCGGCCTCGTCCCACCGAGGATCGGTCTCGTGCTGAACGTCGGCACCGCCCACATCGGCGAGTTCGGCGGACGCGAGCAGATCGCGCAGGCCAAGGGCGAGATGGTCGAGTCCCTGCCGCCCGCCGACGAGGGCGGTGTGGCCGTCCTGAACGCCGACGACCCTCTCGTACGCGCGATGGCCACCCGCACCAAGGCGCGGGTGGTGCTCTTCGGGGAGTCCGACGAAGCAGACGTACGGGCAGAGAACGTCCACGTCGACGGCCTCGGCAGACCCTCCTTCCGCCTTCGAACACCCACCGGGTGCAGCGACCTGACGCTGCGGCTGTACGGTGAGCACCACGTGTCGAACGCGCTCGCCGCGACCGCCGTCGCCCATGAGTTGGGCATGTCCGTCGACGAGATCGCCCTGGCGCTCTCCGAGGCGGAGACCCTCTCCCGCTGGCGTATGGAGGTCACCGAGCGCGCGGACGGCGTGACGATCGTCAACGACGCCTACAACGCGAACCCCGACTCCATGAGGGCAGCGCTCCGCGCGCTGGTCGCCATGGGCGGTGCCGCCAGGGAAACCGGCGGACGCACGTGGGCGGTGCTCGGCCCGATGGCCGAACTCGGTGACGAGGCGCTCGCCGAGCACGACGCGGTCGGACGGCTCGCCGTCCGGCTCAACGTCAGCAAGCTCGTCGCGGTCGGGGGCACGGAAGCGTCCTGGCTGCGACTGGGCGCTTACAACGAGGGTTCGTGGGGTGAGGAGTCGGTGCACGTGTCCGACGCGCAGGCGGCGGTCGATCTGTTGCGCAGTGAACTGCGTTCGGGAGACGTCGTGCTGGTGAAGGCTTCCAGGTCGGCCGGACTGGAGCGGGTCGCCCAGGCGCTGCTTGAGAACGCAGTCGAGGGCGAGGTCTCCGGCCGATGAGGCAGATCCTCTTCGCGGGAGCCATCGGGCTCTTCCTGACCCTGATCGGTACGCCGCTGCTGATCAAGCTGCTGGCCCGCAAGGGTTACGGCCAGTTCATCCGGGACGACGGCCCGCGCAGCCACGGCAGCAAGAAGGGCACCCCCACCATGGGGGGGATCGCCTTCATCCTCGCCACCCTGATCGCCTACGCCCTGGCCAAGGTGATCACCGGCGAGGACCCGACGTTCTCCGGTGTGCTGGTCCTGTTCCTGATGGCGGGGATGGGCCTGGTCGGCTTCCTGGACGACTACATCAAGATCGTCAAGCAGCGTTCGCTGGGCCTGCGGGCCAAGGCGAAGATGGCCGGACAGCTGATCGTCGGCATCGCCTTCGCGGTGCTCTCGCTCCAGTTCGCCGACATCCGCGGCAACACCCCGGCCTCCACGAAGCTGTCGTTCGTCACGGACTTCGGCTGGTCCATCGGACCTGTGCTGTTCGTGGTCTGGGCGCTGTTCATGATTCTCGCGATGTCCAACGGCGTGAATCTGACGGACGGTCTGGACGGTCTGGCCACCGGCGCGTCGGTGATGGTCTTCGGCGCTTACACCTTCATCGGCCTCTGGCAGTTCCAGGAGTCCTGCGCCAACGCGCTGACCCTGACCAACCCCGAGGCCTGTTTCGAGGTACGAGATCCACTCGACCTCGCCGTCGTCGCCTCCGCCCTCATGGGCTCCTGCTTCGGCTTCCTGTGGTGGAACACCTCACCCGCCAAGATCTTCATGGGCGACACCGGTTCGCTCGCGCTCGGCGGCGCCCTCGCGGGCCTCGCCATCTGCTCCCGTACCGAACTCCTGATCGCCCTGCTCGGCGGCCTCTTCGCCCTCATCACCATGTCCGTGGTGATCCAGGTCGGCTCGTTCCGGCTGACCGGCAAGCGTGTCTTCAGGATGGCCCCGCTCCAGCACCACTTCGAACTCAAGGGGTGGTCCGAAGTCCTTGTCGTGGTCCGCTTCTGGATCATCCAGGGCATGTGCGTGATCGTCGGACTCGGACTCTTCTACGCGGGCTGGGCGGCCGACAAGTGAGCGGGCGCCAGCCGGCCGTGGACCCGGCGGACGTACGCGCCCGCTGGCACGGCAAGCGGGTCACCGTCGCCGGCCTCGGGGTCTCCGGCGTCCCGGCGGCCCGCACCCTGCGGGAGCTGGGCGCCGACGTCACGGTCGTCAACGACGGGGAAGACGAGCGCTCCCGCACCCAGGCCGCCGAACTGGCCGAGGCCGGCGTCACCGTACGGCTCGGCGACGGCGCGACTCTCCCCGAGGGAACCGAACTCGTCGTCACCACCCCCGGCTGGCAGCCCGACAAGCCCCTCTTCCTGGCCGCCGCCGAAGCCGGCGTACCGGTCTGGGGAGACGTCGAACTGGCCTGGCAGCTCAGAGGCCCCGACGCCGCCCCCTGGCTGGCCGTCACCGGCACCAACGGCAAAACCACCACCGTCCGGATGCTCGCCGCGATCCTCAAGGCTGCGGGCCTCCGTACGGAGGCCGTCGGCAACATCGGCGTCTCGCTCCTCGACGCCGTCCTGCCCGACGAGAACGGCGAGGAGAAGTACGACGTCCTCGCCGTCGAACTCTCCAGCTACCAACTGCACTGGGCGCCGAGCCTGCGGGCCCACTCCGCCGTCGTACTCAACATCGCGCCGGACCATCTCGACTGGCACGGCTCCATGGAGGCGTACACCGCCGACAAGGGCCGGATCTACGAGGGCAACACCGTCGCCTGCGTCTACAACGCCGCCGACAAGGTGACCGAGGACCTGGTGCGCCAGGCCGACGTCGAGGAGGGCTGCCGCGCGATCGGCTTCACCCTCGGAACCCCCGGCCCGTCCCAACTCGGCGTCGTGGAAGGCCTCCTGGTCGACCGCGCCTTCGTCGAGAACCGGAGCGCACAGGCGCAGGAGCTGGCCGAGATCGCGGACGTCCACCCGCCCGCCCCGCACAACATCGCCAACGCCCTCGCGGCGGCGGCCCTGGCCCGCGCGTACGGCGTCGCCCCCGCCGCCGTACGCGACGGACTGCGCGCCTTCCGCCCGGACCCGCACCGTATCGAACACATCGCGGACGTCGCGGGCGTCGCCTACATCGACGACTCCAAGGCCACCAACACCCATGCCGCGGAAGCCTCCCTGGCGGCCTACGACCCGATCGTCTGGATCGCCGGCGGCCTCGCCAAGGGCGCGTCCTTCGACGAACTGGTGGAGAAGTCGGCGAAGCGGCTGCGCGGCGTCGTCCTCATCGGCCGCGACCGGGCGCTGATCGCCGAAGCCCTCGCGCGACACGCCCCTGAAGTACCGGTCGTGGACCTCGAACAGACGGACACTATGGCGATGTCGGCGGCGGTCCGTGCGGCGGCGCGCCTCGCGGAGACCGGGGACACCGTCCTGATGGCCCCGGCCTGTGCCTCGATGGACATGTTCGTCAACTACAACAAGCGGGGCGAGGCGTTCGCGGACGCCGTCCGCGCACTCGCCGCCGAGCACGCCTGACCGACCGGCCGACAGCCCTGCGAGCGTGAGCCGCGACAGCCCCACCGGCCGGTCGTGCCGCGCACGACTGGAGGGGACAGCGAAGATGGCGGCCGACGACACCGCGGGCACGGACCCGCGTCCCGCGCGCCCTTCGGCACGCGGATGCATCCTCGCCGCCGTACCGTTCTCCGCCCCGCTGCCCCTGGCCCTGCCGGGGGCAGCCGTAGGCGCCGCCACGGAGCCCGTGGGCCCGCTGGGCCTCGCCCTGCGCGGCCGGCCCCCCGGAGCGGCCGTACGGCGCGCTCCCGCCGCTCGTGGCGGGGCCGCGGGACCCGCCGTCCGGCCGCCCCGCCCGCCGCGCGGCAACAGGGTGCGGCGGATGTACGAGCGGGCCCGCCGCGCCTGGGACCGGCCGCTCACCGCGTACTACCTGATCTTCGGCGCCGGCCTGCTGCTCACCGCGCTCGGTCTGGTGATGGTCTACAGCGCCTCGATGATCAAGGCACTTGAGCTGTCGCTGCCCGGCTCGTATTTCTTCCGCAAACAGTTCCTGGCCGCAGTCATCGGCGCCGGACTGATGCTGCTCGCCTCCCGGATGCCCGGCAAACTGCACCGCGCGCTGTCCTACCCGCTGCTCGTCGGAGCCGTCTTCCTGATGGTCCTCGTGCAGGTGCCGGGGATAGGGCACTCGGTCAACGGCAACCAGAACTGGATCTATCTCGGCGGTCCCTTCCAGCTCCAGCCAAGCGAGTTCGGCAAGCTGGCGCTGATCCTGTGGGGCGCCGATCTGCTCGCCCGCAAACAGGACAAGCGGCTGCTGACCCAGTGGAAGCACCTGCTGGTGCCGCTCGTCCCGGTCGCCTTCATGCTGCTCGGACTGATCATGCTCGGCGGCGACATGGGCACCGCCATCATCCTCGCCGCGATCCTCTTCGGACTGCTGTGGCTGGCGGGGGCGCCCACCCGGCTCTTCGGCGGCGTGCTCGCCGTCACCTGCGTCCTCGGCTTCATCCTCATCAGGACCAGCGCCAACCGGATGTCCAGGCTCGCCTGCATCGGCGCGACGGAGCCCGGTCCCGAAGACCAGTGCTGGCAGGCCGTGCACGGCATCTACGCGCTGGCCTCCGGCGGATGGTTCGGTTCCGGACTGGGCGCGAGTGTGGAAAAATGGGGTCAACTCCCGGAACCTCACACCGACTTCATCTTCGCCATCACCGGGGAGGAACTGGGGCTGGCGGGGACGCTGTCGGTGCTCGCACTGTTCGCGGCTCTAGGCTATGCGGGTATCCGCGTGGCCGGACGCACGGAGGACCCCTTCGTGAGGTACGCGGCGGGAGGCGTGACCACGTGGATCACGGCGCAGGCCGTGGTCAACGTCGGCGCGGTGCTCGGTCTGCTGCCGATCGCCGGAGTCCCGCTCCCGCTGTTCTCCTACGGAGGTTCAGCCCTGCTGCCGACCATGTTCGCAGTCGGGCTGCTGATCGCGTTCGCGCGAGAGGATCCCGCCGCGAGAGCGGCCCTGGCCATGCGAAGGCCCGGCGTGAGATGGAAGACGATGAGACGGCGCGTCAAGAAGCGTCCGTCCGGAGAGCGGTGAAATTCGGTGCATGTCGTACTCGCCGGTGGGGGGACCGCCGGCCACATCGAGCCCGCGCTCGCCCTCGCGGACGCCCTGCGCAGGCAGGACCCCACCGTGGGGATCACGGCCCTCGGCACGGAGCGCGGACTTGAGACCAGGCTGGTACCCGAGCGGGGGTACGAACTGGCCCTCATCCCCGCCGTCCCGCTGCCGCGCAAACCCACCCCTGAACTGATCACCGTCCCTGGCCGGCTGCGCGGCACCATCAAGGCCGCCGAGCAGATCCTGGAGCGTACGAAGGCGGACTGCGTCGTCGGCTTCGGCGGCTATGTCGCCCTGCCCGGCTATCTCGCCGCCAAGCGGCTCGGGGTGCCGATCGTGGTGCACGAGGCCAACGCCCGTCCCGGCCTCGCCAACAAGATCGGCTCACGGTACGCGGCGACCGTCGCCGTCTCCACCCCCGACAGCAAGCTGCGCGGCGCCCGCTACATCGGCATTCCGCTGCGCCGTACGATCGCCACCCTCGACCGCGCACGGGTACGCCCCGAGGCGCGCGCGGCCTTCGGCCTCGACCCCAACCTGCCGACGCTGCTGGTCTCCGGCGGCTCCCAGGGGGCCCGCAGGCTCAATGAGGTGGTCCAGCAGGCGGCGCCGCTCCTCCAGCGCTCCGGGATCCAGATCCTGCACGCGGTCGGTCCGAAGAACGAAATGCCGCGCGTGGACAACATGCCGGGAATGCCGCCCTACATCCCGGTACCGTATGTGGACCGGATGGATCTCGCCTACGCCGCGGCGGACATGATGCTCTGCCGCGCGGGCGCGATGACCGTCGCCGAACTCTCCGCCGTCGGGCTCCCCGCCGCCTACGTACCGCTGCCGGTCGGCAACGGCGAACAGCGGCTCAACGCCCAGCCGGTGGTGAAGGCGGGCGGCGGACTGCTGGTCGACGACGCCGAACTGACGCCCGAATGGGTCCAGGGTCATGTGCTGCCGGTGCTGTCCGATCCGCACCGGCTGTACGAGATGTCCCGCGCGGCTGCCGAGTTCGGCCGCAGGGACGCGGACGAGTTGCTCGTCGGCATGGTGTACGAGGCGGTCGCAGCGCGCCGTCAGGCATAGGGAGGCAGGGCAGTGGCCGGACCGACGACCGCCGAGCGTGGTGCGGTACGTACCGAGTCGGAATCCGGCCGCCCCCGTTCGGGCCGGTCCCCGGACCGCCGTTTCCGGCTTCCCGGCCGCCGCTTTCTGCTTCTTCTCAGTTCCGTGATCGTGCTCTGCGCGGGGGGAATCTGGCTGCTTTACGGCTCCGCGTGGCTGCGGGTGGAGCAGGTGAGGACTTCGGGACTTGAGGTGCTGAAGCCCGCCGACGTGGAAGCCGTGGCGGGAGTTCCGATCACCGAGCCGCTGATTTCCGTCGACACGGAAGCGATTGAGCGTCGACTTCGCCAGAAGCTGCCGCGTATCGACTCGGTGGATGTCGAACGGTCATGGCCGAACGGCATCGGTCTGAAAGTGACGGAGCGAAAGCCCGCGCTGCTTATCGAAAAGGGCGCAAAGTTCATCGAAGTGGACGCGCAGGGTGTGCGTTTCGCGACCGTCGAGAAGGCCCCGAAGGGTGTACCGCTGCTGGAATTGACGGTGGATCAGTCTCCCGGTGTGGGACGCTTCGGCACTACACGCCTGATCTCCGAAGCGGTACGCGTCAGGGACGAACTCCCTGGCAAAGTCGCCGAGGACACCAGGGTGCTGAAGGTCCGTTCGTACGACTCCATCTCACTGGAGTTGAGCGGCGGGCGCACGGTGATGTGGGGGAGCGGCGAGGACGGCGGCGCGAAGGCGCGGGCTCTCACCGCTCTCATGAAAGCAGTTCCGAAGGCGGCGCACTTCGATGTGAGTGCGCCCACCGCCCCTTCCGTATCAGGGAGTTGACGCGCATATGTGCTGACCAGGACCCTGGTTGGTCACCCACGCGCGTGATCACATAGGGTGAAAAGAAAAACGGGAGGTTCGGCGTGTTCGTTGAACGTGCGCCACGTGTCGACTTAGTGTCCTGTTCGGAAGAGTCCAAGAAGCAGACACTCTGGTAACCCTAAACTTCAACGTTAGGGTTCGGGTCGGCGTTCCGGACCGTCCCATCGGCATCAGTCGTCGCCCCGCGGCAACAGCGAAGCGACGACACGTAACTCGAGGCGAGAGGCCTTCGACGTGGCAGCACCGCAGAACTACCTCGCAGTCATCAAGGTCATCGGTGTCGGCGGCGGTGGTGTCAATGCCATCAACCGAATGATCGAGGTCGGCCTCAAGGGCGTCGAGTTCATCGCGATCAACACCGACGCACAAGCCCTGTTGATGAGCGACGCCGACGTCAAGCTCGACGTCGGCCGCGAACTCACCCGCGGACTCGGCGCCGGAGCGAACCCGGCAGTCGGCCGCAAGGCGGCGGAGGACCACCGCGAGGAGATCGAGGAGGTCCTCAAGGGGGCCGACATGGTCTTCGTCACCGCCGGCGAAGGCGGCGGCACCGGCACCGGCGGCGCTCCCGTCGTCGCCAACATCGCCCGCTCGCTCGGCGCCCTCACGATCGGCGTCGTCACCCGACCCTTCACCTTCGAGGGCCGGCGGCGCGCGAACCAGGCCGAGGACGGCATCGCCGAACTCCGCGAAGAGGTCGACACCCTCATCGTCATCCCCAACGACCGCCTGCTGTCCATCTCGGACCGACAGGTCAGCGTCCTGGACGCGTTCAAGTCCGCGGACCAGGTGCTGCTCTCGGGTGTCCAGGGCATCACCGACCTCATCACCACGCCGGGTCTGATCAACCTCGACTTCGCCGACGTCAAGTCCGTGATGTCCGAGGCCGGATCGGCCCTCATGGGTATCGGCTCGGCGCGTGGCGACGACCGCGCGGTGGCCGCCGCGGAGATGGCGATCTCCTCGCCGCTCCTGGAGGCCTCCATCGACGGCGCGCGTGGTGTGCTGCTCTCCATCTCCGGCGGCTCCGATCTCGGTCTCTTCGAGATCAACGAGGCCGCCCAGCTGGTGAGTGAGGCCGCGCACCCCGAGGCCAACATCATCTTCGGCGCCGTCATCGACGACGCCCTCGGTGACGAGGTACGGGTCACCGTGATCGCGGCCGGCTTCGACGGCGGACAGCCGCCGACCCGGCGCGAGAGCGGACTCACCTCGGCCAAGCGGGACGAGCAGCCGGCCTACCGCGCCTCCGCCCCCGAGTCCGACTCGGGCCGCCCCTCCGGCGGACTCGGCACGGTCCCCTCGCGTGACGAGGCGCCCGCTCCCGAGCCGGCTCCGGCGGTCAACGAGAAGCCGCTGCCGCCGGTCGCGCCGCCGCACGTCCCGCCGGCCCGTCCGTACCAGGACACCCAGGCCGAAGAGCTGGACGTTCCGGACTTCTTGAAGTGATAGGACAGCACGACACGTTGGGCTCGACGGGCGGCGCCCACTTCGCCTTCACCGACAGGTGGGGCGGGGTGAGCGCCGCTCCGTACGAGCGGCTCAACCTCGGCGGCGCGGTCGGTGACGACCCCGCCGCCGTACGTGCCAACCGGACAGCCGCCGCTCAGTCCCTCGGACTCGACGCCGCGCGAGTCGTCTGGATGAACCAGGTGCACGGCCGCGATGTCGCGGTGGTCGAAGGTCCCTGGGAATCGGACGAGATCCCGGCTGTCGACGCCGTGGTCACCACCCGCCGGGGGCTCGCCCTCGCCGTACTCACCGCCGACTGCGTCCCGGTCCTGCTGGCCGACCCGGTGGCGGGAGTCGCCGCCGCCGCGCACGCCGGACGCCCCGGAATGGTCGCGGGAGTCGTCCCGGCCGTGGTCGAGGCGATGGTCGCGCGGGGCGCCGAGCCCTCCCGGATCACCGCCCGCACCGGGCCCGCCGTCTGCGGGCGCTGTTACGAGGTCCCCGAAGACATGCGGGCCCAAGTTGCCGAAGCCGTACCGGAGTCGTGGTCCGAGACCAGTTGGGGCACCCCCGCGGTCGACGTGACCGCCGGGGTGCACGCGCAACTCGCGGCGCTCGGGGTGGAGCACCGGCACCCCTCGGAGATCTGCACGGTCGAATCGGCCGACCACTTCTCGTACCGCCGCGACCGCACCACCGGACGGCTCGCCGGATATGTCTGGCTGGGAGCGTCATGACCGAACGCGCGGCGGAACTCGCCGAAAATCTTCACAAGGTGGAGAACCGGATCGCGTCCGCGTGCGCGGCGGCCGGTCGCGAACGGGACGAAGTGACCCTGATCGTGGTCACCAAGACCTATCCCGCGAGCGACGTCCGGCTGCTGCACGAACTGGGTGTGCGGCATGTCGCCGAGAACCGTGACCAGGACGCGGCGCCCAAGGCCGCCGCGTGCGCGGATCTGTCGCTCACGTGGCACTTCGTGGGTCAGTTGCAGACCAACAAAGTCCGTTCCGTGGCCGGTTACGCCGATGTCGTGCAGTCTGTCGACCGGCTCAAACTCGTCTCGGCGCTGTCCGCCGCCGCGGTGCGCGCGGACCGGGAGATCGGTGCGCTGATCCAGGTGGCGCTCGACGCCGACTCGGGTGCGCGCGGTGAGCGCGGCGGCGTCGCCCCGGACGGAATCGGGGAGTTGGCGACGGCCGTCGCCGGGGCGCCGGGGCTGCGGCTGGACGGCCTCATGACCGTGGCGCCGCTCGCCGGGTTGTACGCCGATCGCCAACAGGCGGCGTTCGAGCGTCTGCTGGAATTGTCATCCCTGCTGCGCGAGGACCATCCTGCTGCGAACATGGTGTCAGCAGGGATGAGTGCGGACCTCGAAGCAGCCGTGACGGCCGGAGCGACACATGTGCGCGTCGGTACGGCGGTACTCGGAGTCCGCCCCCGGCTCGGGTAACGTCGCGAAGCAAGTCGGACCACAGCACAAAATATGGTCATTTCCGCCAAATGGTGGATCGGCCACGTGGATCGAGGGCACTTGGTGACGAGGCCGATCCACCACAGAGCGGAGGACTCAGAGCATGGCCGGCGCGATGCGCAAGATGGCGGTCTACCTCGGCCTCGTGGAGGACGATGGGTACGACGGCCGGGGTTTCGACCCCGATGACGACTTCGAACCCGAGCCCGAACCCGAGCGTGAACACCGGCGCCACCAGCCGGTGCGCCAGGTCGAACGGGACGAACCGGTACGAGTGGTGCAGCCTCCTCCGCAGCGTGAACGGGAGCGTCAACCGGTGCCGGTAGCGGCAGAAAGTGGACGTCCTGCCCGAATCGCCCCCGTGGCATCCATCACACCTGAACGCCCCAGCCTGGAGAAGAACGCACCAGTGATCATGCCCAAGGTCGTCTCCGAACGAGAGCCCTACCGCATCACCACACTGCACCCGCGGACCTACAACGAGGCCCGTACCATCGGGGAACACTTCCGCGAAGGCACCCCGGTGATCATGAACTTGACCGAGATGGACGACACCGATGCGAAGCGACTTGTCGACTTTGCCGCGGGACTAGTCTTCGGTCTCCATGGCAGCATTGAGCGCGTGACGCAGAAGGTGTTCCTGTTGTCGCCTGCTAACGTCGATGTCACGGCGGAGGACAAGGCCCGAATCGCAGAGGGCGGGTTCTTCAACCAGAGCTGAGATTCGACACCGGGAACGACCCGGCCGCGAGGCCGGACCAGAGAAGCCAGGGGAGAGGGAAGCGCGGGATGAGCGTTGCGCTACAGGTGGTCTACATCGCGCTGGTGTGCTTCCTCATCGTGCTGATCTTCCGGCTGGTCATGGACTATGTCTTCCAATTCGCCCGCTCATGGCAGCCCGGCAAGGCGATGGTGGTCGTTCTGGAGGCCACCTACACTGTCACCGATCCACCGCTCAAGCTTCTGCGGCGGTTCATTCCGCCGCTGCGTCTCGGGGGCGTGGCACTCGACCTGTCCTTCTTCGTTCTGATGATCATCGTGTACATCCTCATTTCGGTCGTAAGCGGCCTTGCGAGGGCAATGTGAACGATACGGTCTTGCCGACTGCCGACGACTACGTAGAGGTGAAGAAGAGATGCCGTTGACCCCCGAGGACGTGCGGAACAAGCAGTTCACGACCGTCCGCCTCCGAGAAGGCTACGACGAGGACGAGGTCGATGCCTTCCTAGACGAGGTCGAGGCCGAACTGACGCGCCTGCTGCGCGAGAACGAGGATCTGCGCGCCAAGCTGGCCGCCGCGACGCGTGCCGCCGCGCAGAACCAGCAGCAGCAACAGCAGCAGGGGATGCGCAAGCCGCCGGAGCAGCAGGACAGGCCCGGTGCGCCCGTCCCCGCCGCCATATCCGGACCGCCGGTACAGCAGCAGCCCCCGCAGATGGGCCAGCCCCAACTGCCCGGTGGCCCCCCGCAACTTCCCGCCGGCCCCGGCGGACATGGTCCCGGCCCGGGTGGACACCCCGGCCACGGTCCCGGTCCGCAGGGTCAGCACGGTCCCGGTCCCATGCAGGGCGGCCCCATGCAGGGTCAGATGCAGGGTGGTCCGATGCAGGGCCAGATGCCCGGTGGGCCCGGTGGCCAGATGCAGGGCGGTCCCATGGGTGGCCCGATGGGCGGCCCCATGGGGCACGGCCCGCAGCCCGGTCAGGGCGGCCCCGGCGGCGACAGCGCGGCGCGTGTGCTCTCGCTGGCGCAGCAGACCGCCGACCAGGCGATCGCGGAGGCCCGTTCCGAGGCCAACAAGATCGTCGGTGAAGCGCGTTCGCGTGCCGAGGGTCTGGAGCGGGACGCCCGTGCGAAGGCGGACGCCCTTGAGCGGGACGCGCAGGAGAAGCACCGCGTGGCGATGGGCTCCCTGGAGTCCGCACGCGCGACGCTGGAGCGCAAGGTCGAAGACCTGCGTGGCTTCGAGCGCGAGTACCGGACGCGGCTGAAGTCCTACCTGGAGAGCCAGCTGCGTCAGCTGGAGACCCAGGCGGACGACTCGCTGGCCCCGCCGCGTACGCCGGCCGCGGCCTCGCTGCCGCCGTCGCCGTCCATGGCGTCGGCCGGTGCGGGCGCGATGGGTCACACCATGGGTGGCAACCCGTCCATGGGTGGTGGGCACGGCCCCTCGTCGGGCGCACCGTCGTACGGCAACCAGCAGCAGATGTCCCCGGCGATGACCCAGCCGATGGCACCGGTACGGCCGCAGGCGCCGCAGCCCATGCAGCCGATGCAGCAGGCGCCGTCGCCGATGCGGGGGTTCCTGATCGACGAGGACGACAACTGACGGGTGTGGGGCGCGGGAGCCGCGCACAGCCGTCGGCAGGCTGAAGGGCCGGGCCCGGGGTATCGCACCCCGGGCCCGGCCCTTTTCGCATGCGGGTCGCTGCGCGTGCAGTTCCCCCACCCCGCCCCTTCCCGAAACCGGGGGCAGGGCCCCCGGACCCCCTGCGCCCCGCGACCGCCAGCCGCTGCGCGACGGCGACTTGGGTCCGATGCCCTGGCGGGCGCGGGCCGGGGTGCTTGTTCGTCGCTGTGCGGTGGGGCCTTGGGCCCACCGGGGGTGGGACCGTGCGGCGGTGCAGCTTCGCACTGGTGGGTCGTTGCCTGGGCGGTAGTTGGGGGGGGCCGGGGGCTTGCCCCCGCCCCCCGCGCCGTCAGACCTTCCGGAGGTGGAACGTCAGTGACAGGCCCTCGTCCGTGAACGCCGGGCCGAACGTCGCGTCCGGTGGGGACGGGGTGAATTCCAGGGCCAGGACCTCGTCCGAGATCAGCGACGTGTGCGTCGACAGCGCCGCCCGCGTCTCGTCCGTCGTCGTCGACCAGCGCACGGCGATACGGTCCGCGACGTCCAGGCCGCTGTTCTTGCGGGCCTCCTGGATCAGGCGGATCGCGTCGCGGGCCAGGCCGGCGAGGCGCAGTTCCGGGGTGATCTCAAGGTCCAGCGCCACCGTCGCACCCGAGTCGGACGCGACCGACCAGCCCTCGCGGGGCGTCTCCGTGATGATCACCTCGTCCGGGGCCAGCGAGACCGGTTCGCCGTCGACCGTGACCGACGCCGTGCCGGCGTCACGCAGCGCCGCGGAGAGCGCCGCCGCGTCCGCGTCGGCGACCGCCTTCGCCACCGCCTGGACCCCCTTGCCGAAACGCTTGCCCAGCGCCCGGAAGTTGGCCTTCGCCGTCGTGTCGACCAGCGAGCCGCCGACCTCCGCGAGCGACGCCAGCGACGAGACGTTCAGCTCCTCCGTGATCTGCGCGCGCAGTTCGGGCGACAGTGTCTCGAAGCCCGTCGCAGCCACCAGCGCGCGGGACAGCGGCTGGCGCGTCTTCACGCCCGACTCGGCCCGCGTCGCGCGGCCCAGCTCCACCAGTCGCCGTACCAGCGCCATCTGCCGGGACAGCGCGGGGTCGATCGCCGACAGGTCGGCCTCGGGCCAGGTCGAGAGGTGCACCGACTCCGGCGCGTCGGGCGTGACCGGGACGATCATGTCCTGCCAGACCCGCTCGGTGATGAACGGGGTGATGGGCGCCATCAGCCGGGTGACGGTCTCGACGACCTCGTGGAGTGTGCGCAGGGCCGCCTTGTCGCCCTGCCAGAAGCGCCGGCGTGAGCGGCGTACGTACCAGTTGGACAGGTCGTCGACGAACGCCGACAGCAGCTTGCCGATCCGCTGGGTGTCGTACGCGTCCATCGCCTTCGTGCTCTGGTCGACCAGCGCGTGCAGCTCGCTCAGCAGCCAGCGGTCGAGCACGGGCCGCTCGGCCGGCGCCGGGTCGGCCGCGGACGGCGCCCAGCCGGTCGTGCGCGCGTACAGGGCCTGGAAGGCGACCGTGTTCCAGTAGGTCAGCAGCGTCTTGCGGACGACCTCCTGGATCGTCGTGTCACCGACCCGCCGCGCGGCCCAGGGCGAGCCGCCCGCCGCCATGAACCAGCGCACCGCGTCGGCGCCGTGCTGCTCCATGAGCGGGATCGGCTGGAGGATGTTGCCCAGGTGCTTGGACATCTTCCGGCCGTCCTCGGCGAGGATGTGCCCGAGGCAGACCACGTTCTCGTAACTCGACTTGTCGAAGACAAGAGTGCCGACGGCCATCAGCGTGTAGAACCAGCCGCGTGTCTGGTCGATGGCCTCCGAGATGAACTGTGCGGGGTAGCGCTTCTCGAAGAGGTCCTTGTTCTTGTACGGATACCCCCACTGCGCGAACGGCATCGAACCGGAGTCGTACCAGGCGTCGATGACCTCGGGGACGCGCGTCGCGGTCTCTCCGCAGGTCGGGCAGGGGAAGGTCACCGCGTCGATGAACGGGCGGTGCGGGTCGAGCGACGACTGGTCCGCGCCGCTCAGCTCGGTCAGTTCGGCGCGCGAGCCCACACAGGTGAGGTGCCCGTCCTCGCACGTCCAGATGGGCAGCGGGGTGCCCCAGTAGCGGTTGCGGGACAGGGACCAGTCGACGTTGTTGTTCAGCCAGTCGCCGTACCGGCCGTGCTTGACCGAGTCCGGGAACCAGTTGGTCTTCTCGTTCTCCTCAAGGAGGCGGTCCTTGACGGCGGTTGTACGGATGTACCAGGACGGCTGCGCGTAGTAGAGCAGGGCCGTGTGGCAGCGCCAGCAGTGCGGGTAGCTGTGCTCGTACGGCACGTGGCGGAACAGCAGCCCGCGCGCGTCCAGGTCGGCGGTGAGCGCTTCGTCGGCCTTCTTGAAGAAGACGCCGCCGACCAGCGGCAGGTCCTCCTCGAACGTGCCGTCGGGGCGCACCGGGTTCACCATCGGCAGGCCGTACGCGTTGCAGACCACC
Source organism: Streptomyces sp. NPDC050433 (assembly GCF_044458565.1). NCBI lineage: Bacteria > Bacillati > Actinomycetota > Actinomycetes > Kitasatosporales > Streptomycetaceae > Streptomyces > Streptomyces sp. NPDC050433. The sequence continues at coordinate 13,899 of NZ_JBITIB010000033.1, read as the reverse complement.
AGGTCGTCCGCGCCGAACGCGGGGGACTGGTGGACCAGACCTGTACCGTCCTCCGTCGTCACGTACGCCGCGTTGACGACGTAGTGCGCCTCAGAGCCCTCCGGGAAGGCGACGAGCGCGAACGGGCGCTCGTACGTCCAGCGCTCCATCTCGCGGCCCGTGAAGCGCTCGCCGGTCAGTTCCCAGCCGTCCTCACCGAGCGCCTTCTCCACCAGCGGCTCGGCGACGACGAGCTTCTCGGTGCCGTTCGTCGCGACGACGTACGTGACGTCGGGGTGGGCGGCGACCGCCGTGTTGGACACCAGGGTCCAGGGGGTGGTCGTCCAGACGAGCAGCGCCGCATCGCCCGCCAGCGGCCCGGAGGTCAGCGGGAAGCGGACGAAGACCGAGGGGTCGACGATCGTCTCGTAGCCCTGCGCCAGCTCGTGGTCCGACAGGCTCGTCTGGTCGCGCGGGCACCAGGGGGCGACGCGGTGGTCCTGGACGAGCAGGCCCTTGTTGAAGATCTCCTTCAACGACCACCAGACGGATTCGATGTACTCCGGGTTCATCGTCTGGTACGCGTCGTCCAGATCGACCCAGTAGCCCATGCGCGTCGTCAGTTCGGCGAACGCGTCGGTGTGCCGGGTCACGGACTCGCGGCACTTGTCGTTGAACTCCGCGATGCCGTACTTCTCGATGTCCTGCTTGCCGGCGAAGCCCAGCTCCTTCTCGACGGCGATCTCCACCGGCAGGCCGTGACAGTCCCAGCCGGCCTTCCGCGCGACGTGGTAGCCGCGCATCGTACGGAAGCGCGGGAAGACGTCCTTGAAGACGCGGGCCTCGATGTGGTGCGCGCCGGGCATGCCGTTGGCGGTCGGCGGGCCTTCGTAGAAGACCCACTCGGGGCGGCCCTCGGACTGCGCGAGGCTCTTGTCGAAGACCTTGTTCTCGCGCCAGAAGGCGAGCACGGCGTGCTCCAGCGCGGGCAGGTCGACCTGGGCGGGCACCTGGCTGTACTGCGGTGGCGTCATGGACGAAACTCCTCCAACGGAACTGCGACATCTCCGTCGGAGGGACGAGAGCCCTGGGCCCCCGCGGTACCACCCTCCTTGGCCCCGGGCGTGGCCGCCCTCGGCCCCCTCATTGGGGTCGCGCTGCCGGGTCTACTCACCCCGCGTACTGCCAGGGCTTTCTTCCGGCGGCTCCGGGGTGATGCTTCACTCCGCCCGTGCCCCCGGGCTCACACCGTCCCCGGGTCGCTCATGGCCGCTCTCGGAGCTACTCGTCCCCATCCACGCCTCTCGCTGGGGCCAGTGTACGGCCCCGCCGCATGGCCCCGCCGCTGACCCGAATGGTCCGGCGGGCCCCGTGGAGTTCCCCGGACGACCTCCGCGGCGGATTACCCGGCGGGGAGCTGGGCACAACCGATGGAGGCTCGCCTTGCCACCGGCGGAGGCGGGTCTCACCGGCGGCGTGCCCCGTTGCCGCGTGGCTGGTGTCGATTTATCGTCCCAGCACGACTCGCGTGCAAGATCACAAAATGTGAAGGGGACGCGGCCATGGTGGCGAAGAAGACCGCCGCGAAGAAAACAGCCGCGAAGAAGACAGCGGCCAAGAAAGCGGCTGTGAAGAAGTCAGCCGCCAAGAAGGCCGCTGCCAAGAAGACGCCGGCGACGAAGGCACCGGAGCGAGAGAGACCGGCGACGCACGCACCGGCCGCGGAGGAGACCGCCGCGGCCGAGCCGGAGCACCAGGCACCTGCGAAGAAGACCGCGGCGAAGAAGGCGGCGCCTCGTAAGAAGGCCGCCGCCAAGAAGGCCGCGAAAAAGGCCGCGTCCGCGGTCGAGGGGGCGGCCGAGGCCGCGGAACAGACGGGAGCCAAGACGGTGGCAGCGAAGAAGACAGCGGGTAAGCGGCCGGCGGCGGCCACAGGAGGCACGGCGACCGCGGTGCCACCCGTGCGCGGCGTCACCCCGGCCGGGGAGCTCGCCGTACGGCCCGGCGAGGACCCGTGGACGGCGGAGGAGGTCGCCGAGGCGCGGGCCGGTCTGGAGAGCGAGGCGGCCCGGCTGAACGCCGAGATCTCCTCCTCGGAGCAGGCGCTCGCCGGCCTGATGCGGGACTCCGGCGACGGCGCGGGTGACGACGACGCCGACACCGGCACCAAGAACATCACCCGCGAACACGAGATGTCCCTCGCCGCGAACGCCCGCGAGATGGTGGAGCAGACGGAGCGTGCGCTGCTGCGCCTGGACGCCGGTACGTACGGTCTCTGCGAGGTCTGCGGCAAGCCGATCGGCAAGGCCAGGATGCAGGCGTTCCCGCGGGCCACGCTGTGTGTCGAGGACAAGCAGAAGCAGGAAAGGCGCGGCTGAGACCGTACGTGTGTGCCGTACCCTCGTCCCTAGTCGGGATCTAACTTGAGGGACTCACGTGGCAGAGGCGGAGCGCGTCATCGGTACGCCAGATGTTGACGACGAGGGCGCGGCTCCCGCCGAGCCGGTCCGGGGAAAGCGCAAGATCGTCGCGCTTTTCTCCGTGGCACTGGTCGCCTATCTGCTCGACCTCGGCAGCAAGATGCTCGTGGTGGCGAAGCTGGAGCACCACGAGCCGATCCAGGTGATCGGTGATCTGCTGAGGTTCGAGGCGGTGCGCAACGCGGGCGCGGCCTTCGGTATCGGCGAGGCGTACACCGTCTTCTTCACGTTCGTCGCGGCGACCGTGATCGTGGTGATCGCGAGGCTGGCCCGCAAGCTCTACAGCGGGCCGTGGGCCTTCGCGCTCGGTCTGCTGCTCGGCGGGGCGCTCGGCAATCTGACCGACCGGATCTTCCGCGATCCCGGAGTGTTCAAGGGCGCCGTCGTGGACTTCATCGCGCCGGCGAACTTCGCGGTGTTCAATCTCGCCGACTCCGCGATCGTCTGTGGTGGCTTCCTGATCGTGATCCTTTCCTTCCGGGGGCTCGACCCCGACGGGACCGTCCACCGCGACTGACCACGTCGACCGGGTCCCGCCCAGAGGCCGTGCACGCTGTCCGTGGGCGGTCGAGCGGTGCGGGCAAGGCATACTCGTCGGGTGAGCACCGTTCCCGATATCCGCACCCTGCCCGTTCCCGATGGCCTTGAGGGCGAGCGCGTCGACGCCGCCATCGCCCGGATGTTCGGGTTCTCCCGTACGAAGGCGGCCGAGCTGGCCGCCGCCGGGAAGGTGCAGGTCGACGGCGCCGTGGTCGCCAAGTCCGAACGGGTGCGGGGCGGCGCCTGGCTCGAGGTGGAGATGCCGGCGCCCGCCGCTCCCGTGCGCGTCGTGGCGGAGCCGGTCGAGGGCATGGAGATCGTGTACGACGACGACGACATCGTCGTGGTCGTGAAGCCGGTCGGCGTGGCCGCGCACCCGAGCCCCGGCTGGACCGGCACGACCGTCATCGGCGGTCTCGCCGCCGCCGGCTACCGCGTCTCGACGTCCGGCGCCGCCGAGCGGCAGGGCGTCGTGCACCGCCTCGATGTCGGCACGTCCGGGCTGATGGCCGTGGCCAAGTCGGAGCGCGCGTACACCTCGCTCAAGGCGCAGTTCAAGGAGCGGATTGTCGACAAGCGCTACCACGCGCTGGTGCAGGGACATCCGGACCCGATGAGCGGCACGATCGACGCGCCGATCGGGCGGCATCCGAACCATGACTACAAGTTCGCCGTGACCGCCGAGGGCAAGCCGTCGGTCACGCACTACGACCTGATCGAGGCCTTCCGGTCCGCCTCGCTGCTGGACATCAAGCTGGAGACGGGCCGTACGCACCAGATCCGGGTGCACATGGCGGCCCATCGCCACCCGTGCGTGGGCGATCTGACGTACGGCGCCGATCCGACGCTGGCCAAGCGCCTCGGGCTGACCCGGCAGTGGCTGCACGCGATGAAGCTGGGGTTCGAGCACCCGTCGGACGGCCGCTGGGTGGAGTTCGAGAGCACGTACCCGGACGATCTCCAGAGCGCCCTGGACAAGGTGCGCGCCGAGAGCAACGCCTGACCACCCGCGCCGCGGCGTTGCGCCGGCGCCTTCGCGCGTCAATCGTTAGGAAACTTTCCCAACACTCTTGACGGTGATTGGAAACAACCTTAACTTTCACTCACTTGCTGTCATGCCACTGACAGCCGAACTCCCGCACCGGACCCCACCCGAAGGGAGCACCACCCCCATGTCCCAGCGCCCCACCTCCCGTCTTCGAGGACGCCGCGGCCGTAAGACACTCCTCGCCCTCTCCGCACTCGGCGTCGTCACCGCCATGCTGTCCCCCATGAGGGCAGGCGCGGCCACCGCACCCACCGGCACGGCCGCACCCGCCGGTGCCGCCTCCCCCATCGGCGACAACGGCCAGCTCAAGGTCTGCGGCACCCGACTCTGCAACAGCCAGGGCCAGGCAGTGCAGTTGCGCGGCATGAGCACGCACGGCACCCAGTGGTACGCCCAGTGCGTCACCGACGGCTCGCTCGACGTCCTCGCGAACGAGTGGCGCGCCGATGTGCTGCGCGTCTCCACATACGTACAGGAGGGCGGCTACGAGACCGACCCGCAGCGCTTCACCGCGCTCGCCCAGAAGTTCGTGGACGGCGCGAACCAGCGCGGGATGTACGCCGTCATCGACTGGCACATGCTCAGTCCCGGCGACCCCAACTTCAACCTGGAGCGCGCGAAGACCTTCTTCACCGCCATGGCGAAGAAGTACAAGGACAGCCCCGGCGTCCTCTACGAGATCGCCAACGAGCCGTCCGACGTGAGCTGGGGGACCGTCAAGTCGTACGCCGAGCAGATCATTCCGGTCATCCGGGCCCAGGACCCCGACGCCGTCGTCCTCGTCGGCACCCGTGCCTGGTCCTCGTTCGGCGTCTCGGACGGCGCCGACGAGAAGGAGGTCGTCAACAACCCGGTGAACGCCTCCAACATCATGTACACCTTCCACTTCTACGCGGCGTCGCACCGGGACGAGTACCTGGCGGCGCTCGACCGGGCGTCGGACCGACTGCCCGTCTTCGTCACCGAGTTCGGCACCCAGAACTACGCGGGCGAGGGCGCCAACGACTTCGGCCAGTCACAGCGCTTCCTCGACCTGATGAAGCGGAAGAACATCTCCTGGACCAACTGGAACTACTCCGACGACCACCGCTCCGGAGCCGTCTTCAAGGAAGGCTCCTGCAACGCGGGCAACTTCTCGGGCACCGGCGTGCTCAAGGAGGCCGGGGTCTGGATCCGGGACCGGATCCGCGAGTAGCGGTCACGGCGGCGCCGGCGGTCGGCGGCGTCGCGCCGCCGGAACAACGTCTCCTCGCGGTCCGCAAGCGGGCCGCGAGGAGCGGTGCCTCGGCGGTATCCGCCCGTGTGCGTGGCAGGGTTGAGAGGCCTTGATCGTCAGGGCTCACGACTCCGGAGGGCGCACCGTGGCCCAGTTGGCGCTGCTGCTCGTGCTGTTGCTGGGCGCCGTGGTGACGGTGCCTCTCGGGGAGCGGCTCAATCTGCCGTCGCCGGTGCTGATGACCCTCCTCGGGATCGTGCTGGCCCTGCCGCCCTTCGTACCGAACATCGACGTACCGCCGGACCTGATCCTTCCGCTGCTGCTGCCGCCCCTGCTGTACGCGGCCGTACAGCGAACCTCCTGGCGGCAGTTCACCGCCAACCGGCGGCCGATCTTCCTGCTCGCCGTGGCGCTGGTCTTCGTCACCATGGCGGCCGTGGCGAGCGTGGCCAACTCCGTCGTCCCCGGACTGCCGCTGGCCGCCGCGTTCGTCCTCGGCGCGCTCGTCGCACCGCCCGACCCGGTCGCCGCGACCGCCGTCGCCGGATCCCTGGGACTGCCCCGGCGGCTCATCTCCATCCTGGAGGGCGAGGGGCTGTTCAACGACGTCACGGCGATCGTGCTCTACCACGTGGCCGTCGCCGCGGTGGTCGGCGGCACGTTCTCCTGGTCGGACGCGGCCGGGACGCTGGTGCTCTCCGCCGTGGTCGCCGTCGCCGTGGGAGTCGCGCTCGCCTGGCTCTCGAACAAGGTCATGGCGATGCTCGGCGACGCGCCCCTCCAGGTCGGGCTGAGCCTTCTGGTGCCGTTCGTCAGCTACGTACTCGCGGAGGAGTTGCACGGCTCCGGCGTCCTGGCAGTCCTGACCACCGCACTCTTCCTCGCCGAGCACACCGCCGACGCCGACGACGTGATGGGACGGCTCGCCGGGAACACCTTCTGGGAGATCATCGACATCCTCGTCACCGGCATCGCCTTCGGCCTCATCGGGCTCGAACTGCACAGCGCCTTCGGCCGGGCGGACGGCCACCTGGGGGAGACGCTCGGCTGGTCGGCCGTCGTCGTCGGGGTCGTCGTCGGCGTACGACTGCTGTGGCTGCTCCCCGCGGTGTGGGTCACCAAGCGGCTGCACAAACTCCGGGACTACGACGAGGAGATCCCCGTCAGCTGGCGCGAGACCGTCGTCATGTGGTGGGCCGGGATGCGCGGGGTGGCCTCGGTCGCGCTGGCGCTGGCCATCCCGCTGAAGACCGACGACGGGGCGCCCTTCCCCGGCCGTGACGTGATCATCTTCATCGCCTTCGCCGTCATCCTGACGACGCTCGTCTTCCAGGGACTCACCCTGCCGTGGCTGGTGAAACGCCTCGGCGTACGGGCCGACACCGAGGCCGAACGCGGCTTCGAGCACGTACTGGCCGTACGCGCCGCCAAGGCCGCCAAGCGCCGCCTCAAGGAGATCGAGGAGGTCGAGGACCTGCCCGAGGAGCTGAGCGAGCGGCTGGCCCGCGGGGCGTTCGACATCGGGGCCCGGATCAGTCCGGACGTGGTGGACGACGAGCGGCGCGACTGGTTCGCCAAGCGCAGCCAACGGGTCAGGACCACACAGCGGATCCAGCGCGAGATGATGTCGGCGGCCCGGCACGAGGTCCTTGCGGCGCGCAGCGAACCGAACGCGAACCCGGAAGTGGTGGACCGGGTGCTCAGGTATCTGGACGTACGCAGCATGCGGTGACGCTTTCGCCGCCGGCGGTCTCCGCCGTGGGTCTCAGCCCCGGCCGGTGCGCGGGTCCCCGTCGGCGTTCTCCGTCACCGCCGGATCGGGTTCGTGGTGCTGCCCGCTGTGCCCCACGGCGCCGTTCCGCCCGCCGGCCGGCAGCACCGCCGCCTGTGCGGTGGCGATCCGCGGCAGCGCGTACGGATGCTCGTCGGCCAGCCACGCGATCAGCTGCTCCCGCACCGCACAGCGCGCCGTCCAGATGTCGTCCGCGTCCTTCGCCGTGACGACGGCCCGCACCTCGATGGTGCTCGCGGTGGTGTCGGTGACGGCCAGACTCCAGTCCCGGCCGTCCCAGGCCGCGCACTCCTGAAGGATCTCGTGCAGCTTCTCGCGCATCAGGTTGACCGGCGCCGAGTGGTCGAGCTGGAGGAAGACCGTGCCCGTCATCTGCACCCCGCCGCGCGACCAGTTCTCGAACGGCTTGCTCGTGAAGTACGACACCGGCATCGTGATCCGGCGCTCGTCCCAGGTCCGTACGGCGAGGAAGGTGAGCGTGACCTCCTCGACCACACCCCATTCGCCGTCCACCACGACCGTGTCGCCGATCCGCACCATGTCGCCGAAGGCGATCTGGAAGCCGGCGAAGAGATTGCCGAGCGTGGACTGCGCGGCGACACCGGCGACGATGCCGATGATGCCCGCGGAGGCGAGCATCGACGTACCGATCGTCCGCATGCTGGGGAAGGTGAGCAGGATCGCCGCGACCGCCACCACGATCACCACGGCCGTCACGATCCGCATGATCAGCGTCACCTGCGTACGGACCCGGCGGAGCTTCGCACGGTCGCGTGCCGAGGTCGCGTAGCGGGCGTACGTCGACTCCACGGCGGCCGACACGATGCGTACGACCAGCCAGGCGCCGGAGCCGATCAGGATCAGGGTCAGCACGCGGCCGATACCCGACTCGTGGTTCTCGACGATCCACCACCCGGTCTCGCGGTACGCCGCGCACAGCAGCGCGGTGAGGACGACGACCTGGAGCGGCAGCCGGCAGCGCCGCAGCAGTCCCCACAGCGGGGTTTCCGGGTGCCGGGCGTCGGCGCGGCGCAGCAGCAGGTCGACGACCCAGCCGAGCAGCAGTGTCAGGACGACCGCGCCACCCAGCACGGTCAAGGGTCGCAGTACGTTCTCCATGGCTCCGGATTCGGACGAGGGGGCCCACCTGGCAGGATGGGCGGATGGACGTCGTTCTCTTTCATTCGGTCCACGGGCTGCGCCCGGCCGTGCACGCGGGGGCCGAACGGCTGCGCGCAGCCGGACACCACGTGCACGTGCCCGACCTCTTCGAGGGCCAAACCGCCGGGAGTGCCGAGGAGGGCAGGGACCTCAAGGAGAAGATCGGCTCGGACGAACTGCTCAGGCGCGCCGTCCTCGCCGTGGCACCCTACTCGGAGCGCGGTCTGGTGTACGCGGGATTCTCCTTCGGCGGGGCCGTCGCCCAGACGCTGGCGCTGGGGGACTCGAAGGCCCGCGGGCTGCTGCTGATGCACGGCACGTCGGACATCGCCGCGAACGCGTCCGTGGACGACCTGCCCGTACAACTGCATGTCGCCGACCCGGACGTGTCCGAGCCGCACGACTGGCTGAACACCTGGTATCCGCGTATGCGCCAGATCGGGGCCGACGTGGAGATCTACCGGTACCGGGGCGTCGGGCATCTCTACACCGACCCGGACCTGCCGGACTACGACGAGTCGGCCGCCGAGCAGACCTGGCGCACGGGGCTGGCGTTCATCGACTCGCTGGCCTGACAGCGGTGGGTGTTCCGGCGGGTGTTCAGTCGCGTGTGCAGCGGCCCGTGGTGCCGCCGTCCGGCGTCGGGCTGCAGAGGTACTGCCGGTCGGTCGCGGCGTCGCTGATGTAGCGGCCCACACAGGTGCTGTTCGTGTCGAGGCCGCGGGTGCGGCACCAGGCGACGGCGTGCGAGCCGCTGTTGAAGCCGGAGACGTAGAACATCCAGTAGCCCGACGTCAGCGAGGCGTGGTCGTCGCTGTCCAGGTACCGGGCGTTGGCGATGCCCTTGCCGCGCAGCGCCGCCGCCTGCTTGTCGCGGGCGCCGGTGCCCGCGGACTTCTCCGTGGAGGCGAGCTGCGCGACCCAGTTGCCGGTGAGGTCGTCGCCCGACGGCTCGTCGTCGCTGCCGCTGTCGTCCTTGTCCGGTGTCGCCGAGGGCGTCGCCCGGTCCGGGCCGGGCGACGGCCCGTCCGCCGTGTCCGGCGCCTCCGTCGAAGCCTCGCCGGAGGGACTGCTCGTCCCGCCGCTCGTCTCACCGCCCTTCCCCTCGGACGGCGAGCCGGAATCGTCCCGGAGTGCGAAGACCAGCGCGGTCGCCGCCACGAGCGCGACGGCCGTGGCGACCGCGGCGATGACCACGGGCGTACGGCCGCTCCGTTCGGGAGCCGCGGGCTGACGCCGCGTCGGGGCGGCGGCCCTGTCCTCCGCCGCCCGCTGCGGGTCGGCGGGCGGTGGCGGCTGCGGCGGAGGCACGGCGGCGTTGAGGGTCGGCAGCGCCCAGTCCGGTGCGGCGCCCGACTCGACCTGGGCCAGCATCTGATCCAGCCGGGCGGCGTCGGGCCGCGCGGCGGGGTCGCGTACCAGCAGCGCGTTCAGTACGGGCGCGAGCGGCCCGGACCGTACGGGCGGCGGCACCGGCTCGTCCAGTACGGCGGCGAGCGTGGCCAGGGTCGTGGCGCGGCGCAGCGGACTGACGCCCTCCACGCAGACGTACAGCGTCACCCCCAGCGACCACAGGTCCGACGCGGGGTCGTCGTCGTGGCCCCGGATGCGCTCGGGGGCGAAGTACTCGGGCGAGCCGACGAGTTCACCGGTCGCCGTGAGTGAGGTCGAGCCCTGGAGAGCCGCGATGCCGAAGTCCGTGAGCACCGCGGTGCCGTCCTCGCGCAGCATGACGTTGGCCGGCTTCACATCGCGGTGCTGGATGCCGACCGCGTGGGCGGCCCGCAGCCCGGACAGCACCTGGCGGCCGATCCTGGCCGCCTCCACGGGGTGCGACACGCCCCGCGCCAGCCGGTCCTGGAGCGTGACGCCCGGCAGCAGCTCCATGACGATCCATGGATGAGGGCCCACGTCCACGATGTGATGGATCGTCACCACATGCGGGTGGCTGATCCGCGCCAACGCCCGTGCCTCGCGCAGTACTCGCTCCCGCAGCAGGTGTACGGCGCCGGGCGTCGCCGACGCCAACGCGGGGTCGGGGGGCCGGACTTCCTTCAGCGCCACCTCGCGGTGGAGCACCGTGTCACGTGCCCGCCACACCGTGCCCATGCCGCCGCTGCCGAGCCGCTCCAGCAGCTCGAACCGCCCGTCGATGATCCTGTACTCGTCGCCCCCGGTCATGGGGCTCAGCGTACGGGCCACCGAGGGGCGGCCCGCACGCTGTTACGCCTTGGATGCCACTCGGTGACCGCGTGGCGTCACGCGGCGAGTGCCTTGGTGATCGCCGCCGTGTACTCCTGGGTGGTCATCGGGGCGTTCTTGCTGCCCGCCGCCGTGACCTTCTTCCCGTCCATCCGGAGCGTCGGGGTGCCCTCCACGCCGCTGTTGTCGAACGTCGCCGACATCTTCATCGCCCAGGCGTCGAACGTGCCGTTCTCGACGTTCTTCTTGAACGCCGCGTTGCCCTTGAGCCCGTCCACCGAGTCGGCGATCTTGAGCAGGGCGCTGTCGTCGGCGAACTTGTCGTCGCTCTCGCTGGGGTGGTTCTGCTGCGAGTAGAGCGCGGCCTTGTACGCCGAGAACGCCTCGGGGCTCACGTCGAGCGCGGCGCCCAGCGCGGACAGCGCGTTCTTTGAGCCCTCGCCGTTGTCCGAGTTGTCGATGAACGTGGCGCCGATGTACTTGATCTTGTACTTGCCCGCGTCGACGTCCTTCTGGATCGTGGCGCCGACCTGCTGCTCGAACGTCGCGCAGATCGGGCAGCGGGAGTCCTCGTACAGCTCCAGGGTCTTCTTGGCCTCGGGCTTGCCGATGACGACGGTCGTGCCGTTCGCGCCGGAGGTGTTCTTCGGGGCGGTGACGGCCTTGGTGTCCTTGGCCGCCTCCCAGTGCGAGGGCTTGTTCGCCTGGACGACGCCGTATCCGACGCCTCCGGCGATCGCCAGGATCGCGACGGTCGATCCGGCGACGACGACCTGGCGGCGGGCCCGGTCCTTCCTCGCCTGCCGCTCCCGCTGCTCGCGCAGCCGCTCGCGGGCGGCTGCCTTGTTGGCGTTGCTGTTGCGTGCGCTCATGGTGGGTCACTCCGTGTGGGGTCGAACGAGTCGCGCGGGCGCGGATGGGTCTGCGCCGCTACGCGGGGACGGACGGCGGCCGGAAGCGGCTGCCGACGTGGTGCTCAGGCCGGGAGAAGGGCCGAGCGCGGTGGTCCCCGTCGTCCGACGGAGTGCGCGAACAGAAGCGTGCGGGAGGCGCGCGGGAGGCCGGCGGGGCGCGGGAAGCGCCGTACCGTACGGCGGACCGTGCCGGCCACGGCGACCGCGACCAGCAGCGGCCGGAAGGCGAAGCCGGCGATCGCCCGCACCAGGCCGGCCAGTGCCGCCTCGCCCCGGCGCAGCCAGAGCGAGGCGAGCAGACCGATCGCGACATGGGTGGCGAGCAGCAGCCAGGGCAGCGCGGGGTCGGGCGAGCCCAGCAGGGTGGCCGCCGCGCCGTCCGGTGAGGCCACGGGCGAGACGCCGGGCAGCGGGGAGCCGAAGGCGCCGCCGCACAGGACGTCGAAGCCGACGGAGCGCAGGGATCCCGCGACGGGCCCGCCGGCGGGGCCGTAACAGACGTTCTGGCCGGTGGTGAAGATGGTGTCCGCGGCCAGTTCCAGCGGGACGAGCAGGGCCGCGATACGCCAGAAGCCCCGTTCGCGGCCCGCGAGGGCGTACGAGACCGGGAACACGACGGCGCACAGGACGGCGACGACGGACAGCGGGAGCGGGGCCCGCGACAGCAGCACATGCGAGCCGGCGGACAGCGTCACGGCCAGAGCCGTGAACAATGCCGCCCGCAGCGCTCTGAGCCGTGCCGCCGATATGTCCATCGTCGCCGAGTGTGCCACGAGTGTGTGTAAGGGGCCCCTAAGGTCTTCGCCGCCCCCGATCGGATCCGGCCGGTCGTGGGCGGCGGAGGACCGGGTCAGGGCCGGTCAGGGCGCGTCAGCTGCCGCCGAGCTGCCCGTTGCGGAAGAGGTCCACGAAGATCTGGTGGTCCGAGCGGGCCCGCGCCCCGTAGCTGTGGGCGAACTCCACCAGCAACTCGGAGAAGCCCTCCTCGTCGGCCGCGATCGCCGCGTCGATGGCCCGCTCCGTGGAGAACGGCACCAGCGAGTGGCCGCTCTCGTCGTCCGCCGCCCCGTGCATCGTGGCCGTCGCCCGGCCGAGGTCGGCGACGACGGCGGCGATCTCGGCCGGGTCGTCGAGATCGGACCAGTCGAGATCGACCGCGTACGGGGAGACCTCGGCGACCAGCTGGCCCGCGCCGTTCAGCTCGGTCCAGCCGAGCCACGGGTCGGCGTGCGCCTGGAGCGCGCGCTGCGAGATCACCGTGCGGTGGCCCTCGTGCTGGAAGTAGCCGCGCACCTGTTCGTCGGTGATGTGCCGGGAGACGGCGGGGGTCTGCGCCTGCTTGAGGTAGATCACGACGTCGTTCTCCAGCGCGTCGCTGTTGCCCTCCAGCAGGATGTTGTACGAGGGCAGGCCCGCCGAACCGATACCGATGCCGCGCCGTCCCACCACGTCCTTCACCCGGTACGAGTCGGGGCGGGTCAGGCTGGACTCCGGCAGGGTCTCCAGATAGCCGTCGAAGGCTGCCAGGACCTTGTAGCGGGTGGCGGCGTCCAGCTCGATGGAGCCGCCGCCGGGCGCGAAGCGGCGCTCGAAGTCGCGGATCTCGGTCATCGAGTCGAGCAGCGCGAAACGGGTCAGCGAGCGGGCGTCCCGCAGCGCGTCCAGCAGCGGGCCGCTCGCCGTGTCCAGCGTGAAGGGCGGCACCTCGTCGTTCTTCGCGCCGGTGGCCAGCGCGTGGATCCGCTCGCGGTAGGCGGTGGCGTAGATCCGGACCAGCTCGCTGATCTGGTCGTCGCTGAGGGCCTTCGTGTAGCCGATCAGCGCGAGGGAGGCGGCCAGTCGCTTCAGGTCCCAGGTGAACGGTCCTACGTAGGCCTCGTCGAAGTCGTTGACATTGAAGATCAGCCGGCCGTTCGCGTCCATGTACGTGCCGAAGTTCTCGGCGTGCAGATCGCCGTGGATCCAGACCCGGCCCGTCCGCTCGTCCACATACGGACCGCTGTGCCGCTCCCGCGCCAGGTCGTTGTAGAACAGGCACGCCGTGCCTCGGTAGAAGGCGAAGGCGGAGGCGGCCATCTTGCGGAACTTGACCTGGAAGGCCGCCGGATCAGCGGCGAGCAGGGCACCGAAGGCGGTGCCGAACACGTCGAGGATCTCCTCCCCTCGCTGCTGGTCAACGGCTTCGACCGGGCGCGGGACCGACATCGGTGGTGCCTCCTGGAACATGACGAACGGGGCGGACGACTGGGCGGATGAACGGGCACGCCACCCGCCTCGGGCGACGGCACCGTCAGTACTGGCAACGCACGAACGTACCGGTGCGTGCCCGTCCGGCGCGGGTCGACCCGGAGGTTCGTGCGACCCCGTCCGGCCCGCCGGGATTGTCAGTGGGCGGTCGTAGACTTCGAGGCTGTCCCCCCGGGGCAGCTCTCGCTCGTCCGCTCGTTTCGCTGGAGGCCTCAGCCGTGACCAAGCCGCCGTTCACGCATCTGCATGTCCACACCCAGTACTCGCTGCTGGACGGTGCGGCGCGGTTGGGGGACATGTTCAAGGCGTGCAATGAGATG